>JBNGCR010000061.1:0-22910 GCA_050045915.1 Limnospira sp.
GATTCCATCAGTCGGGGTCGGAGTCCGAAATGGCGAAATTGCAGATAATCTCGAAGGATGCGATCGTGATCGAAACACAAATTTTTCGGGATTCGCCACGGTTCAAAGACATCGAGGGTTTTGGCGTCGTCGGCGGCTTTGGGTTCCCCGGTGGCGGTGGCGAGAAAGACGACGGACAGGGTGTGCTGGCGGGGGTCGCGGTTGGGGTCGGAATAGACGTAAAATTGTTCCACCAGGGTCACATCCAGCCCGATTTCTTCTTTGGCTTCCCGCGCGGCGGCGGTTTCCACCGATTCGCCGTAATCGACAAATCCGCCGGGAATTGCCCAGCCGTGGGGGGGATTTTTGCGTTCGATTAAAATAATCGGTCGGGCGGGGCGATCGATGAGTTCGATAATAATATCTACGGTGGGTGTCGGGTTGCGATAGGCCATGTTTGAATCTGGCGGCGGTGGTGGGTAAGAGTGGGAGATCGGTTTCGGCGATCGCTTTTTGCCGATGCCGATCGCTTCTGCATCTCGTTCAATTTAACCGATACTTTTTATATATAGGAACTGGCGGGAGAGTTGGGATTCGATCGAATTCCTGGGTTGACTGGGAGTCGGACTTGGACTTCTAGCGAATTGCCGATGTTTGATTGGCGATCGCTCGATATAGCAATGAGGGAGCCGAAGGTTATACCCGTTCCCTCTTCCCTCTTCCTTATTCCCCATTCCCCGGGCGCAGCGCTATATATATGTCGGCACCTTTTCCCATGCTTTAAGAATAGGTCAAGTCCGGGCATTTGTCAAGGGAAGTTATGGGAAATTTCGGCAACATTTCCACCGGACAAATCCCCATTTTTCTCTGCTGTGTCCTCTGTGCCTCTATGGTGAAATCTTTAGGGCTGATGGGGTGTCTATAGGGCGGCACATTCTCCCATGATTTAATAATCAGTCAAGTGGGGGGATTTGTCAATGGGAAATCGCGAAAATTTGGGGCGATTTTGCGATCGCACCCGTCCCAAATACACAAAAACACTATTTTGTCAAGTCCCCTCCCCGGGAGCCAAGAAAATTGGTGCGTCGGGGTTTTTCGATTTTTCGGAAAAATCAGAATTTTTTACGAAATAATGGGGGTTTGAGCCTCTATTTTGGCGGATAGACACAAGAACCCCTTGGGTGTCGTTTCCCAAAGTGTACCAGAACCCCCATTCCGCCGTCAAGTATTTGAGAGCAATTTTCAATTAATTTTTTATTATTTTCTGGAAAAATTTTACAAAGCAAAACGATTTCCAGGAAATGATAAGCCCAGCTTAACTCGATGACGCCGGAGTCGCTTTGAGGATTTTGGGGATGCGGGTGAGGATGCGTTCAACAATCTCTTCCGGGGTATCGTCATTTTCGATAGTAAAAGACAGGTCAGCTTGGGCGTAGCGCGATCGCCGTTGTTCGAGGATGTCCTTGAGGCGTCCGAGGGGGTCGGGATGTTGCAGGAGGGGGCGGCTGTTATCCCCCTTGAGGCGTTCAAAAAGGCGATCGGGGGGGACATCCAGCCAGATGACGATGCCGTGCTGCAAGTAACTCCAATTCATCTGTTCGCTAACAATACCCCCACCCGTCGCGATCGCCAGACGCCGATAAGAACACAATTCAGACAGAACTTGAGATTCCAACATCCGAAACCCCGCCTCGCCGTCGCTCTCAAAAATTTCGGGAATCGATCGCCGAGCCACCTGGCTGACGACCTGATCAGTATCAAAGAACCGGTAGCCCAACTCCCGGGCCAAAACCTTTCCGACGGTGGACTTTCCCGCCCCCATCATACCGATCAAGTAAATATTGATGCCTTGTAACTGTTGTTCTAACGTCATTTTTATTAAAAATCAAGAGAAATCTGGGAGTCAGGAACAAATATAGCAATGCGCGCTCGTATAGTTACAAAAGCTATAAAAGGGAGTCGGGAGTCGGGAGTCGGGAGATTGATCATTCCCGGCCTGTAACCACGCCAGCGCTCGTTGCTATAAAATCCAAAATCTGCGAAATCTGCGAAATCTGCGGACGTTTTCCCCACCCTAATTCCGCCGTGGTGGCGTTTCCCCCTCCAAATCATCATCCTCAAATTCCGAATCTTCCGAATCCGATTGAATCTGCGTCGGCTGGGAACCCAGAGGAGTGATCAGGCGGTAATCGGCATCGAAAACCGATTCCGGGCGTCCGACTCCCGACTCCTCCGAATTGCGATAACCGAAAGAATACACCGAACCCGACCAAGATTCCTTGTTGGGGACTTGCTGGGTTTCGTAATTGCTCGGAGCGGGTTCCGGTTCTTCCGGGGCAGTTTCGTTGCCCCACTCCTTGCCGGTGTGGTGGGGGTTGAAAGGTTCTTGAGAGGGGTCTGTCCAATTTTCGGACGATCGCGGCGGGGATTCGGGTTCGGCGTCCCCCGTGTCCACCCAATTGCCGTCATCCCAGTTGGGACCCACCTTGCGGACTTCAGTTTCCCAGTCGTCACTCTTTCCCGCTTTCTCTTCGGATTGTGGGGGTTCCGGTGGCGTTGGCGGGGGGGAAGAAATCCACTCTTCGGAGTCTTCAGAATCACCCGACTTCCATTCGGATGCCCCGGCGAATCCCGAAGGTTCGACGGGGGGTTTGGGAGGGTCTGGTGGCGGGGGAGAGGTTCGGTGGCGGGAGGGTGTCGGGGAAACTTTGGAGAAACTCGAAAGGATAATAGCGGTCAAGGCACCGGTGGCGATCGCGATCAGCATCCATAGGGACAGGGGCAACGTCGGCAGTCGGACGCCCAAAAAGACCAGGGGTAAAGCCGGGGACAAATTTTGGACGGTCAATATCGACAACCCGCCCACCAGGACAAGAATGGCGATCGCGCGTTTTGAAGACATAGAATCCCCCTCCCGAAATATAGCAATCAGCTCTGAGCTCTCAGTCAGCAGCAAAGGTCAATCGCCCATGATTGGGAGGTTTCGGAATTTTTGGATGTCCGAACCATCCTGGCGTTTGCTATATCTGTTACCACTGACTCGGTTTCTATCTTGACAGACGATCGCCCATTATTGCAGTCCGCATCAATCTTCTTTCCAGCGTCGCAGGGGCACGCAATCGATGCCGAACTGGTCCAAGGTGCGGGCGACCACAAAATCCACCAAATCCTCGATGGTTTGGGGTCGGTGATACCAGGCGGGGATGGCGGGGACGACGCGGACTCCCGCTTCCGCCAATATCGTCAAATTCCGCAAATGAATCAAACTCAAAGGCGTTTCCCGCGGCACGATAACTAATTTTCGACCCTCTTTCAATTGCACGTCCGCCGCCCGTTCCAATAAATCAGAACTGAGGCCGTGGGCGAGTTTGGCAACGGTGCTCATGCTGCAAGGAATGACGATCATGCCCTGGGTGCGGAAGGAACCGCTGGCGATATTCGCCCCCACGTCCTGCCAGGGGTGGCAGCGGAGTTTGCCGGCGGTTTCCACCCCGGCTTGTTCCCGCCAGAATAATTCTTGGCGATCGCAATCGACGGGCATTTTGACATTTTGTTCGGACTGCCAGACCCTGTAAGATGATTTGGAGGCGACCAATTCGATCGCGCGATCGGCTGCCAACAAATACTTCAAAATCCGCACGGCGTAAATCAATCCGGACGCACCGGACACGCCGACAATTAAAGGTTGATTCGGAGTCGTCATTCGGGAAATTTACCCTCCTGAACTTCCGCACAATATTGTTTCACGGCATCGGTAATCGTGTGTTGGAGGTCGGCGTAAACTTTGGCAAAGGGTGGCTGCCACCCCGTCAATCCCAATAAGTCGGACGTCACCAAAACCTGTCCGTCGCAACCCGGACCGGCGCCGATGCCGATGGTGGGGACTTGCAATTTTCGGGTAATTTCCCCGGCGAGCTCTGCGGGGATGTGCTCCAAAACGATCGCGAAGGCACCGGCGTCCTGGAGTGCGATCGCTTCCGAAAGAATCCGGGCGGCGGACTCTGCGGTTTTCCCCTGTTTGCGATAGCCGCCGAATTGGTGCACCGATTGCGGCGTCAAACCGACGTGACCCATAACGGGAATGCCGACATTGACCAAAGCGTGAACCGTCTGGGCCATTTCCGGGGAGCCACCCTCCAATTTTACCGCCTCGGCGCCGGTTTCTTTCAAAATTCGCCCTGCCGACCGGATCGCCTGCCGGGGGCTCTCCTGGTAGGTCAGGAAGGGCAAATCCACCACCAACAGCGATCGCTTCACCCCCCGGCGGACGGCCTTGGCGTGGTGCAGCATTTCTTCGAGGGTCAGGGGGAGGGTGGTTTCGTACCCCAACCCGACCATCGCCAGGGAATCCCCCACGAGGATAACATCAACCCCGGCTTGGTCCAGGAGTTGGGCGATCGCATATTCGTAGGCGGTCAGTACGGTAATGGGGTGCCGCTGCTGTTTCCAGCGGATCAGTTGTTGGGTGGTCACGGCCATAGCGGATCACGGGTTGCGGGAGTCTAGCTTTATAGGGTAGCGATTTTCTGGAAATCTGGGAATCGGCCGGGGCCAGTCCGGTCGGGATGGCGGCGGTGGAGTTAGCTGGGATCGGTGAGTGGATGCGATCGCATTTCGTAATGTAGCCGGTGATAGGTCAGTCGCAGTCCCTCAACCCAATCTATTTTTGACTATACGAGCGCGCACTGCTATAATGGGAGTAAAACCCAAAACCGGTGTTGATGTTGGGTTTCGTGCCTCAACCCAACCTACTCGGATAAAATGGGTTCAAATTGATCCGAAACGTCCTGCTGTCGGTAGCGATAATAAGCCGCACAGGCGCCCTCGGACGACACCATCGGTGCCCCCAGGGGATGTTCCGGGGTGCAGCGAGTCCCGAACGCCGGACACTGGTGGGGTTTTTTGATGCCCTGCATGATTTCCCCGCTGATACATTCGCCGGCATCGCAGGGGCTATAAGGCGCGAAATCAAAGCGTTTTTCGGCATCAAATTCCGCGTAGGGCGATCGCAACCCCAAGCCACTCCGGGAAATTTCTCCGATACCCCGCCAGCGACGGTTGACAATTTCAAACACTTCTGAAATAATCTGTTGTGCGGGTTTATTTCCTTCCCGACTCACCGAACGGCTGTACTGATTTTCTAGTTTTGCTTCCCCGTTTTCTAACTGTCGGATACACAGATAAATTCCTTGCAGAATATCCACGGGTTCAAAGCCGGTGACGACAATCGGAATATTGTATTTTTTGACAATCGGTTCATATTCCGTATATCCCATCACCGTGCAGACGTGCCCCGCCGCCAAAAATCCCTGCACCCGACAGTTGGGGGCGGACAAAATCGCCTCGATCGCGGGCGGGACGAGGACGTGGGACACCAGCATCGAAAAGTTTTGAATATTCTGCTGTTTTGCCTGGTAAATCGCCATCGCCGTGGCAGGGGCGGTGGTTTCAAAGCCCACGCCGAAAAAGACCACCTGTTTCTCGGGATTTTGCAGGGCAATTTTTAGGGTATCTAAGGGAGAATAAACGATGCGGATATCTCCCCCCGTGGCTTTCACCGATAACAGATCTTTTTCGCTGCCCGGAACCCGCAGCATATCCCCGAAGGAACAGAGGATCGTGTCGGGGCGGGAGGCGATTTCTAGGGCGCGATCGATCAGTTCGATGGGGGTGACGCAGACGGGACACCCGGGGCCGTGAATGAGGGTAATTTCCTCGGGCAGAAGTTTGTCGATCCCGTATTTGACAATTGAATGGGTTTGTCCCCCGCAGATCTCCATGATCGTCCGGGGTTGGGTGGTGACGGATGCGATCGCCCGGGCGTATTTTTGGGCGAGGTCGATATCCCGATATTCGTCAACAAATTTCATATTTTTGATTTAATTAAACTGCATTTTTGGCTTTTTATTGACTTCGATAAATGATGAAAATTATACGGCATCAATTTTGAAATTTGTGTCGAAACTGCAATTGTCACTTTTAATTGTAGTGAACGCAGCCGGATTTTCGGATAATTATAAGACTTTTTTAATATTGTTAATTTGGAGTCATTTGTTGTTGCGCTTGGGCGCTTCGGAGGGGTTCAAGCCCAACAACGGGGTTTGTTGTTGCGCTTGAGCGCCCCAATTCCTAAGCCTCTACCGCCGGTTTGCGGGCGATCCAGTATTTGCTGGTGAAGTGGTGTTGAATTTCGATGTCCCGAAATCCTTCACTTTCGAGGCGATCGCCCAAATTGTCGGTGATGTAGTGGCGATAGTAAGGTTCGTGAAACATCACCGGGAAATTCTCCATCATCGGCCGCAATTCCGGGGAGTCGATCGCCTGGATCGAATCGCAAATGATAAAAACGCCCCCCGGTTGCAAGACCCGAAAACATTCCGCGATCGCATTTTGGCGGGCCTGCGGTGGCAGTTCGTGGAACAAAAACACGGAGGTAATCCCGTGAAAATAGTTGTCCTGATAGGGCAACGCTTCCACATTCCCTCGGATCAACTGCGGCAGTTCTCCGGGAATCTCCGAGAGCAGTTGATTGGCTTTCCGCAAATAGGCGGGGGACAGATCGACGCCGTACAGGGACGCCGTGGGGAGGGTGGCGCGGATGAATTTCAACGTCCGCCCCGTCCCGCAGGCGACATCCAACACCCGCACCTGTTTGGGAGACAGGGAGTCAAACGCCCCGACGCCGGCTTTCAGTGGCGCCAAAACCCGCCGCCGCATGGCATCGGCGCCGCCGTTAAAAAGAATCTCCACCTGCAAATCGTACAAATTCGCCGACCAGTCGCTAAAATAGCCGTCGGTCTGGTGGTGGAAATTCTGGACATAATAACTGGGATAGCCCTCGGTGTCGATGTCCGGCGAAAAATCTTGATAGCGTTTGTTGTTGGCCCGCTCCTGAATTCGGGGCAGTTCGAGACAAACCAGGGGATAATAGAGAAACACATCTGCCCAGGGCGTATCGAATAGAGTCGATTTGGGATAGATGCCCTGTTCCGCATCCCGCCAGTCGGTTTCATAGATTTCCTCCAGGGAAACGCGAATTTTGTCCAGGATCTCTGGGTTCAGGGGTTGGGGTTTTCGCTCGGGACTCGGGGGCGCGATCGCCTGTAGCAGTCGATTGCTGAGGGTTTTGTGGGCGACGCTAAAAATGCTCTTGCCCTGCTGGAACGCCTGATAAGTGAATTGAGTGACCGGATCGGACATGATCGAAACTGAAAATAACGTAAAGATTTGTAATTTATTGTAAATAATTTTATCGTCCCCGGGAGCGAAAAGCCGAGAAATCTGGCGATCGCCTCTCAGGTTCCGGCCTTTTCAGATGTCCCAAATCCCCCGGCAACTGCTATCAATCGATATAGCGCTGCGCGCAGGTAATGGGGAATGGGGAATGGGGAATGGGGTAATGAAATCACCTGGATATAAGGGTTTCAAGGTTTGTCCCTCCCAGGAAACTGTAAACAGACGAGCGCGATACCTGCGATAATTATCAATTATCAATTGTTAATTAAAAAAAGCCACCCCGAAGGATGGCTCATGGTTCTGGGAATCTCAAGCTGATAATTCGTTGGGCGAATTAGCAGTCGTAGTACAGGGAGAACTCGAACGGGTGGGGACGCAACCGCATCGGGTTAACCTCGTTGTCGAGTTTGTAGGAAATCCAGTTGGTGACGAAATCTTCCGTGAACACGCCGGATTCGGTCAGGAAGGTGTGGTCGTTTTCCAGGGCCTCCAGGGCCAGTTCCAGGGAACCGGGAGTCGAGGGGATCTTGCGGAGTTCTTCCGGACTCAGATCGTAGATGTCCACGTCGAGGGGTTCGCCGGGATGGATCTGGTTCTTGATGCCGTCGAGTCCCGCGCACAGCATCGCCGCGAAGGCGAGGTAGGGGTTGGCGGTAGCGTCGGGGCAGCGGAACTCCAGGCGCTTGGCCTTGGGGTTGTCGCCGGACAGGGGAATCCGAACCGAGGCGGAACGGTTTCCTTGGGAGTAGGCCAAGTTCACCGGGGCTTCAAAACCGGGCACCAGGCGCTTGTAGGAGTTGGTGGTGGGGTTGGTGAAGGCCAGCAGGGCCGGGGCGTGGCGGAGGATGCCGCCGATGTAGTACAGGGCCATTTCACTCAATCCGGCGTAGCGATCGCCCGCGAACATCGGTTGGCCACCCTTCCAGATGGACTGGTGGGTGTGCATCCCGGACCCGTTGTCGTTGAAAACGGGTTTGGGCATGAACGTCACGGTTTTGCCGTACTTTTTGCCGACGTTCTTAACGACGTACTTGTAAATCATCAAGTCATCCGCCGCCTCGATCATCGTCCCGAATTTGATGCCGAGTTCATTTTGTCCCCCGGTGGCCACCTCGTGGTGGTGCTTTTCAATGGGGACGCCACACTTAGCCATCGTCAGGAGCATTTCCGTCCGCAGATCCTGCATGGTATCCGTGGGAGAGACGGGGAAGTAGCCCTCTTTGTAGCGGGGTTTGTAGCCCAGGTTGCCCCCGGGTTCTTCCCTACCCGAGTTCCAGCGCCCCTCGATGGAATCGACGTAGTAGTAACCGCAGCTTTGGGTCTGGTCGAAGCGAACGTCATCGAAGACGAAAAATTCGGCTTCCGGGCCAAAAAAGGCGGTGTCCCCGAGGCCGGTTTCGTTCAGGTAATCGATCGCCTTCTGGGCGATGGAACGGGGACAGCGGCTGTACCATTCCCCCGTCCGGGGTTCTTTGATGCTACAGATCACGCTCAGGGTCGGTTCAGCCATGAACGGGTCGATCCAAGCCGTTTTCGGGTCGAGCACCATCATCATGTCGGATTCGTTGATGGCCTTCCAGCCCCGGATGCTGGAACCATCGAAGGCGACACCGTCGGTGAAGGAAGTCTCGTCAATCTGGCTCCTGTGAACCGTCAGGTGCTGCCAGGTCCCCGGCATATCGATAAATTTCAGGTCGATGACTTCAATATTTTGGTCTTGAATCATACTCAAGACTTCTTGGGCCGTCTCGGGCATATATCTCTCCTTACTATTTCCACTATTTGAGGAGCTTACCAGATTTCCTGACCAAGCATCTGGCTGATCATAGTGACTCAGATTGATTAAGTTTTGTATTGAGTGTTACACGAAAGAAGTTCGGGAGCTGGGTAGCCCCGTCTTTTTAGAGTCGGGCCCAAAACTAACTCGGCGGCTTGAGCCGCTGTATTATAGAATGGCGATGCACTCGTAGACCCGATTGGGTGGGGCTTGACATCCCGTGAGGGCAAATATATAGCAGTGCGCGCTCGTCTGTTGAGAGTTTCCTGGAAGGGACAACAAGGGGCTCCATCCCCTTGTTGAAACCCGGATTTCAAGGCGATTTCACTGGCCTGTTGCCTTCTGGAGCTGTTGCCGATTCCCCTCGATGGGGCGCTATACCTGTCGGTCGCAAAGATGTCCCATCGGCGAGAGATACCAAGCAAAGCAAGTTGAGCTGACAACGCTTTGACTACGCCTGTGAGAGCCATTCGGCTTATTCCCGAATCTCCGTCGTTGTCTTCGCGGGGAGAGTCAATATGGCACGAATGGCTCAGAATCAGTCAAGGAACGACGGCGACCTTGATTCATGTTGGGTGTGTTGGTGTAAAATCGATCCATCTTGAGGGGTACGGTAAAGGGCGGTCAGAGGTTTCCAATCACCCGGAGACACGACCTCTCAACGAAAGGTGGAACACCCTGTAAATCCCGGCGAGTCGGTTTATAAACGGCGGACTCCCGGTCAAAGTATCCAAATCTCAGCCCCGGGGCGGAAACGACTTGGGGGTACTGACGGGCACCAGTCCCCGTAGTGGGCGCGAGAATGCTGCCTGTCGCGAGGGATCAATTTTTGTAATCAAGACACCTCCACCTCTTGCTTTTCAGGTGGGGGAGCATTCATGGATATCATAGGGAGATAAACTTCATGCGAGACGCAGTTACGAGTCTGATTAAAAATTACGACATCACCGGACGGTACCTCGATCGCGATGCGATCGATTCCTTAAAATCCTACTTTGCCACCGGAACGGCCCGGGTGCAAGCCGCCACCACCATCAGTGGAAGCGCGGCTGAACTGGTCAAGCAAGCGGCTTCCCAGTTGTTCGGCGACCTGCCCGAACTGATCCGGCCGGGTGGAAATGCCTACACGACCCGCCGCTACGCGGCCTGTCTGCGGGACATGGACTATTATCTCCGCTATGCGACCTACGCTTTGGTCGCCGGAGATACGGACGTTCTCGACGAGCGGGTGCTGCAAGGGTTGCGGGAAACCTACAATTCCCTCGAAGTTCCCATCGGGCCCACCGTGGTCGGGATCGGAATTCTCAAGGAATTGGTCAAGGAAAAAGTGCGGGCAGCCGGCATCGAAGTGGGCGCTTATTTGGAGCAACCCTTCGAGCATATGATCCGCGAGTTAAGTGAAACCGACCTTTAATATCATGTTTTTCCCCCGAACGGGCCGAAATCGGTTCGGATTAGGGAAATTTGCATCTTTCAATTGTATCAATTGAAAGGCCGGAAAGGGGCGACATTCGATCGCCTCTTATTTTTTGGGGCGGGGGAAGAATTGATCATTGATCATTGATCATTGATTTTCCTTTCCCGACTCCCGCACGCAGCGCCATCAAATCTCAAATCTAAAATTCTCATGAAACAGCGTCTCGATACACTTTTGGTCGATCGCGGTTTGTCGGATTCCCGGCAGCGGGCCCAACGTCTGATCCGGGCGGGGGAGGTGATGGTTAACCGCCAGGTGATCGACAAACCGGGTACGGAGGTGGACGTGGAAGCCACAATTGACGTCAAAGCGCGATCGCCCTTCGTGTCCCGGGGGGGCGAAAAACTGGTCAAAGCCCTCGATATTTTTGCGATCGATGTCACCGGGAGAATCTGCATCGATGGCGGCATTTCCACGGGGGGATTTACGGACTGCCTCCTGCAACGCGGCGCCCGGCGGGTCTACGGAATTGATGTCGGTTACGGACAGGTCGATTGGTGCCTGCGAAACGATCCCCGCGTCGTCTTGTCGGAACGGACGAACCTCCGCCACCTGACCCCAGAACAGTTGTACGGCGACGACATCGGCGGCGATATTGCCGATTTGGGCGTCGTCGATGTCTCGTTTATTTCCCTGACCAAAATTCTGCCGGCCCTGTGGGAACTTATACAACCTCCCCGGGAGGTGGTGTTGCTGGTCAAACCCCAATTTGAAGTCGGGAAAGGGCGGGTCGGGAAAAAGGGAGTCGTCCGAGATGTGGGCGACCAAGCCGAGGCGATTTTTCGGGTCGGAGGCGCGGCCCAAGCCCTCGGGTGGCAGTACCGGGGTCTGACGGAGTCGCCGATTCGAGGCCCTGCCGGTAATGTCGAATACTTGTTATGGTTATCTGATGATGGCCAGTCACTTCCAAATTTGGATGCGATCGCCCAAATTACCCAGTCCACTCAACTCGAATTCAAAAATGGTACGGCAAAAAACTAAATCTTCACCCCGTTCCATGCCGTTTTTTCAACGGTTGGGTCAGGTCGGTCAATACATGGTTTGCGCCCTCGCCTACGTCGCCTGCGGGATGGTTCTGGTGGCGATCGCCGCCAAAGTCCTGGCCCTGCAGTTTGCCCACCACTTCGTTTATCCGATTTTCGTGTTCGGCGACCTGCTGCAGGGATTGGAAATTATCGAATTGTTAAATTTGCTCGTTTTCGCCATCCTGGGCATGGGATTCGGGCTGGCGACCGCCCTGTTGCCCACGGTCGATAGTCGCAAAATTAGCGCGGCATTTTTGGTAATTTTAGTGCCGGTTATTTTGGCGATCCCCCAATATTTTAAATACAATCTTTGGATTCAAGATATCGCCCGGGAAGATCAGATCGTACCCGACCAAGCGACCGCGATCGCCGACTCATTTTTAGAACGCCGCATCGGCCACGAAGGCGTATTCGGATTTTACCTCTACACCGGACAATTTCCGATGATTCCCACCAAACAATCCCAGATGGAGGATCTGGAAAAACTCGAAAAACAGGTCAACTCCAAATTTGTAAAAGTCAGCGGCATCCCCCCCACCGTCGTCAATTGGCTGATGGGAATTTGCTTCTGGGGGATTCGGTTGTTCTATTTCTGCGTCGCCGCCATCACCACCGCCGCCCACTTCAAGGATGGCGTCAAGATCGTGGGGCGGTAGTCCGCCACCTCGGATTTCGATTCAAATTCGATATCATGGAAGTTGGCGTCAATTTTGCCCGCCGCGATGATATGGCACATCGCCCCCAAACCCCCAATTCTGGGGGCTTGGATTGATCGAGTTTTCGATCATCATTTCACGTCGCTATATTTAATTCTGGCGGAATTCGGAACCCCAAAACTGTAGCGAAATTGACCCCCCACGATTTCAAAGGTATTTTTATGTCAATCATTCCGGAATATCTTGTAATTCTGATCGCGATTTTCGTGGTCGCGCCATCCATCATCGCCGTTTTCCTGCGGATGGCACTTCACTATTATTTGGTCAATCAGGGTGGCAAAGTCCGGCGGCTGATTTACGGCCAGTCCGTCAGCCACACTCCCAAAATTATCGACTATTTAGAAACCCGACTGGCGGCGGCCCGCCAAGAACTCGAACAGGTCAACACCGCTGCCCTCATCGACCACGTTTATAGCCAGCAGCGGGTTTTATTCATCTCCTGTGAACAAATCGACCAATTCTGTCGCATTCTCCCCAATTTGTTGCTGTCCTTCGGCTTGCTGGGAACCTTTGTCGGCATCACGATCAATTTGGCATCCCTGAGTCAGAGTGTCAGCGAAACCAACGTCACCGACATCACCAGTTTACTTCAAGATATTCAAGAACCCCTGCGGGGGATGGGGATTGCCTTTACGTCCAGTTTGACGGCGATCTTTTTTAGTGCATTGATCGTAATTGTCAACTTTATGTTTAATACCAATCTGGCGAAATATCGCTGGATGAGTGCCTTGGAAGACTATCTCGACAACATCTATCAGCCCTCGTTGAAGGGAAAGACGAAAACCGATAAAATTGTCCAAGAAATGGTGCAGGTTTTCGACCAGTTTTTGATTCGCTTCGGCCAGGGGATTCAGACTTCCATCGAATCGGCATTTCGAGACAAAATCGACGAAATTTCCGCCGCCAACCTGAAAGCAAACCAACTCGCCGAACAGGTTTACTCCCGCCTGTTGGATGCATCCGCCACCGTGACTCAAAGTGCCAAGGATTTTCAAATTGCGGGCGATCGCTTTTTGGAAGTTGCCCGGGCCTTTGAACAGAACGAATTCCCCCAGCAGTTATCGGGGGCGACCGCCAATTTGGCGAACATCCAACGCAGTTTCTCCCAGTCCGCCGCCGGTTTGGCGACCTCCGTTCAATCGGTGGATCTCGCCGTTATCGAATTACAAAATTATAGCAAACGTTTGGTCAAATTCGGCGAACAAATTCACCAAACCAACCAGACCGCTTTGAATTTATTGGACACCCAAACGCACAATCAACAGGCCTTCGATCGCGCGCTCGAACAGACCCAGACGGCCTCCCAAGGCTTCCAATCGGCGACGAATACCCTCGATGCCCTCCAGCGTCGCATCGTGGCGAGAACGGACGGTTTTGAGGGGGTGCAGGAAGAGTTATCGAAATTGGTGACAACCCTGCAAAGCTACGGGACAGGAATCGGTCAAACCACCAGTTCCAATTCTCCCGTCCCTTCCGTGGAATTGCAGCCAATTATTGCGGGTTTACAAGAGTGCGTCACCCACCTGCAAGACACCAAAAATGAACTATATCGACTCCGGTATACCCTGGAAAAACAGTCAAATTGAGAGGTTAAAATATAATGCGTCCTCCCCGTTATCGTCAAGCCGAGGAAGAGTTGAACGTCTGGCCGGCGTTTACGGATTTGATGGCGAACGCCTTCATGATTTTGAGCCTATTTCTATTTTTGGCAATTATCAAGTCCGTGTTTATCCAAACCATTTCGGATGCGAACGAATCGCGATCGCAACGATTGCAAATCCAACTCTCCGAATTGCAAAGCCAATTGCAGCAGCGAACCACCGAAGTCACCGGACTACAGGGGCAAGTTGCCCGACTGCAAACCGAATTGCGGCAGAAAGGCGATGAAGTCATTCAATTAAAAGGAGAAGTGGAACGGTTAAAATCACCTCCGGTTATCGTGTTGCGGGATTCTGCCGCGCGACGGTTCGAGTCCGGCAGTGCGGAAATTTCGGCGGGACTGAATGAATTTATCGAGGAAGAATTGGTCAAACAAATTAAAAGTTTCGCCGAGGATTATGAGGGCTATGTGGTGGAAGTCATCGGCCACACGGACGGGCAAATTACGGGCGGCGGTTACAGCAATTTAGACCAAAGTTTGGAACAAGTCACCCGCGACAATGCCCCCGTCAGCAGTTTGGTTCCCGGTTCCAATGCCGATTTGGGTTTGATGCGGGCTTTGGCCGTAGTTGAAAAGCTACAAGAAAACGAGGAATTGCAGCCCTTGAACTTGACGTTTAAAGCCTATTCCGCCGCCCAATTATACGACGCTTCGGGCGACTATGCCGCATCCAACCGCAGTTCCGACCCGAGTCGGCGCCGGATCGAAATTCGGTTCACTCCGAAGGCGGTGGAACGGTAGGAAATTGACCACAGAGGCACAGAGGGACACGGAGATAAGGACTCAATATTGATGCTAGAAAAGGTAACATTAACGAACTTTAAGAGTCATCGATTGACAGAACTCAACTTAGATGATTCGCGACTCCATGCACTGGTCGGACAAAACAGTTCCGGGAAAACGTCGATTTTGCAAGCATTGCATTGTTTGAGTCGGCTTGCAAACGAACAATTTAAGATCGTTTTTGAACGGGAAAGATCGCCGGAATTTATTGCGACAGTCGGACAAAATCTTGTATCTGTTACTGGCAGTGGGTTTTGGAAATATCAAAATAACCGAAAAGATTGGACAGCTTCTTATCGCTTTCAACAAAACGATAAAAATGATTGGCAACCCGTGGCATCCTGGAAAATTGGCATAGAAGAAAAAGAGATAGACGGATGGTTACAATCATTAAATCAGGCTCCAGACCCCATTCCGACAGCTTTGAAACACGCCGCTTATCTGAAGTTGGTGGCGACCAAACTTTCCGAGGCGTCATACAGTGAAGCCGTCCACCCCAAAGTTGAATTTGATGGCTCGATGTTGGCGCCCACTTTGGATTATCTTCGGAGTGAAACTCCCGATCAATTCCAACATTTACAGGAAATGTTGAAACGGATTGTTCCGGGTGTTCGGGAAGTGAGAATCAGACGAGCTAAAGTCAAGGTGAATCGTCAACGGTTAATAGAAATCAATGGTAAATCTATCTCCTATGACGAAACGCAAGAAATGGCGGGCCAAGAAGTTGTTATCGATATGAATACGGGCGATCGCATTCCGGCCCATTCCATCAGCGAAGGAACCATGCTAACTTTGGGATTATTGACATTTTTAGTGAATCCCAATCAACCCAACCTGATATTGTTAGATGATGTCGAACAGGGGCTGCATCCAGAAGCACAACGAGAATTAGTTTCGGTTTTCAAGGAAATTATTCAAGCTAACAGTAATTTGCAAATTATCTTTTCGACTCATTCTCCTTATATTGTGGACGAACTGTCCCCTTCTCAAGTTCACGTTTTGAGTAATACAAACTCGGGATTCACCTGTTGCAAACGATTGGACGAGCATCCCGATGTTGAATGGGCAACACAAGCGTTAACCACCGGAGAGTTTTGGGATGCAGAAGGCGAAGATTGGGTGATTGCTGGGGAAACACATGATTGAGTTGATTGTCATCGTCGAAAGTGATGCCGATGCACGAATTGCCACTCATTTGGCTGAACGGGTTTTGCTGGAAAAAATCGATTGGCTAGAAACCAGCCTGTTGCCCAACTTGTTTCGCTGGAGCGGTTTGGAAGAAAATAGCGATCGCTCTTACTGGAGGGATGCTATCAAGATTATCAATAATTACAAGAGATCGGGTCTTCATATGCCACGATTTTTACGTCGCAAGAAAATTGAATCACCCTTGAAATCTGACGAAGCGAGGACGATGAAGATCTTAAATTTAATCCAAGCTCTTCAACATCAAAGCAATCGACAAATTAAGGCAGTTCTTTTTATTCGCGATTTGGATCATCAACCTGAGCGAAAGGAAGGGATGGAACACGCCCGTTTAGAATACATTGAGCAACAGCCGAAACTAGAAATTATTATTGGTGTAGCAAATCGGATGCGGGAAGCCTGGGTTTTAAATGGGTTTATTGCATCCAATCCGGATGAAGATAACATTTTGACAGACATCAAAACTCAATTAAATTTCGATCCTTGTGAAGAAGCTCACAGACTGCGTGAACGTTCTTTTCAAGAACCCGATCGCATCAGAAATCCCAAAGTTGTCGTCGAACAATTGACGAGAGGCGATCGCGATCGCGAACGGCAATGTTGGGAAACAACGCCCCTCCATATTTTACGAGAAAGAGGTGTTTATACGGGTTTGACAGCGTATATGGACGAAATTGAGCAACGGTTGGTTCCCATTATTATCGACTAAAATAGCGATCGCTTCCAACCCTCCTCCCCCAACAATTAAGAATTTTGGAAGTTTCCGGAATGGCGGGACATCGATCTGTTATCACGGGGGTACGAATTGCGATCGGATCTGAATATGCGAACCCGAGGCTTCTCCCGCAAAACCTGGCGGCGGTATTTCCTACTCTTTTTATTCATCTTCACGATCGCCGGGTGTCGGATTTTCAGCGGACAACCCGGCGGCGAATCCCTCCCGACGATTTCCGCCCTCCCCACCCCCCAACTTCCCGAGTGGATTGAGGACATCAACCCCACGGAAGAAGCCGCCTCCCTCAGCCCGGTTCGCGTTATTTTCAAAGATCCGTTAATTCCCGTCGAACGCCTCGACTCTCCTAACCAGCGGCAGCAACTCAAATATTTCGATATCACGCCGGATATTCCGGGGGAATTTCGCTTTCTCACCCCCCGCATGGTCGGTTTTCAGGCGGAAGAAACGATTCCCCGGGCGACTCGGTTTCGGGTGACGCTGAAAAAGGGACTCGGCGACTTAAATAATCACAAATTGGAGGCGGATGTGTCCTGGACGTTCCAAACGCCCGCGATCGCCCTCTCCAACCTTCCCGGGACGGAGGAAAACCCCGGTACGAAAGAAGATCCCGTGGGGTTGGAACCGACGCTGAAATTTACGTCCAACGTGGAACTCGATCCCGCCTCCCTGAAAGAGCACGTTCAACTCATTTCCGACAAGACAAAACAGACTGTACCCCTGACGGTGGCGTTGGTTGAGGATGAAGCCGATGGGGAGGAGGTTTCGGGGCGGACAGAGGTAGAGCCATCATCCCATATGTGGGATTATAGCATAAAACCGGACAAAAAGCTAGAAAAAGGGGCGAGATACAACCTGGAAATTACGCCGGGACTGCGATCGCGGCGAGGAAATTTGCAGAGTCAGTTTATCATTTCCAACCCGATTTACACCTACGAACCCCTGCAATTTCAAGCCCTGCAATTTTATGGGAAACCGGGGGAAGGTGTCAGCTACGGACGGTTTACAAACGGCAGTCCACAGCTAAAGTTTAATAACGGAATTATTGCGGAATCAGCAGTCGAAAATATCGGTATAACTCCCGCCCCGCCGGAGGATGCTCCGCCGTTGGTTCAAGCCTACGACGGAAGTGATACCGTCAGTTTGAACGCCTGGGCGTTGGAACCGAACACTAATTATAGTATCGCGATCGGCGGCAACCTGAAAGATAAATTCGACCAAACTTTAGAAAAACCCGTCACCCTCAATTACAAAACCGGAGATCTCGCCGCCAACCTTTGGACTCCCTCCGGACTCAATATTTTTCCATCCAGTGAAAATTTACAACTGAATATTTCCACCGTCAACCTTCCTGATGCAAAATATCGGGCGGCTTACCAGATCGTACAGCCGGAAGATTTGGTTTATAGCAATAACGCGAACCTCAGAAATCAAGGAAAAAACTTACTGCCACCGAAACAACGCTGGACTTCCTTCTCCGTCGCCAACCCCAAAAACGAAACCCAGGAAACCCCCATCAATTTGCGGGAAAAATTGGGGGGCGAAACGGGGTTATTAGCTTACGGAATAACAGCCCGAACCACGTCCTATCAGAAAAACGGAACCACCCAATGGAACGAACCGGAATATTATGGTTTAGTTGAATTGACAAATTTGGGCGTATTTGCCCAGTGGTTTCCCGAGTCCGGGTTGGTGAGAGTCAACCATTTGGATGACGGTTCGGCGGCGGAATCGGCGTCCGTCGAGATTTACAAATCCCAGTTGGAAGCGACGACATTTCCGGACCCCGAACCCTGTGCGTCCGGGACGACGGATGAGAACGGATTGTTGCGGTTGAATGGGGAACAATTGCGGGGATGTATGGACGGAAACCGCTTCGAGAAAGGGCCGCAATTATTGGCGATCGCAAAAGAAGGAAACGACTGGGCGTTTACCCGGACATTTTCTTATAGCGGCAGTTACGGCTACGGAATTTACGCCAATTGGGAAAACAATCAACCCATTTCTCGCGGGACGATTTTTTCCGATCGCCAACTCTACCAACCGGGCGAACCCGTCGCCTTAACCGGAGTCGCGTCCTATTTGCAAAATGGGGAATTGAAACTCGATAAAAATATCCCTTACACCCTCACCCTGGAAACGCCAAGCGGAGAAAAACGGCAACTCGGAGAGTATCAAACCAACGAATTCGGCACATTTTCCGTCGAATTAGATTTGCGGCCGGACGATCCCTTGGGCAACTATGCGATCGCGGCAAAAAGTAACGGCGGGGTGGAAATTGCCGGTAATTTCCGAGTCGCGGAATTCAACCCCCCCAACTTCAAAGTTGATCTGAATCTCGATCGCGAATTTGCCGTTCCCGGCGATACCCTGACCGCCACCGCCAAAAGCGATTATCTCTTCGGTGCCCCCGTCGTCGGCGGCGAGGCGGAATATTACGTCACCCGGACGGCGACGGATTTCACCCCCCAAGGTTGGGATAAATATAGTTTCGGGCGACAGTGGTTTTGGCCGGAAGAAAAACCCGCCGTGCCCAGCGACGTTTTGCAGCGATCGCGGCAACTCGACGACAGCGGAACGGCAACGGAAACCGTGACCATTTCCGATGACTTACCCTATCCGATGCGGTATCGGGTGGACGTGGATGTTAAAGATGTCTCAAACCTGTCGGTGGCGAATTCAAAAAGCGTGGTTGCCCTCCCCGGCGATCGCCTGATCGGACTGAAAACCAAGTTCGTCGCCGAAGCCAACCAAGCCTTTCCGGTGGATGTTATCGTCACCGATATCAACGGTAAATCCCTCGATAATATTCCCCTAAAATTGCAACTGCAAAAAATGAATTACAGCAGCATCACCCGCGTGGTGGAAGGGGGGCAAAGCGATCGCAATCAGATCGAATACGAAACCGTGGCGACGCTGGATGTCCGCAGCGAAAATACCGCCAAAACCGTCGAACTGACCGCCCCCGAGTCCGGTTCTTACCGCATCCAGGCGACATTTGCCGACGAAAAAAACGACAGTCCCAACGCCACGGACATCCAAATTTGGGTGACGGGAGACGAGGCGGTTCGCTGGGGAAATCGTTACGATAACCGCCTGGAAATTCAACTCGATCGCGACACTTACCAACCCGGAGATACGGCAACGGCGTTGATTCAATCTCCCTACGAAGAAGGCGAGCTCTTTTTCGCCGTCATCCGCGATCGCACGTTCTACGAAACCCTGATTCCCGTCAAGGGCGGCGCCCCGGAAATTCGGTTTCAAGTCACGCCGGAAATGTTGCCCAATGTGGCAGTAGAAGCGGTATTGGTGAGACAGGGAAAATCTCTCTCCGAAATCGAACCGGGAAGTTTGGATAACTTGGTGTCAATCGGGATGACACCGCTGCAAGTTGACAAGGCTAAAAAATACCTGCAAGTCAACGTCAACCCCACCCAACCGGACATTCAACCCGGTTCCGAAGAAACCCTGAAATTGACATTATTCGATTCCCAAAATAAACCGATTCGCGGACAAATCACATTGATGGTCGTCAACGATGCGATACTGCAATTAAACGGCTATCGTCCCCCCAATTTGGTGGATACGGTTTACGCTGAACAGTCTATTTCGACCAATTTCAGCGACAATCGCCCCGACGTCCAATTGGAACAGCGGACATCCGCCTTGGAAAAAGGTTGGGGATACGGTGGCGGACTCTCTGCCGGGACTGCGGCGACTTCTGTACGCCAGGACTTCAAACCCCTCGCCTATTATGACGGTTCGATTGTGACGGATAATGATGGAAAAGCCGAAGTTACCCTCACCCTCCCCGACAATTTAACCACCTGGCGGGTGATGGCAGTCGCCAGCGATGGCAACCTCAACTTCGGTTCCGGGGAAGCCACATTTATCACCACCAAACCCCTATTATCCAATCCGATATTACCGCAATTTGCGCGGGTGGGCGATCGCTTTTTGGCGGGGGTTTCCGTCACCAACCGGGAAAACGCCGAAGGACGGTTGAACATCACCGGAAATGTGGACGGCGGTATCCGATTTACCGCCGGAAATAATACCAGCCACAACCTGAAAACCAAAGCCGAACCCGACACCCAAGCCTATCGCTTTCCCGTCGTCGTTGAAGATACCGAAACCGCCGAGATTCAATTTACCACCCAATTGCAAAATCTGGGCGACAGCTTCCAAGTTCCGTTAGAAATTAAACCCTTGGAAGTCTCCGAAAGTGCGATCGCATCTGGCATCGCCACGGAAGCGATTACAATTCCCGTCAATGTCGATAAAGAGGTAATTCCCAATGCGGGGGGATTGAACATTTCCCTGGCGAGCACCTTGATTCCCCAATTGACGGAACCCGCCAAACAGATTTTTGAACGGGAATACTACCCATTTCTCGAACCGGCGGCAAGTCAACTATTAATCGCCTCCAATCTGCGGATTCTCGGCGAGAAATATAATAACTTGGAGGATCTGAATTTGGAAAGTCGGGGGAATGATGCGATCGCAACCTTAAAAACCCTCCAGGGAGAAGACGGTGGCTTCCGCTATTTCCCCGATGCGAAAACATCCGATCCCGTCCTGTCCAGCTATGCGGCGGAAGCATTGGCAACGGCGAAAATAGCCGGATTTGAGGTTGATAATAATCGCATCGAACGCCTCAAAACCTACCTGAATCAAGTGATCGCAGATCCGAGTCAAAATGACTTCTGTGGCGATAATATCTGTAAAAACCGCCTGCGTCTGAATGCGTTGATGGCGTTGTCCGCCTTGGGGGAAACTCGCGGCGATTTCATGGCGGAAATTTACGGAATTCGGGAACAATTCGATCCCGTCACCCAAATCGAACTCGCCCGCTATCTCGCCAATTTCCCGGAATGGCAACAGGAGTTCAATACCCTATTTGATGAAATCCAAGAAATTATCTACCAAACCGGGCGGACGGCAACCGTTAATTTACCCAATGGATATCAGTGGTTGGACTCCCCCGCCACCGTCCAATCCCAGGCGTTGCGGTTATTTATCGCCCAAAACCAACAGCCGGAAACCGTCGGTAAATTAGTCCAAAGTCTGCTGAATCTGCGGCGGGAGGGCACCTGGCGAAACCGCTACGAAACCGCCGAGGCGTTAACCGCTTTGGTGGCTTACGCGGAAACCGAACCCACGCCGGAAAACCTGCGAGTCGCCATCACGTTGGGTAATCAAAACTTGGGTTCGACGCAATTTGAAAGCGATCGCAATACCAGTTTCAACCTCGATATCCCGATGGAAGAATTGCCCAAAGGAGACAATCAACTGGTGATTCAACCCTCCGGTTCCGGACAGTTAAATTATTGGGTAGAATACGGCTATCGCCTGGAAGGAAACCAGCCCGGAAGACTGAACGGACTGCGGGTGATCCGAACCGTCCGCCCCGCCAATGACAGCGAAATTCTGTACACCTCCGGACTGTCGGCGGAATCCAAACCCTTGGAAGTGAAACCCGGACAGGTATTCGATATCGGATTGGAAATTATCGCCGATCGCCCCGTCGATCGCGTTATAATTACCGACCCCCTCCCCGCCGGATTTGAAGCCGTCGATGCCAGTTTCCAAACCAGCAATCGAGCCCAAACCGCCCAGTCGGATAGCTGGGAAATCGGCTACCAAACCATCTACCGCGATCGCATTTTTGCCTACGGCGATCGCCTCGAACCCGGCGCCTACCAACTGCACTACCTCGTCCGTTCCGTCACCCCCGGCGAATTCATCTGGCCCGGGGCGAAAGCCGAATTGCAATATGCCCCGGAAGAGTTCGGACGCACCGCCTCCGGACTGCTGGTGGTGTCCGATCGCTAAACTTTGGCCCCCCACCCCTCCATTCAGATGGGGCTCCCCTCTCCCAAAGTTGGGAGAGGGGTTGGGGGTGAGGGCGAGAACATAGACCATTCACCCCACCCCACCAAAAACCCCGAAACCTTTGTCTGAAGGGAGATTCAGCCCCCGCCGAAAAAAAGATCAAAAAAATTTCAGAAAAGGGTTGACACGCCCGAAAAGATTCGCTAAGTTATTAAAGGTGAAAGGCGCGGTCAGCACCGGACACACCAACAAGCCCCCATCGTCTAGAGGCCTAGGACACCTCCCTTTCACGGAGGCGACAGGGATTCGAATTCCCTTGGGGGTACTCCAAAACCAAAGGCTAAGGCAGAGATTTCCAAAGAGTCTCTGCCTTCGTCTTTTGGGAATAGGGAATGGGGAATGGGGAATGGGGAAAAGGCAATAGGCAATAGGTTTTCTTGACCGTTGCTCCCTACACCCGACTCCCGACTCCCGACTCCCGAC
>JBNGCR010000061.1:23010-26807 GCA_050045915.1 Limnospira sp.
TAGGTTTTCTTGACCGTTGCTCCCTACACCCGACTCCCGACTCCCGACTCCCGACACCCGACTCCCGACTCCCTAAAACTTAGGGTACGATCTTGCTCATGTAATTTCCCCAGAGTCGCGCGGCGTCGGCACTGCTGCCGCGGGTGGGGGAATTGTCGTCGTTGCCCAGCCAAACGCCGGTGGTGAGGTTGTCGGCGGGGATATAGCCGATAAACCACAGGTCAACATTCGAGTTGGTGGTGCCCGTCTTTCCCGCTTCGCCCAACCCCAAACTGGCATTTTGGCCCGTTCCCCAGCGGACCACACCCTGCAGCAGGGACGTCAGGGTTTCCGTCACCACCGGGGAAATCACCTGGGGGACGGTGGGATTTTCGCGATCGTAGGCGTAGATCACCCGACAACTGTTGATATCCATCGGATCGATACAGTCGCTGCTGTCCAAAATGCGCCGGATCGCGTGGGGGCGGTGGGCCAGACCCCGGTTGGCGATCGCACTAAAGGCCCCCGTCATTTCCAGCAGCGTCACCTCACTCTGTCCGAGAATCAGACCCGGAACCGGCTTCAACTCCGAACGGATGCCCAGACGCCGCGCCATCTGCACAACGGAATCCAACCCCACCTCCCGGGCAATTCGCAGGGCCGTGGCATTTTCCGATAATGCCATCCCCCGGTACATATCGATCGCCCCACTACTGCGATCGCACCCCCGAAAGCTCTGCCCCTTCCAGGTCAGCGGTTCGCAGGAATAAGTCGCCCCGGGGGGAATCCCTTTGTCCAAAGCCGCCGCGTAGGGAAAGAGCTTGAACGTCGATCCGGGCTGTCGCAGGGCTTGGGAAGCGCGGTTGAATTGACTTTCCCCGTAGTCCACGCCCCCCACCATCGCCAACACCCCTCCGCTGGTGGAGTCCAGCGTCACGATCGCCCCCTGGGAAAAACCTTCCGATCGGCCTGCGGTGTTGATAGTTTGCCGCAGGGACGCCTCCGCCGAATTTTGGATGTCGAGATCCAAAGCCGTCTCGACGATAAAATTCCCCTCCCGAGCCAGTTGAGTCCCCAACAACCGCTCGATTTCGGCAAAGACAAAATCGTAAAAATAGGGAGCGGCGGTATTTTCCAAAAGTTCCCGGGCTTCGGGATTAATTTCGATCCGCGATCGCCGGGCTCGGTTAGCCTCTTCCTCGCCGACCATCCCCAAGACCACCATCCGATTCAGGACGCGATCGCGGTACTGCACCGCCAACTCGTAATTTTGGATCGGGTTGAACGTATTCGGCGCCGGCAAAATCCCCGCCAGGGTCGCCGCCTCCGACAGCGTCAAATCCGCCGCCGACTTGCCAAAATAAAACTGCGCCGCATCCTCAAACCCGTATAAATCCAACCCCAAATAAACCCGGTTCAAATAGGTCAGCAGCAGGGTATTTTTCCCGTAAACCGTCTCCAACTTCAGGGCGACGATCGCCTCCCGCAGCTTCCGCCCCGCCGAATCCTCCGTCCCCACATAATCCCGAAACAGGTTGCGGGCCAACTGCTGGGAAAGCGTGCTCCCCCCCTCGCGAATTTCTCCCCCCTCCCAGTTCGTCACCAGGGCCCGGGCGATCCCGATCGGGTCGATGCCCAAATGCCAGTAGAAGCGGCTGTCCTCCGAGGCGATCACCGCTTCGGGCAGGTAGCCGGAAAAATCGGAGAGGGCCTCCAGTTCCAGGTGGGCAGTGTTGTTGGTCGGACTCCGCAGGGGAATATTATCTTTGGAGTAAATCACCACCGGGCCGGCGATCGTCCGGGGCAAAGGCCGCACCGCGAACTTTTGCCACTCCACCAGCACCACCGTCGCCGCCAACGCCGTCACCCCGCAGATGCCGTAAAATCCGTATCGCAGCGCCCGGACGTACCAGGGCGGCGGATCGACAAACTGAACCCGGACGCCATTCGCCAGTTCGGGGGGACCCAAGGTGATCACGTCGCCGTGACGCAGCGGAAAGGTTTCGATGCGGCGAGAACCCTTATAAATTCCATTGGTGGAATTTTCATCTTTGATAAAAAACTGCCGGGACGGACGCTCTCCGAAGGGCGTTTTTTGGGGTGCCTGTCGCAACAGGCACAGGTGAACTTGGCTGACGACGGGGTTACGGATGACGATATCGCTCGATCGCGAAGACCGTCCCACGACGTAGCGATCGCCCAACAAAGGATAGACGTCCGCGCGATCGGCGTCGGCATTTTGCACCCAAAGTTCCGGAACCCTGCTGTTGGGCTCAAGGGCAAGCCGGGAGAAGTTGACCTTAGCTTGAAGGGTCTGAACGACCTGGGTAATGGCACCAAGAACAGTATTTGACTTCTGGGGAGGCTTGCTAGATGACATATTTGGCGAGTATTTCGCATATAGCCCTACTGGCTATTTTAACGTTTATGTGGGCGGGAACATTATGGAGTGGGGTGTGGGGAATGGGGAATGGGGAATGGGGAATGGGCAATAGGCAATAAAAAGACAGAGACTCCCTCCACTCCCTCCGCTCCCTCCGCCTCCTCCGCTCCCTCCGCTCCCTCAATCGAAGTCCGTGGGCCAATCGGGATTGTGGTAGTGCTCGAAGAAGCGGCGGATCTGGTGGGGGAGGACTCGGGAGCGAGAGACTTCCGGGATTTGGTCTTCGGCGAAAAAGTCCACCGCCGGGGTTTCGTAGCTGGGTGTGGCTTCCCCGCCGACGATTTCGCATCCGAAAAATAGCTTGTAGACGTGGAAGGGGAGGGGGGGACGGTGGCCCTGGTGAGTGCGATCGTAGACGGCCAGGAGTTTGACCACTTTGACTTCAAAGCCGGACTCTTCAAAAATCTCCCGCGTCACCGCCTGGGAGGGGGTTTCGTTCACGTCCACCCAACCCCCCGGCAGGGTCCAGCGGTTGTTGTCCAACATCTCCTGAACCATCAAAATCCGGGAGTCCCGAAACACCACCCCCCGGGTATCGACTTTGGGGGTGGCGTAGCCGGACTGTTGGGAAAAGAGGTCGAGAATCCGATCTTTCGGCGTATCGCTGTGGCGGGACAAAATCTCGGCGGCGACATCCCGGATTTGTCGGTAGCGTTGGGCGTCGAATTCGTTTTCGGTGAAATGCAGGCCCGTTTGTGCGATCGCCTGCAATGTTTTGCCCCAGGTCAGCCAGTCCGGTTCCATCGCAATTCTGTTCCTCCCGTCAATTTCTCTATAGGCTACACCATGCCCGGGATAGATTTCGGGGAGGGTCGATTTTCGCTACACTCGGTCAAAATAAGTAATGGATATCAATTCCTATGGTATTTAATAGCTTCGCTGATATCTTCCGAGTCATCGTCGGGGGAATTGTAATTTATGCCTTTCTGGTGCTCCTGCTGCGGATTTCGGGAAAGCGCACCCTTTCCAAAATGAACGCCTTCGATATGATCGTCACGGTTTCCCTGGGAAGCACCGCCGCCACGACCATCCTTTCCAAAGATGTCGCTCTGGCTGAAGGCGGGATGGCTTTGGCGATTTTCGTCGCCATGCAATATCTGGTGGCTTGGCTGTCGGTGCGATCGCAGTCTTTCCGCGGCCTGGTGAAAAATGAACCGACCCTCCTCCTCCGCGACGGAAATTTGCTCTCCAACGCTTTGAGAAAAGAGCGAGTCACCGGCGAGGAAGTTCGGGCCGCCATTCGCGATGCCGGTATCGCCCAGGTCGAAAATGTGGGGGCCGTCATCCTGGAAACGGACGGGACGTTGAGCGTCCTACCCCATTCCAAAGAAACGCCGACCGCCGTCACTGCGGACGTGGGGAATGCGGCGAAAGT
>JBNGCR010000062.1:0-25392 GCA_050045915.1 Limnospira sp.
GTCAAAATCACCGTCACCACGATCGCCGCCAAAGACAGAATGATCGCCGCCACGATAATTCCCGCGGCGATATTGCCGTTGCGAATCTCGTGTTGATAGTCGATCGGGTCGAGGAGGTCGAACAGGCGGAATCCGGCATAGAGGAGCACGACGGCCAAAAACGTCCAACCCACGGAGGCAACAACAGCTTGCACGATCGCCATGATGAATTTTGTTAACGATTAAAATCAACCCAGATTCTCCAAAGCTATCATGGAAGAGTGGAAAATGGGCACCGTAGAGAATCAGCTTATGCCCGGTACTGTTAAAAAACATCGCTCCAATCGCTTTGTGGAGTCCGCGCCGTCCTTCGGGTTCTGGATCGTCGGACTCCTTCTGGTGGCATTTATCGCCTCCCTATTCATCCCAAAAACCCTGACCTCCAAGATGGTGAGCGTCGAGGAAGGGGAACCCGCCACCCTGCCCCCCATTCGGGTCCAGCGATCGCTCGTCGGAGCCCTGCGGGTGGACGTCAAGGCCAGAATCCCCACCAACCGATGGGTGACGTATGAAATTCAACTCCGCAACCGCGAGGGAGAAATCATCGCCTCGGCGGTCAAACCCGCCTGGAAAGAGTCCGGAACCTGGTACGAAGACGGCGAGTCCGGAACCTGGCAGGAAGAAGACCTCCAGGGCGGCTTGGACGTGCGTTTATCTCGCCGAGAACAAGATGAACTCACCGTCGCGATCGCCGTTTTGGAGTACACCGACACCTCCGGTCAAGATATCGATAAACCCGTCAATTTCTATGTCAAAGTGCAAAATGGCGCGATCGACACCCGCTTTTTCTTCGTCGGACTGGTGGGCACATTGAGCCTGACAGCGTTGAGTTATCTTTCCGTTCACCGCACCGGAAAAACCGTCCTTTCCAAGTCCATCAACGATAGCGACGTCACCGGACGGGCGATCGTCGGTGGCGAAAATAACCTCGTCAAAATCATCATCGATGTCAGATCTGACGAAACCTCCCCCAGACAACTCACAGCCCACTTTAACATCAACGACGGTTTCGGCCAGCAGGTTTATTCCGGGGCTCACGTCATGCCACTGCACTACTCTAAAAATGATAAAGGCAGAGTCGAAAGCGCATCGGGAAAAGCGGTTTTGTACTTCGTCATTAAACCGCGAGGCTCCTACGGATTTTCCGTCGAAATCATGCCCGATGGCCCCGTCGATCGCACCTTATTGATCGTCCAGGAAAATGCCAAAACCCTCGGCGAAACCGACGTGATCGAAATTTCCGTCAGTTAATTGATTTGAGGAAAAATTCATGTTACCCAAAGTTTTGATTTTCATGGCAACCGCGATCGCCGCCACCACCATTTGGGCCGGCTTCACCCAGCGATCGGCCCTGAGTTTGCGACAGGAAAAACAGTTCTTGTACTGGCCGAGATACCGCACCTCCCTCTCCGGTCGCTACTACCGCGGCGACTGGCAACCCAACCCCCAACGCTCCTCCTACGGCCTGTTTCGCGGCGGCGGCCCGAGTGCGGGGAAGTAGGGTGTAGGGTGTAGGGTGTAGGGTGTAGGGTGTAGGGAAAAAATAATGCCTCCTCTACTTCCTCTGCTTCCTCTGCTTCCTCCGCTTCCTCCGCCTCCTCCGCCCCCCTGCCCCAAATCAAATCCCCCGAAATATCTTTCTCAGACACCTCGGGGGCAATGGTGAACCTCAACTTCAGGGTTATTCTAACTCGGGTTCGGAATCGTCTAAATCTTCTAGGTCGTTACCCTCACTGAAATGGGATGATTCCAACTGGGAATTGGGAACGTCAACCCCATGCTGGAGAGCGGCGACAAGTTGACGCTTGACGGCCTTGGCCCACACGTCAAAGTCGAAACTATCACTGGTCGGATTGTACTCGGTAAACGGTCCCCGAGGATTGGATTGAGTTGCATTCACAGCATTCGCCTCCTAATGAAAGTCTGCAGCGTTACAGAGGCGCGTTCCTTCGGGAGGGTACTCCCTACTTCCGTCTTTTGGCAAAACCCGACCAATTTAAAGTGAGCGGCACCAAAAGATGAACGATTGTTTGTGCTACTTTATAGTATATCATTGCCTTTTTAGTGGGCATCCTGCTTTCGGGTGACTTCAACCCCGATGTTTTCAGGGGGTGAGGGCATTTTTCAACTTTTTTTGGACCGGTGCGATCGCGCCCTCGGAGACTGCCCCCGCCCGACTCAGACCTCCGATATAGCCCGGGCGACAGAATTTGACCGCCATTCGCCCCGATTCTCGACACTTTGGATAAAAACCGTACCCGTTTGGCGGGTTTATACGGCATCTGAGGCATTGCAGGGGAACTTTACATTTCGTTACGATAGACTCATCAAGCTTCAGGGACGCAGATTCGTTCCTGGGCGAAGCATTCGGAGGAAGCCAGATTATGAATGGCTCTATTCGCATCGGGAATTTATTTGGAATTCCTTTTTACATCAACTCATCCTGGTTCATCATTTTGGGCCTGATGACCCTCAGCTACGGCGGCTCTCTGGCCGTCCAATTTCCTGAACTGGGAATGGGACTGCCCTGGCTGTTGGGATTGGCGGCGGCTTTGCTGCTGTTCGCCTCGGTTTTGGCCCACGAACTGGGACACAGTTTCGTCGCCATCAGACAAGGAATTAACGTCAAATCGATCACGCTGTTCCTGTTCGGCGGGTTGGCGAGTCTCGACAAAGAAGCCAAAACCCCCGGTAACGCCTTCTGGATTGCGATCGCGGGTCCGGCGGTAAGTTTAGTCCTCTTCGGTTTATTTTCCGCGATCGCATCGAGTTCCATCGTCAGCGGTCCTCTGGGAGCGGTGGTCGCCCTGCTGGCCTACATCAACCTGGCCCTGGCACTGTTCAACCTGATTCCCGGTTTGCCCCTCGACGGCGGAAACGTACTCAAATCGCTGGTTTGGAAGATCACCGGCAACCAATATAAAGGTATCGTCTTCGCGAGCCGCGTCGGTCAGGGATTTGGCTGGTTGGCAATTATTTACGGACTGCTTCCGGTGCTGATTTCGGGTAGCTTCCCCAACTTCTGGACGATTCTGGTCGGTTGGTTCCTGCTACAAAATGCCGGTGCATTAGCCCAGGACGCCCGATTGCGCGATCGCCTGTCCGAGTACACCGCGGCGGACGCCCTTATCTCCGAAAGTCCCGTCATTTCCGAACACTTATCTCTGCGGGAACTAGCCAACGAGTATATCATCGGCAAACCCCAGACGCGGCGATTCTTCGTCACCGGTGAAGGCGGACAATTGATCGGAGAACTCCGAGTCGATGACATGAAGGGAGTCCCTACGTCCCAATGGTCGTCCGTGTCGGTGAAAGAACTGGTGCAACCCGTCGAATTTGAAACCACGGTAGACGCCGAGCGATCGCTGTTAGATGTGGTGATGTTGTTTGAAGAGAACAAGCTCGACGAGCTCCCCGTCTTCCGCAACGGCACGCTGGTGGGATTGATTCAAAAAGCCTCAATCCGCAACTTATTGCAGCAAAAAATGCTCACCCGCCCCGCGTAAATCGGTCTGACAATTGAAGACCCGACAAGAGACGCAGATCCGCCCGATCTGCGCTTTTGTTTTGTATGGCAGGCAACAGGCAATCGGCAACAGGCAACAGGGGGGAAAGTCGTCAATTGTAGGGTGCGTTCCCACCCCATCCATTATTGGTCTAATCGGTCGGTGAGAATGGGGAACGCACCGACTCTCAGCAATACGGCGATCGCCCCAAAGCGCAACAACAGAGGGGTTTCGTTGTTGGGATGGGAGCCCCAGAAGCGCTAAAGCGCAACAACGGACGGGAGAAGAACCGATTACAACAACCAGGTGCTTTGCGAAAAATCCTCGTTGTTGAGGGGTTGGGTTGTGGCGTGATCGGGGCGCGGCACCAGATGGGGTTTGGGATAGTGGGGGTGAGACTCGGCCCGGAGATCTTCGTTTTCCTCCTGGAGTTGTTTGATTTCTTCGAGGAGGTGGGTGTTAGTTTCCGAGAGGTGTAAGGCCGTCGCCTGGGCTTCTTCGAGTTGTTGTTTCAGGTCGGACGCCTTAACCTGTTCTTTCAGGGTCGCGATCGCCCGCTCTTTTTCCGCCAACTCCGCTTTCAGGCCGTCAACCTCTTTTTCCAGACGGCGATCGCTTTGACTGGCGGATTTCAACTCGCATTTGAACTCCTTAATTTCTACCTGCAATTCCGTCTCCCGCCGCCGGGACTCCTCCAAATCGGACTGCAACTCGGCGATCTGGGTTTCGAGCTCGGCGCCGCCCTTGAGTTTGCCCTGCAACTCGGCAACCTGGGTTTGCCAGTCGCTTTCCCGAGCCTGCAGTTGTTCCAGGAGCGATCGCACTTCGGCCAGTTGCGACTCCAACTCCGCTTTGGTGACTCTGCCACGGGAGGAAGATGGGGTGGAAGTCCCGGCACTCGCATCGGCATCGGCAGCTTCCGGGACGGGATGGATTCCCTTCTCCGCTTCCTGTTTGACCATATCTGCCAGACTCTTCTTAGCCATCATCTCCTCCCGTTGGACGATTTGCTGGGTCGCTTGGTGGGGCTTGCGTTGGCGTTCCCCCAGATTCTCCTAGCATACCGCGATCGGGCCGTCAACTCACCGCCATTTCGGCACCCGGAAGAAATTTCAAAAAGGGGGTTGCATTTTCTCGGAGCCTCGTGCTACGATTAAAAATCGTTCGGACGCATAGCTCAGTTGGTTAGAGCACCACGTTGACATCGTGGGGGTCACTGGTTCGAGTCCAGTTGTGTCCATTGGAAGTATACCCTTATTCTGTACTCGTTTCAGGCGATAGTCTTATCTTTGACTTCTCCCCGGTCTAAAGACGCGGGGATTCTTAAGCAGTCCAAAACTGAACTCTTAAAGGCATAGTCAATGTGCCTCTACCAACTCCTTTAAGAGAAAATCCTAAAGTTGTTGCTACTTTTTTGAGGATATTAGCTGCACCATTGATATCGGCATTAACTAATAAACCATGTTGAGTTTGATATAGTCCTCGCTTAACTCGTTTCAAAATCAATTCTGCCGTTGTTAGATGCTGTTGAAAATATGCCCGAATAATTTTTAGGAAAAATTGCACAAGAATCCACATCAAGTCCAATCCCGCCGGTACAAAGACCGATCGCCCCCAAAAGACGTTGAGCTATGCCAATAAAAACCCCAAACCGCGAAGCTAAATCTTCAGAAGGATCTCGGACGCTGTTGTATGATTGTCGGGAGGGAGTTGCCCCTGGAGGGAGCCTCCGAACGTCTACCCGATCGCGCGATTGCATGAGCCTGGAAAACCGTTGGCGGTCCCGCCTGCAAACCGACCATCCCGAAGTGAGTCCCGACACCCGCGAGAGTGTCGTGCGGTGGCTGTTGGGAGAACATCCCGATCGCTGGGAAACCCTGGAACCCGACCGCCAAAAGGCCTTTGAAGCGGGGTTAAATTTTCGCTATCGGATTCTGCAACAGCGCTACTGGGACGTTTCCCCGGAACAGGCCTACCGAAATTTGATGCGGCGGTTGGGGAGTTTGGCGATCCTGCGCCAGAAGATCCGCACCTGGGTGGCGACGAGTCGCGATCGCCAGCGGCAGGTGGTGGACGTGCTCGAAGAGGTGGTTCAGGCGATGCTGGAGCGCGATCGCTACCTGCAACAGCAAATGCAGTGGATCGCCCAATGCACCGACGATTCCCGCCTCCGAAATGCCCTGCTGCTCACGGCGGTGGAGGAATATTGTCTGCGGCCCGTCCGCAACCAACCGCTGTTGGTGTATCGATTTGTCAACTACCTGCGCCGTTCCCACCGGGGGGGACTCACCCAGGTTCCCGGCGGGGAGTGGGTGAAACAGGTTTCCGAGGAAATTGTCGTGGGGGACGGGGACGAGCCGATCAGCCTCCTCGACGATCGCGCGATCGCGGAATATGAAGATACCGAATATATTGCAGATCAGCACCTTCAGCGGGAGTTGGTAAAAACCCAATTCGCCACTTATTTAAAGGAAAAAGTCGATCCCGTGGCGGCGACCTGGCTGGAACTTTATTTGCAGGGATACACCCAAGAAGCGATCGCGGAAAAGTTACAATTACCCATTAAACAAGTGTACCGACTCCGGGAAAAAGTCGGCTATCACGCCGTCCGCAACTTCGCCCTCAAACAGGCGCCGGAACTGGTGACGGATTGGCTGGGAACCTCCCTCGCCACCCACCGCCTCGGCCTGAATCAGACCGAATGGGAGGAATTTTGGGGCGGTTTGAACCCCACCCAGCGGCAAATTCTCGATCGCCTGAAAGCGAAAGATTCCACCGGTGCGATCGCCAAACAATTGAATTTAAAAATCTCCCAGGTGCGGGGGGAATGGACGAAAATTTACCTCGCCGCCCAAACTATCCGCAACCGATCTTCCGCCGACGATACTTGACTCCGTTGTTGCGCTTTAGCGCCGGATGCTTAGATCGTGAGGTGTGGGATACACGTCCCTTTAGGGCGGGGAGGATGTCAACATATTAGATACGGATCGCGTTTAATATCAGATCCGGTTATCCCCTCCTAAACCTCCCCCATCATCTGAATATGATTTGAGCGGGTAGGGGCCCCTGGCTTGCGCCCACGGGAATTGATTCCCAAGCGGTCTTGATATCCAACCCGTTTTGTTCCGGGCATTCAACCGGACATGATATAACTCGGAAAGGCGCGATCGATATCGCAACAGATTCTAAATCCGTAGTTGCTGCGTCCGGTGGGAATGTTGCGGAGGCGTATCGCCGAACGGCAGTCTTGGAGTTGAACGTCCCAGGAACCGCCCCGGAGCACTCGGAACCGATTGTCAGCTATCAAATCATTTAAATAAACCAAATAATCCTGATAGCGATCGCCCGATTTTTCTTCATCCCAAACCCGCCCATTTTTCGGCGCACCCTGGTAATCATTATTCCACGGATCGGCGCACCACTCCCAAACATTGCCGTGGGTGTCGTACAAACCGAAGGCGTTGGGGGGGAAACTGCCGACGGGTGCAGTGCCTTTGCGGACGACACCTTTCGGGGCTTCACCGTCGGAAAAATCCCCGTAAAAGTTGACGATATCGGTTGTAATGGTTTCCCCGTAATAAAACGGCGTGGCGGTTCCGGCGCGGCAGGCGTATTCCCACTCCGCCTCGCTGGGAAGTCGGTAGGTTCGGTTCGTTAATTGGGAGAGTCGGGCGCAAAATTCGATCGCATCAAACCACGTCACCCACTCGGCGGGGCGGTTTTCTCCGTTATACTGCGAGCGATCGGGATCGAGTTCGATCGCGAGTTTTGGCAAGTTTGCGATCGCCCGCCATTGTTTTTGGGTGATGGCATATCGACTCATAAAAAACGGCGCCACATTCACTTCGTGCTGAGGTCCTTCGGTAACACCCCGTCCCGCTTCAGTTTCCGGGGAACCCATCAGAAACGTTCCCCCCGGAATCAATATCATCTCGACGGCGATATTTTCTCCCAAGGACTCGCTAAAAAATTGCCCCTGCAATTCCTGGCGCCAGTTAATATTACCCTGGGGATCGACCCGTACCGTTTCAAAACTGACGCGCTGTAAAGGAAGATTTTTCGGCACTTCTGGCGGTTCAAATTCATAAAAATTTGGCTGTTTTGCAGGCGTTCCGCCGGAGTTTAGATTTTCGGGGCGGTGGCGATCGGACAAACATCCCGCCCCGAAAAATCCGATCGCGGTTTGACTGGCTAACCGGATAAACTGACGGCGGGTTGAGGATTGAAATTGTCTTTGATCGTTGTCCATAGATCCCCATTGTTTGCCTAAATATCGCAATTTTGAGGTAGCCATGCCGGAGCGATCGCCCAATTGGTTTCAATTTCCAAACATTGCCGATACAGTCGCTCCACCTCATCCCAGTTGCCACGTTTTTGCTCGAATAGTGAGGCACCGGCTCGGAGAGGATACCGTCCATTTTACCGCAAGTTTTCCAGAAACCGGGTTTCTACCAATATCTTAGTGGAGAACCAAAGATCCTTCTAGAAACCCGGTTTCTTCCTCCCCACCCGAGACGTCTAGAAACCCGGTTTCTGTCCCCATTGAATATCCCCCAAGGTCGCCAGAATATCCGAGGCTTCCACAATTCCCAAAAACCGCCCGTCGCGATCGCGGACTCCCACCGGAACCCCCAGTTTAAATAGGGGAAAAACGTCGATCAGAAGCGTCGAAGCGTCCACCTGGGGATATTCTGTCGAGAAATTGAACTCGCCGCGATCGCCCACTTTTTCCAATTCATCTCTCTCAATTCGCCCCAAAAGTTGACCGCGAGAATCGAGGTAATAAATCCAACGATTGTCAGAATTGCCGCTCATTTGGGAAGAATCGGGGGGAAATTGGCGGGTTTCCACGGGACGAATCAGCGATCGCACCGCCATCACTTTGGCGCGATCGATATCTCGGGTAAAAGCGCGGATGTAGTCGTCGGCGGGGGCGGCGATCAAGTCTTCCGGCGTCCCCACCTGCACGATCGCCCCGTCCCGCATCACCGCAATGCGATCGCCGAGTTTCACCGCCTCCCGGATGTCGTGGCTGATAAAAACGATCGTCCTGTGAAGCCGTTTTTGGATCTGCAGCAACTCGTCCTGCATCTCCCGCCGGATCAGCGGATCGAGGGCGCCGAACGGTTCGTCCATCAACAAAATCTCCGCGTCCGTCGCCAAAGCCCGAGCCAACCCCACCCGCTGCTGCATCCCCCCACTCAGGGACGCCGGACGGTAATTCCCCCACTCCCTCAAACCCACAGTTTCCAGCGTCTCCAGTGCCTTTTGACGGCGTTTTGCCTTCTCCATCCCCCGCAATTTCAAACCGTATTCCACATTTTCGGCAACCGTCCGGTGGGGAAACAGCCCGAACCCCTGAAATACCATCGAAATTTGGGTCAACCGGATTTCCCGCAGCCGCCTGTCGCCGACATGGGCGATATCTTCGCCGTCGATATAGATATGGCCGCTGGTGGGGGGAATCAGGCGGTTGATGCAGCGGACGAGGGTGGATTTTCCCGAACCCGACAATCCCATGATCACGAACAGTTCCCCCCGTCCCACCGTCAGGGAAACGTCCGCCACGCCGACAACGTGGCCGGTTTTTTCTCGGATCGCCTCCCGGGTGTGTCCCTCCCGGAACAGTCGCAGGACGTTTCGGGGGTCGTCTCCGTAAATTTTGACCAGATGTTCGATCTGAATTTTGGGGTTTGAGTCGTGCATCGAGGCGATCGCGGGTGGGGTTCGGCGGCTCAATTTCACATTTTAAACGTTCGGGCGATCGGTTTTGTCAAAACTCCGTAAATTTACCGAGGACGGCGGGTATCGAAAATCGACCGAAATTCAGCAGAACTACGAATGACACCCCCCGAGAATGCACTTAAGCTGATAACAGAGTCAAAATAATACGAGCTGCGGGCGGTGCGACTGAGCTTTTAATTTTAACCGTGTGAGATGTGAATGAATGCTTCTCTCCGCCACCAAATTAACCAGGGTTTAAATTATGACTGCGACACTTTCAAAATCCAACGGAAAACAGCAGGAACGGTTGCTGGCTCAGACTTCCCTCACCTTCTCCGGCTGGGGGATGGGTTTCGGAATCGCGATCGCGGGGATGTCTCTGGGGGTCGGCATTTTGGGTCACGGCTATCTGACCGCCCGGGCGATCGAAAATCAGAATCCCCTCAAGTTTCTCGAACAGGTGGAACCGTTCAATTTCTCCGTGAAAGCCAAGGAACAAAGTGACGGCATGGCGTGGAAAGTGGAAACCGATCGCGGCACCTACACGGGGGGATTGAAGGTCGATCCCTACGGCGAAGAATTTGAACTGTACGGCAATTTTGTTGACAAATAAATCGCTCGAAAATTGCATTTGTGCGATCGATAAATTGAAGGGGGTTTCGGCCGAATCCCCCTTTTTTACCGTTTTAGATTTTTCCCGCGATCGTATAGCAATCAGCTTTCAGCAATCGGCAAACTCCCCAATCCTCGACCGATGATTTGAGCTGGTAGGGGCGCAAGGCTTGCGCCCTCGGGAATTGATTACCAAGCGGTACTAATATCAGATCCGGTTATTTGACCGAAAAATATTCCCAATCATCGACCGATGATTTGAGCTATTAGCTTTGGAATCAATTCCAAAGCGGTCCGGATATCCAACCCGTTTTGTGTTCCGAGCATTCAACCGGAGCGGAACAAATCGCCGCGGCGTTGGGGTTGTCGGTGGCGGAAGTTGACGGGCGATCGCGCGATCGCTAATTCCCGAATTTGGGCTTCCGAGGCTGTTTCGGCCTCGAAATATACCAGGTCAAACTTCCCGCCAACAGGGAAAGTGAAGCCAAACCGAAAAAGACCGCAGGCAGTCCAAACAACGTTTCCGCCACCCCCGCCAAAGCCAGGGGAAGAGACAGAGCGATATTGACGGCGTTGTTTTGCAGGCCGAACACCTTGCCCCGCATCTCTTCCGGGGTTTCCGCCTGGATGGTGGTCTGCATGGGAATGCCCACCACCGCGCCGAACACGCCCAACACCGCGATCAGGGCCAAAGTCGGCCAGAGTTGCTGGCTGAAAAACGCCAGTCCGACCAGACAGACGGCCATCCCCACGGACCCGAACAGCGCCATTTGAAAGTGGGAAAATTGGTGGCCGGCGTGGCCCAAAATGGCCGCCCCGATCGCCATCCCGATGCCCGCCGCCGCCAGGAGAAAGCCAAATTGGGACGATTTGATACTCGGGATCAACTCCGCCACCCGGACGGCCAAAACCGCCAAAGCCGCGAAGATGGAAAATAAAATCACCAGTTGAATCAAGGCGTTGCGGACCCCCCGATGGTCCCGCAGGTAGCGCAGTCCGTCCCGCAAGTCTTCCAGGATGTGGGGCTGTTCTCGGGGGCTGTCCGTCCGCCGTTCGCCGGTTTTCATCAGCAACAACAGCAACCCGGCGATCGCGTACCCGCTCCCGACGATCAATTCTTTTCCGACGGGTAGCTGACTCCCCAGGCGTTCCACCAAGGTATCCGCCAAAGCCAGCAGCGGTTCCCCCACCGCAAATCCCACGATCACCGACGCCATCATGGTGGTGGTGTACAGGGAGTTGGCCGATAGCAGGTGCTTCCGTTCGACAATTAAGGGGATGGCCGCCTGCTCGGCGGGGGCGAAAAATTGGGTCAGGGTCGAGACGAGAAATGTGACGAGCAGCAGCAGGCAAAATCCGAACGGGAACTTCCCGAATTTCATCCCGTCCGAGAGCCACAGCAACACCGGCAAACCCAACACGAAGCCGCCCCGGAGCAAGTTCGTCAGCACCAACACCGGCTTTTTCGGCCAGCGATCGACGTAGACCCCCGCCCCGGCGCCGAACAATACGGCGGGAATGGTAAAGGCGATCATGATCGCCGAAACCCAACCGCTGATGCTCTGGCCGGCCTGCTGAAACCGCGTGGAAATCACCGCGATCATCAACACCAGGTAAACTTTATCCGCGAGTTGAGAGAAAACTTGACCGCTCCACAGGGCGAGAAAATTGCGATTTCTCAACACGGGTAAAAAGCCGCGTTCTTCTTCCTCCTCTGGGGGGGACGGCGGTTTGGGTGTCGGCTTCATGAGGGTTGCCGACGTTCCCTCGGGTGCGGCCGCAGAGCGGTTCGGTGTCGGAGTGTCCGAGCGATTTCCATTGTCCCAATCATCCATTGAGTTATGATGTTTTGATTGACAGCGAAAGTCTTCCGCGAAGTCGGGCGATCGCATCGGTTGGTTGGCGACGATCTCGACCCGTCGGAAGAATGTGGCATCGTGAAATAACGGAAAAACCGTCAGCGCCTTTTCAATTTTAGTCAAAAATGGGGATTCCGTTCCAAGAAAAACGGGAGTCAAGAGTCGGAAGTCGGGAGTCGGTGGGGGATGGGGGGAAATCTACCATCCCCGCACCCCGCATCCGGTATTTGGTGTTAAAATCCTTTAAGCCTAAGCCGTGCGTCTTGGGCACTTCCCGCGACTCTTAAATTCGCCGGAAGTAGATGTAAAATTGTTCGATGAACCGCCCAATGCGGACGAAATAGAGAAAACAACCATGACGACTGAAATTTTACAGGCAATTTGGTCCCTGTCGGCCCTGGGTTTGATTATCCTCGTACTCCTGCACAGTCCCAAGGGCGACGGTATCGGCGGGATCGGCGGACAGGCTCAACTGTTTACCAGCGCCAAGAGCGCGGAAGTCACCCTCAACCGCATCACCTGGATGTTGGCGATCGTTTTCATGGGGTTGACGGTGATTTTGAGCGCCGGTTGGGTGGGATAAGGCATCAAACGGCGAGGATTGGTGAGTCGAGATGGGTGCGTACCGACGGTTTCGAGTCTGGGGGGTGGGTCTTTTGACCGCCTGCCTTTTCGTCGCTTCCAGCCTGCGATCGCCCGCCGTCGATGTCGGAATACCCTTTCAGTCCCATCCCCTCCCGCCGACCCTGGAGCAGTGGCAAGATCCGACCGCCGGCGGTGACTATTTCGACCAAATCGAAGTGCCGAAATTTGGCCACCTGATCTGGTCGCGGTTGCCGGTTCGGGTTTATATCGAGCGCCCGGAGGACGACCCCTCCCAGAATTGGCGGGAGACGGTTTTGGCGGCGGTGATGGAGTGGGATGCCTACTTGCCCCTGGAAATCACCGGCGATCGCGATCGGGCCGACATCCGGATTTTCCGACGCCGCCCCCCCCTCAAACCGGGCCACCTGCGGGCTCGCTCCGGCGAAACCCGCTACCGCCTCCTGACCCGCACCACCGAAACCGGCTCCCGGCTCCTGACGCACCAGTTTACCATTTTGTTGAGTCCCACCCAAACCGGACCCTACGTCGCGTCGGTGGCTCGCCACGAATTCGGCCACGCCCTGGGGATTTGGGGCCACAGTCCCGAGGAAACGGATGTGATGTATTTTGCCCAAGTCCGGGAACCTCCGCCCATTTCTCCCCGAGATGTGAATACCCTGCGACGCATTTATCAACAACCCACGCAACTGGGTTGGCCGCTGACACCGGCGGACCCAGGGCACTCGGAGTGAATTGGGATGGGAAGTGGACACAAAAAGTCTATAAAATGGATCGATTAACGGTTAATAAGATCCCATTTGTTGAAGCTCCGACGGATGTCGCAGCATCCCCATCCCGTCGGTATTGAAATTGAGTCCCGGCTGTCATCGAATTTTCCGGCCGGTCGCCGGCTGGCTCGGACTCGTACACCCAAAAAATGGCTTTTCTGAGTTGATTCCAGATTGGCTTTATAAAACAACATCTAATTTAAAGATGGTGTAAAGCTTATGTAAAAACACGGAGTGGGGTAGTTTACAAAATCATCTTGATCCAGGTAAATTGGGTTGACACTCAAACATCAGTCAACTTGATTTCATAATTGCTCCGAGATCGACCCAGATCGATCGCTTTCCCGTAGCCAGCCCGCCGCTACCCTTTTGATAGTTCGATTGGTGTCCGATTCTTTTTGAAGCCGGGACACCTGTCCTGGCATTAAAATTCGGTCGCCGTAAATTGAACGGAGAAAGTTATGTTTTTTTAGCCTAAAATTCAACCGAGAATTAGGGAAGTCATCATCACCAAATTTCAACTATGACAAAACAACTACAATTGACACAACTGGGAACCTACCAAACCGGTATTTTTGACGAAGGGGCTGCCGAAATTCCCGCCTTCGATCCCGAAACCAACCGCCTGTTTGTGATTGACGGATTCAGGAAGGCGATCGACGTTTTCGACCTGACCAATCCCAGCGAAATCACCCCAATCGAGGATATCAATCTCGATATCTCGGAATTCGGCGGGGATCTCAACAGCGTCGATGTCAAAAACGGCATCGTTGTCGCCGCCGTCGGGGCGGGAGTCGATGTGCCCGGAAACGCTGTCTTCTTCGACACCAGCGGTCAATTACTCGGGGCCGTCGAGGTGGGTTTCTCCCCCGACATGGTGACGTTCACCCCCGACGGTACGAAAGCCCTGGTTGCCAACGAAGGCTTTCCCAACGACGATTACAGCATCGATCCGGAAGGTTCTGTCAGCATCATCGATATCTCCGGCGGTATCGAAGATGCCACCGTGACGACCGCCGGTTTCACGGCTTTTAACGGCCAGGAAGATGAACTCATCGAGTCGGGCGTCCGCATCTTCGGGCCCGGCGCCAGCGTCGCCCAGGACTTGGAACCGGAATATATCGCCGTCAGCCCCGACGGTAGCACCGCCTATGTCGCCCTCCAGGAAAATAACGCGATCGGTATTTTAGACCTCGATACTGAGGTATTTACTGATGTTGTCGGTTTGGGATTCAAAGATCACAGCCTGCCCGGTAATGCTCTGGATGCCAGCAATAGAGACGATGGCATCAACATCCAAAACTGGCCCGTCTTCGGGATGTACCAGCCCGACGCCATCTCCACCTACGAAGTCGGCGGCGAGACTTACTTCGTTACCGCCAACGAAGGCGACGCCCGCGAATATGATACGTTCAACGAGGAAGCACGGATCGGAGATGTGGTTTTAGATCCCGAAGCCTTCCCCGATGCCGAAGAACTTCAGCTCGACGAAAATCTCGGACGCCTGAAAATCACCAACACCCTCGGCGACACGGACGGCGACGGGGACTTTGACGAACTCTACGCCTACGGCGCCCGTTCCTTCTCGATTTGGGATGCACAAGGAAATTTGGTGTTTGACAGCGGGGATGAGTTTGAACAGATCACCGCCGAACTGGTCCCCGAAAATTTCAATTCCACCAACGACGATAATGACTCCTTTGACGATCGCAGCGACGACAAGGGGCCGGAACCGGAAGGGAACGTCATCGGCGAGGTGGACGGAAAAACCTATCTGTTCACCGGGTTAGAACGGGTCGGCGGTATTGCGGTTCACGATATCAGCGATCCCACCGATCCGCAATTCGTCCAGTACATCAACACCCGCAACTTCGACGTACCGGAGACTCTCGAAGATGGCAGCAGCAACCCCGCCGCGGGCGACTTGGCACCGGAGGGCTTGGACTTCGTAGCGGCGGAAGATAGCCCCACCGGACGCCCCCTGTTGATTGTGGCTAACGAAGTCAGTGGCAGTACCAGCACCTACGATTTCGGAGGCGGTGTCATTGATGATACCCCCTTTGTGGGAAGCGCGATCGGCAACTTGATCTGGGGAACTGACGGAAATGATATCGCTGCCGGCGGGCTGGGCGACGACGCCATGTTCGGGCGAGAGGGAGATGATGTCCTGCGGGGCGACCTCAACAACCGCAACTCCCAAAGGAACGTGGGTGGCGATGATGTGATTTTCGGCGGTAAGGGTGACGATCGCATCGGCGGTAAGGGCGGAAACGATCGCCTCTTCGGCGACATGGGCGATGACCAGATCTGGGGCGACGACGGTGACGACCTGCTCCGGGGCGGTTTGGGAGATGACACCCTCACCGGGGACGACTTCTCCGGCGGCTCGGGTTCCGATACCTTTGTCCTGGCCGAAGGAGAAGGAACCGATACCATTACCGACTTCGAGGTGGGTACGGATCTGATCGGACTGGCTAACGGTCTGACCTTTGCAGATATCTCGATTTCAGCCGCCGGTGGCAACACCGAAATCGCCCACGGCGACGAGGTTCTGGCCGTCCTCGAAGGGGTGAGTGCATCCCTCGGTGAGTCCGATTTCGTCCCGTTCCTGTAATTGCGCCCACATCACACTTGGCGCTTTTTTGCCCCCCGATATCGGACGCATTGGGGGGCATTTTTTCTCGGAGACGAAACTGTAAACAGACGAGCGCTCTATACACCCAGATTTTATAAGAAAAGTTGATTTAAATTTAAAACTTTGATTGAAATTTCCAATAAAAAATGCCAATTTGAACCCGAAAATGATTCTCATTCTTGAACGAAACTCCGTCGCTTGACAGCAATTTTGGGTTATGATAGACTGTAGTCTATAGATTAGATTACCCTTCGTGTCAGTAATGGCGGGTTGTGTGGGGCGATCGCTTCCCCGAAATTGCCTCAAAGCCCGATTGCACCGTTTCCAGTTGCTCCTCGGAAGGGGCGATCGGCCGCCGCCAGATTTTCCGCCCATTCACGAGAATTTTGATGGGTACATTTGCTGGGGTTGACAAAAGTATTGAAATATGCATTCAATCACATTTGCGAGTATACAGAGCGAATTCCTTTGAGTTATTTTCAACAACAATAAGGAACCGTTCCATCCGGCATGATCGTCCCCTCCAAGTTGGCACCTTCCCAATTAACTCGATTTAAAATTGCCCGCCTCAGATTCGCGCCGCGCAGGTTCGCCCCCCGCAAATCAACCCCTTGCAAAATCGCCCGATTCAGGTTCGCCCCCCGCAAGTTCGCCCCCCGTGCGTCGGTATTTTCAAAGTGCGATCGCGCCAAATTAACAAATCGAAAATCGGCCCCCATCAGGTTCGCTTCGATAAATTTTGCTTCAAATAAATAGGCCCCGTTGCAGCGGCCATCCATCAGATTGGCGCGGTTAAAATCTGCCCGGTAGGCGATCGCATCCACCAAAATCGCCTCGTTCAAATTAGCATAATTCAGGTTGGCGTGGTTGAGGTTTGCCCCGGATAAATTTGCCCCGGATAAATGCGCCCGCCGCAGCGTCGCAAAGCTCAAATTCACCCGTCGCGCGATCGCATCCCTCAACTGAGATCCGATCAAATTCCCCCGTTCCAAATCCGCTTCCGTCAGGTTGCAATGACACAAATTCGCCCCCAGCAAATTCGCCCCGTTTAGATTCACACCCCGGAGGTTTGCCGCACCGAGATCCGCACCGCCGAGATCGGCATCCTGCAAGTCGGCATCCGTCAACTCTGAACCCCGCAAATTCGCCCCGCCGAGATTCGCAGAACGGAGGCAAGCGGCGACTAAAATCGTTTGGGATAAATCGGCATTTTGAAGGTCGGCACATTCCAAATTCGCCCCCGGCAAATCCAGGCTTCTGAGGTTGACTTCGCCGAGTTGAGGTGCGATCGCGGGATGTTCAATTCGCCACGACCGCCACTTTTCCACCCCCCGCTTCAGCAGTGCCAAATGTTCGATATTTGTCACCTCAACCCCCCTCATTCATTCTTCTGATCCGCCAGTGGATCGCGGCCCCGGACATTGGCGATCGCCTCCAAAGCGGCGGCGGAACCCGCCAAAATATCCTGTTCTTCTCCCCCCAGATACAACCGCCCAAAACTGCCCACCGCCTGCACTTGCAGGATATTAATTAACGCCGCTTTTTCCGCCTCGTTCGCCGCCAGGGCCGCGTAGGCCGCCGGTTGCACTTCCAAAACATATAAAGTCTGTTTCGCCAACAATAATTGTCCCCGCCGGTTGCGGTTGATCAGTTGAGCTTGGTGGGGGTCGATATTGCGGATAATTTGACTCGACACCACCCGAGGTTTGAGGCGATCGCTTTCTTTGACTCCCAAATAATCTAAAATTGCCCGACCCGCCGTCGTGGTATCCCCCTGGCGGCTGGAGTGAATTTCGAGTAACCCGTACAATCGTTCTACAAACTGGACGCCGGGACGCACGATCGTGGACTTGAGGGCGACATCGGTGATGCGATTAATTTCAATTCCGGGGGAAATTTCGATCCACAGGGAAGCGTCCCCCGGTAATGGCAAAAACCCCAACGCCACCGTCCCGATGTAGGCGGCGTGTTGGGGTTGCAGATTGTCGAGATAGACGTAACTTCGCAGTTCTACACCCAAGGTTGACCCTCTCTCCGATTTTCTCCCTCGAGACTTGGGATTCTGAGCCCAACTATTGTACCGTATCGGCGGGAACTGCGGGCATTTATCGCTAATTGACAATTTTGGCGTCGGTGATCATTAACTCCTCGCGGCTCTTTCCGCAGGGTTCGATGCTCTCGCAGTCGTTGACGGTTTCGACGCCGTATTCCAGGGAGACGGTGCGGTTGAGGAGGCGATCGCTTTGGGCACAAATTTCAAACGTGGCGCCGAGGTTGTATTCCCGATTCGCCTCGTCCCGGAGGGTGACGTAGCACATGATGTCCCCCTGGGCGATATTCGTGATCCGCCCCATCTGGGGTTTTTCCTCAGTTTGGGCGAGGTAGAATTCCAGATCTGCGGTGCGATCGCGGGTCATTTCCGTCAGACAGCCGGTGAACAGAAGGCCTTCCAACGTGCCCCCCAGGGCTTCGGCGGCTTCAAACTTGCAGGAGGCGTCCCGGAACTTGATCCAGGCCCGTTCGGCTTCGATCAGGCGCCGTTTTTCTTCGCCTTCGACGGTGGCGATCAGTTGTCGGTAGACTTGGTTGAGTTTGCGATCGGCGATTTTATAATCTTGTTCGGCACAGGCTTTCATTTCGGCGGTGGTACCGTTTTCGTTGCACTGAATCCCCTGGGCCAGTTGGCGATCGGCGGGTTGGGAAACGGTGGCGGCGGGGGACACCAGAAAAGCTGCGAGAATGGCGGTGAAAATTTTATCAATCATGGGTGCTACCGAATGGGTGAACGTTGGTTTCAGATTAAGGCTGCTGTTTTGGTGGGGGAGGATGGCAGGTGCCATTTTTTGGATTGTCTCAAACAGAGATCGCGATCGCGCCTTTTGAGTTCCCCAAGTTGATGCCCGAGTCGGGGACCATTTCCGCAACTGTCACGCGATCGATGTTATAACTAATTGTTTAATTGCTGACCATCGAGCCATTTCGGGTGTCGAGGTGAATATGAACGGAACTCAACCCTGGCCGCAAAAATTCTTCGCCATGATTTGGAGTGGCGTTTTCCTCCTGATCCTGGGATGCGATCGCCCTCCCTTCGCCCAAATCGAACCCCTGGAACCCGACCGACTCGCCGCCCTCTCCAAACCCCCCAAACCCTACACCCAGGATGCCACCTTAATCGCCGTCGGCGATATCATGATGCATGGGTCACAAATTAAATCTGGCTATAATTATAGCACGAAAACCTACAATTACGACGCATTTTTTACCGAAGTTAGGGAGATTATCAAAACCGGAGATTGGGCGATCGGCAATTTAGAAACCACCCTCGCTGGCCCGGAAACCGGATACACCGGCTATCCCCTCTTCAACGCCCCCGACACCCTGGCGGATGCCATCAAAAATGCCGGATTCAATATTTTGACGACCGCCAACAACCACTCCCTCGATCGCGGCGAAAAGGGTGTTATAAAAACCTTGGAAAACGTCAAAAGCCGGGATTTGGTTCCCGTGGGAACAGCCGCTTCCCAGTCGGAGGCGGACAAAATAAAAGTTATCGAAAAAAACGAGATATCGATGGCACTTCTCGCCTACACCTACGGCACCAACGGCATCCCCATCCCCGCCGGAAAAGATTATTTGGTTTCGTTAATTGACGAAGCGGAAATCGTCAAAGATATCATCGAGGCGCGACAACTCGGCGTCGATGTCGTCACCGTCGCCCTGCACTTCGGAACCGAGTATCAGCGACAGCCCAACGCCCAGCAAAAACAACTGGTCGGACAACTGGTAAAAGCCGGGGCGGATATCGTCCTGGGAAGCCATCCCCACGTCGTCCAACCCTACGAAATATTCGATTTGACGGGGGAAGGCGGACAACCCCGCCAAGCCGTGGCGATTTACTCGATGGGCAATTTCATCTCCAACCAGCGGGGAAATTACAAAGATTTGGGCGTTATTTTTAAAGTCAAAATCGAAAAGCAGTTTCCCGACGAAACGATAAAAATCGCCGCCGTCGAAGCCCTGCCCACCTGGGTACACCGCTACTGGCTGAACGGAAAACAGAATTTCCGCATTCTGCCCTTAGAAGCCGTGTTGTCCGCCCAGAATGACCCCCTTTTGAAATCCGGCGATTATTCCCGAATCGCCCGAGATTTAGAACAAATGAACCGCCACCTAGAATCCTTTAAATCATCCAAAAATACAGCACAACTGCGGCAATAAAAAATGTAAAATATTGCACAAACTCTCCGTGTCCTCTGTGCCTGGAGTGGTTAATTTTCCCAAAACTCTAATCTTCAAAACCATGCCGATCGCAACTTCCCCCAAATATACCTCCCCAGAATACATGGATCGCGTCCGGACGGCGATCGCCACTTTAAAACAAGACCTCCCCACCCTGTTCGAGAAAGATATCAGCTACGATATCTATACTTCTGACATTGTATTCGCCGATCCGGTCAACCAATTTAAGGGTAAATTCAATTACCGAATTATCTACTGGACGCTCAGATTTCACGGCGGCTTATTTTTCACCGACCTCCATTTCGACCTGCACCGCATCCGGCACGTCGCCACCGATGTAATTATGGCCTATTGGACCGTGCGGGGAACCCTCCGCCTCCCCTGGAAACCCCGCATTGACTTCGACGGTGCTTCCACCTACAAACTCGACGCAAACGGGCTCATCTACGACCACGAAGACACCTGGGATCGATCGCCCGGAGAAATTTTGAAACAATTTTTCCGAAAAGGGTCTTGATATCCGCCCCAAAGGTTCGGTTTTAATCACTCGAAAAGAATGCGATCGCCGAGCTATATTTAAGACAAGACGAAATCAGGAAGGAATCCGAAAGATGACGAACCCTACCGAACGAACTCCCGAACTGTTTGAGAGCCACACTTCCGGCTCCAATAAACTGTGGCAATACGTCCGCTCCATGCCCCCCGAAACCGTCGCCCAACTGTCCAAACCCGACCCGGAGGTGGCTCAGTTGATGGAGCACAATCTCCTGCAAATGCTCGGCGGCTTGCCCTCCGAACACTTTGATGTTACCATTACCACCGATCGCGAGAATCTCTCCCGCCTGCTGGCTTCGGCGATGATGAACGGTTATTTTCTATACAAAGCCAAACAGCGCATGGAGTTTGAGAAATCGGTTGCCAATCTCTAGGAAGAGACGGAACAGTTCTCAACTGGACCGGCGATTGATTCAAAATCTCCTTTCTTGCGATTAGCATGGGAGGAGTTGTTTACTATTGACTGGAACGTGAGCCAACCCGATCTGACAGAAAAGAACAACAATTCGTCCGGGGAGTCGGTTCCGGTAGCTCCCATCGAATTCAATTTGCCCCTCCAGAAACAGCAGGCACTCCAACAAGTTTTTGAACGCCGAGCCGGGGAACGACAACTGGTCGTCATCCAAGATTTTCCCGACCCGGACGCCCTCTCTTCCGCCTGGTCTTACAAACTGATCGCCGCCCAATATCAGATCGAGTGCGATATCGTCTATGGGGGAACCCTTAGCCACCAAGAAAATATCGCCCTGGTCAAATTGACGAATTTACCTGTGCAACGCTGGCCTGTGGAGACGGCCAAAACCAAGGACTTATCGATTTACTCCGGCTGCGTTTTTATCGACCACCAGGGTACGACGAGCCAACTCACCCCCCTATTGCAAAAAGCGGGAATTCCCGTCGTCGTCCTCATCGACCACCACAGTTTACAAAAAGATGTCAAACCGGAGTTTGTAGACATCCGCCCCGGACTGAAGGCGACGGCGACGCTGATGACGCAGTATTTGCAAACCGGAGAGTTTTTGAAACTCGACAGTAATGACAGCATTCACGTCAAATGTGCCACCGCCCTGATGCACGGGCTGCGATCGGACACCAACCAACTGCGACAAGCCTGCAGAGAAGAGTTCATGGCTGCCGCCTATCTGAGCAGTTTTTACGATGCGGCGCTGCTGGATTCGGTGTTGCGATCGTCCCGGTCGAAGCGGGTGATGGACGTGATCGAGCGGGCCTTGTCCAACCGCCGTATCCATGACAACGTTTCCATTTCCGGGGTGGGCTATTTGCGAGCCTCCGATCGCGACGCCATCCCCCAAGCCGCCGACTTTTTGCTCACGGAAGAAAACGTCCACACCGCCGTCGTCTACGGCATCGTCCACGACGATTTCAACGAGGTAGAATTGGCGATCGGATCGCTGCGGACCAACAAAATCACCCTCGACCCGGACGAGTTTATCAAAGAAGCCTTCGGAACCGACGTCACCGGAAAATTTTTCGGCGGCGGCCGCAGTCAGGCGGGGGGGTTTGAAATTCCGTTGGGATTCCTGTCCGGTTTCAACGAAAATAAAGAATATGCCGAACTGAAATGGAAGGTCTTCGATACCCAAGTCAAACAAAAATTGCTGCGCCTCGTCAACCCCGACTCATGAAAGAACAATTAATAATTAATAATTAACAATTAATAATTGTTGTTGGAGTTTGAGCGTAACTGGGCTTTCATCGCTTCGATTTCGGCGTCGATTTCCGCCTGGGTTTGTGTCGCGTCACTTGGTCGATCCTCCTCGGCAAATTCTATCATCGCTTGCAGGCGCGTTTCCAGTTCCAGGACTCGATCCTCGATGCGATCGAGGGCTTCGTCAGAAGTGAAGTTTCCCAAATCCGGCTTCAGGCGTTCCGAAATCCCGGCCGATCGCGATCGGGCGATATAGAGATCCGCTTTCGTCTGGGCATCCCCCGTTTTCGCTTCGAGTTGTCGCATTTTGCCTCTCAGATGCGCCACAATTTGCCCCTGTTGCTCGAACTGATCAGCCATCATCGCCGCCGTGTCCAGGTAAGACTTCCGGCGCAGCAAGGCATCCCGGGCCAGGGATTCCCGGCCTTTGTGCAAAGCCAACTGCGCCCGCCCGTACCACTCCTGGGCCGTCTGTTCGGCTTCCCTCCGCTCCCGCTCGATTTGTTTCTGAGTCGCGATCGCCGCGGCCACGGCCTGCCGCAGGTCGAGCAGATCCGACTGCATCTCCCGTACCGCCTGCTCCAACAACTGTTCCGGCGTTTCCCGCCGTTCGAGCAGGCGGTTGAGGTTGGTGCGGACAATTTGCCAAATCCGATTCGGGAGTCCCATCAATCCTTCGGCCTGTCGTATTGGACAGAAATGCCCTGAACCCGCAGTTCCTCGGCCAGACGTTTAGCCGATGCCGCGTCGCCCAGAGCCCCAAACTGAATTTTCACCCCCGTTTCAAATTCCCGGACGTAGGCATCAGGAACCACCTCCCGGGCCGCTTCCAGACCCGCCTCGTCCTGGTAGTCGGTGACCACATAGTAAAATCCATCTTCCGCCCGGACGGGTTCCCCCGTCGGTTGGGCCGCGCTCCCCCCGCCGGGGGTGGGAGTCGGAGTCGCCGGGGCGGGAGCCGGGGCGGGAGCCGGAGGGGCCGGTTCCGGCAATAATTCATCGGACAGGTTGTTGAGTCCCGGCCCAGTCGGAATGGGGGTCGGGGTCGTTTGAGCCGGAGCCGCCGTACTGGCATCGGGGGGAATCGGGGCGGGCGACGGAGGAGTGACCGGCGGGTCAGGATCGGGGTCGATGTTGCTGAGGGTGTTGAGGTCCAACTCGACAAATTCTTGGGTGGCGAGGTTGGGGGAGGTGGGTTCCACGTCCGCCGCCTCGACGGGTTCGGCTTCGGGGGTCTCCCGTTTGAAGATGCGGTCCAACCCCAAAACTCTCATTCCGGCCGGGGAGGTGACGACGTAGCCGAGGACCGCGCAGGAGAGGAACAGCAGCAGCATCGACAGCAGGCCCACCGGCGTCAACAGTCGGCCGGCCAAAGTGCGATCGCGCCGTTGTCGCCGGTACTCCCGGCGTCTTTCGATGCTGTCGATCAGTTGTTCGGTGGATTCGAGGTAGCCGTCGGGCGCCGGTTCCGCCACCGTGGCGGTATCGTGGGAACCGTTGCCGTTGGAGGTCGCCCCGTTTTGGGCGCGGGGGACGATGGGGGCCGCTTCCGGCAGCACCACCGATTCCCAGCCGGGGGGCCGGGGGGCCTCGGGTTTGGGGGGGTCGGTTCCCGGTGACATCCCGATCGCCTCGGGTGTCGGTTTGGAAGTCCCGGAGCCGGAGATCGGCGATCGCTCCCCGGGTTTTTGGGACCCGCGCCGGTATCGCCGGTATCGGGTCAGCTCCTGTTCCAGTTTCACGTCGAGACTGCCCAAAATAGATTGCAGGGCCGGTTTCAATTCGGGTGGGGGAGAGGTCGAGTTATTGCTGGACAATTGACTCATGGCAGATCAACAAAATCAGGTGGATGTTAAATGACGTTTGAATCGATCGATCGGATTCTCGGTGCGTTCGCCAACCGGATCCGCACCCCGGAACAGCGACAGTTGCAGGCGGTTTTGACCCGCTGGCCGGAAGTGGTGGGAAAATCGGCGATCGCCCACACCCGCCCGGTTTCGATTCACCGGAATATATTGTACGTCGCCACTTCCAGCGCCGCATGGACTCAGGATCTCACCTTCCGGCGCACGGCGATCGTGCGGAACTTGAATCGGTGCCTCCCCGATCCCCTGCATGATATCAAGTTTTCCACAGCCCGGTGGCCCGGTCAATCTCCACCCACCGCCACCGCCGCAGGTGCGGATGTCCCCCATCCCAGCGCCGTCCCCGACGGCCCCCCGCCGGATTTGAGCGGTTCCCCCCGCCCGGAAACGGCGATCGCAGCCTTTGAACTCTGGGCCGAAAAAGTCAGGGCGCGATCGCGAAACTGGCCTTCGTGTCCCCGCTGCCACTGCCCCACCCCTCCCGGCGAACTCGAACGCTGGTCAATTTGCCGAATTTGTATGGCTCGGGAGCGGTGAGACGGTATTAGGGAGTCGGGAGTCGGTATTAGGGAGTCGGGAAAAATCGATAATCGTCAATTGTCCATTGTCAATTGTCAATTCTGTCCCCCACCCCTCACCCCCTCCGCAATCCTTGCGCCACCCGAGTTACTAACTTTTCGGGATGCAATTGTGGCGGAAGTGATGAATGTTTTTAAATCCGTCGCGAATGAATTTGGCTTGATCCCCAACCAGTTGTTCTCCCTTCGTGCTTGATCCCCGATACTTTACATTTCTTTATAAAATTGGGTGATTTTGTGTCTATATATAAAGAAATTCTAAAAGAATTCTAAATTCCCGGCGACCTTCAAAATCGATTCCACCTCAGATCCCATCAGCGTTTACGCATTCTAGACGGGGATCGCACGATAGCGCACAATTATAGATATAACCTCCGCCGTCCAGCCAGGGAGAACGCCATGAAAACAACTCCTATTTTAACCTCCGCCTGCCGCTGCTGTCAGCATTACACTCCCGAAGGACGGCGGGGCGGCATCTGTGACCAACTCCACGTTCCGGTCAAAGGCAGTTGGAAGGCTTGCCCCCTGGCGATCCCCGCCTTCGCCCCCTCTTGGGAGCGGGTCGAGACGCTCATGCAGTTGAAACAAGCCACGCCTACCGTGCGGGAAGTCATGCTCGGCGACTCTCTCCCCAGCTTAACCCCGACTCACCCGGAAATGATAGCCCCGGCCACCCCATCCTCCGATCGCGTCGCCGTCTGAATCTTCGGGCACAAGAGCGATCGGGACTCCTGGATC
>JBNGCR010000062.1:25492-26658 GCA_050045915.1 Limnospira sp.
CCGACTCCCTCATCCATCACGGAAGCCAGGGATACTGTCGGAAATCGGGCTTCCGCTTTTCGAGAAACGCCTGCTTTCCCTCCGATCCTTCCTGAGTCATGTAATAGAGTAAAGTCGCGTTGCCGGCCAGCTCCTGCAAGCCAGCCTGGCCGTCGCAGTCGGCATTGAACGCCGCTTTCAAACAGCGAATGGCGATCGGACTTTTTTCCAAAATTTCCCGGGCCCACTCAACCCCCTCCGCTTCCAGTTGTTCCACCGGGACGACGCAGTTGACCAAACCCATCTCCAAAGCCTCTTTGGCACTATATTGCCGGCAGAGATACCAGATCTCCCGCGCCTTTTTCTGGCCGACCACCCGGGCCATGTAACTGGCGCCGAAGCCACCGTCGAAACTCCCCACCTTCGGGCCGGTCTGGCCGAAAATCGCGTTGTCCGCCGCCAACGTCAAATCGCAAATCAGGTGCAGGACGTGGCCCCCGCCGATCGCGTACCCCGCCACCAAAGCGATCACCACTTTCGGCATCGACCGGATCAACCGCTGCAAGTCCAGCACGTTCAGCCGGGGAACCCCCGCATCGTCGATATAACCCGCCTCCCCCCGCACGCTCTGATCGCCGCCGGAACAAAAGGCATATTTGCCGTCGGTGTGGGGTCCGGCACCGGTGAACAGGACAACGCCGATCGCCCGATCCTCCCGCACATCCGCAAACGCATCGTAAAGTTCAAACACCGTCTTCGGACGGAAGGCGTTCCGCTTGTGGGGCCGGTTGATCGTAATTTTCGCGATTCCGTCCGCCTTCTGGTACAGAATATCTTCGTAGGTTTTAGCCGTGTGCCATTCGATGGACATGAGTTCTCGGAAAGAGCGATCGGTTGTCTGGGCAAGTGAGTATTGTATCTCAATTGGGGAATGGGGAGTAGGGAATGGGGAATGGGGAATGGGGAATGGGGAGTAGGGAGGGAGGGAGCGGGGGGAGCGGGGGGAGTCCAGAAACGGGTGGAACATCCGCACCGCTTCGCTTGGGAATCAATTCCCGAGGGCGCAAGCCAGGGGCCCCTACAAGCAGAAATCATCTGAAGATGATTGGGGAGTTTGTGCGGATCTGACTGACTATAGCGATTGACAAGGTGGTTAGTTACAACAGTTATGCTCCAACCGAGTCCAC
>JBNGCR010000063.1:0-12535 GCA_050045915.1 Limnospira sp.
GATAATATGAACAAGTATTTGATATTCAAATGTTTGGAAGTTGCTTCGGGGCGATGGCGAGGGGCGATCGCAATTCAACTTTTGTCACATTCAATTTTGAATCGACCAGAATTATTATTTGAAATAGACAGTTTAAAAATTTTCATCAAAAGTTTGATTTTTTTTGCATTTTCAGACAAAAATGGCGAGCATTTTCTAAAATTATATAGCAAAAATAATTTGTTTGTGATTCCACAATACAGATCCAATCCGTTTTGATTTAAATCACCATTGATCTAACTAAAAACCATGCCTTTAATTTCCATCATTATTCCGGTTTACAACGGCGAAAAAACAATCCGAGAAACGATCGCGTCTGTCTTAAATCAAACATTGACTGATTTTGAGTTACTCATTATCGACGATGGATCGACCGATTCGACATCGGCGATCGCTTCTAGTTTTACCGATCCCAGAATTAAACTGTTATCGTATCCAAATGCCGGTTTAGCCGCCAGTCGCAATCGAGGGATTCGGGAATCCCAGGCAGAGTATATTTCCTTTATCGATGCGGATGACCTCTGGACTCCAGATAAGCTAGAATCCCAGTATCAAGCATTACGAGAACATCCAGAAGCTGCCCTCGCTTACAGTTGGACCGACTGCATTGATGAATCCGGAAATTTTTTTCGTCGTGGCAGTCATTTTACTGTCGATGGTAATGTTTATTCCTACATTCTCGTCAATAACTTTATTGAAAGCGGTTCTAATATTTTAGTTCATCGTCGTGCATTGCTCGAAGTGGGGTTATTTGACGAGTCTTTGTCGGGTGCAGCAGACCGAGATTTGTGGATTCGGTTGGCGGCTCGCTATCCCTTCGTTGCAGTACCCAAAGTTCAAATTTTATACCGCATTTCCCCAACCTCCATGTCCGCCAATATCATCCGGCAGGCAAAAGAATCGACTGGAGTCATTCAAAGAGCTTACAGTCAAGCCCCCTCCTCCCTACAATATCTCAAAAAACACAGCCTTGCTAATATTTACAAATATCTGACCGTCAAAGCTCTCGAGGGGGAACCCGATCGCGGACGGGCGATATTTGCCGCCCAACTTCTCTACCAAGCCATTGTAAACGAGCCTTCACTCCTACAACATCGAGTCACAGTTCGTGCCTTACTCAAAATCCTCGCGATCGCTATTTTGCCCCAATCCCAAGCCCGGATTCTTCTTGCCAGATACGGAAGAATCGATAATATTGGAGCTTTGATGATGCTGATCCGCACCGATCCCGAATAAACTGAATCTGTATCCTTTAAATTGAACTCACTCTGTATGCCAAAAATATCTGTTATCATCCCCGTTTACAACGGCGAAATGACCATCCGAGAAACGATCAAATCGGTCTTAAATCAAACTTTCACGGACTTCGAGTTGATTGTCATCAACGATGGTTCGACCGATTCAACTTTAGACGCGATCGCCCAAATCTCAGACCCCAGATTGCAAACATTTTCTTATCCGAACGCCGGAGCCAATGTGAGTCGGAATCGAGGTCTGGCTAAATCTTCCGGTCAATATATTTCTTTTATCGATGCGGATGACCTCTGGACTCCTGATAAATTAGAATCCCAATATCAAGCCCTGCAAGAGAACCCCGACGCGGGTCTCGCCTACAGTTGGACGGACTGCATCGACGAGTCGAGTCAATTTCTTCGCCCCGATAGTCGTGCGACTTTTTCCGGAGATGTTCTCGCTCCCATGCTGCTGGCCTACTTCCTATCTAACGGTTCTAATCCTCTCATTAGAAGGCAAGTTTTTCTGGAATTGGGAGGTTTTGATGAAACTCTCACTTTCGCCCAAGATTGGGAAATGTATCTCCGAGTTGCCCGCCACTATCCCTTTGCTGTCGTTCCCAAACCCCAAGTCCTCTATCGTCAATCTGCCAGTGCGATGTCTATGAATGTTGTCAAGAAAGAAGTTGCTGTCATCCAGGTCATCAATCGTGCTTTTGACCAGGCTCCCGAGTCTTTACAATATCTCAAACCTAGAAGTTTGGGGAACTTTTACAAATATCAGACTGTCAAAGCTTTGGAAGGAACGTCTACTCGGAAACGGGGAATTTCCGGTTTTCGATTCTACTTGAATGCTCTACGCAATGATCGCAATTTGCTGACGGCTCCTGTCACCCTAAAAGTTCTTTATAAAGCGGCTGTTATCAGTTTATTCTCACCCCCCATCGCCCAAAATATTCTCGCCAAAACCCCGAAACTTTCCAATACCAGCACCTTGCTCGGATATATCAATCTCGATACCTCACGATCGCCGTAATTTTGACAACACCGATTCCGCATAGGTTGATGGTAGGAACGCCATGACTCCGCCTTTGATCGCCATTGTCAAAACAAATTTGAACTGCGATCGCAACTCTGGTTCGCAGCGGATATAATCCCACAATAATCCGAAAGCCTGTCGTCCTTTTTCGGGGGTGGGTTGACCTTCCAAACTCTTACACAACAGATATTTGTATATATTGGCTTGACTGGCTTTTTTTAAATGCTGTAAAGAAGCCGGAGATCGAGCAAATGCTCGCTCGGTGACTTCCAGACATTCTCGTTTGTGCAATTCAATTTGAGCCGACATTGCCGTACTCGAAATTCGGTGAAAAACCTGACTCTCGGGGACGGCAACAAATGGATATCGAACTGCCAAGCGCAACCACAGATCCCACTCTCCCGAAGAATCGATACTGGGGTCAAATCCCCCCACTTCATCCAACGCGACTTTGCGAATTAATGGATTGGATGCCGTATCCAAAAAATTATCCACCAGCAACTTCGGGTAAACATTTCCCGTCCAAGATAAATGTCGCCCCATCGCGATGACGTTCCCGGAATCATCGCAGTGATCCGTCCAACTGTACGCCAGGGCGGCATCCGGATGCTCCTGTAAGGCTCGTAACTGAGATTCTAACTTCTCCGGACTCCAGAGATCGTCGTGGTCTAGAAATGCGATAAACTCCCCTCTTGCCTGTTCCAATCCCCGATTTCGACTCGTTGAAACCCCGGCGTTTGGATAGGGTAAAATTTGAATCCGAGGATCATTAATTTGAGAGATAATTTCGACCGTTTTATCTTGAGAACCGTCGTCAATCACAATCAGTTCCCAATCAGTATGGGTTTGATTTAAAATTGATTGAATGGTCAATTGAATGCTTTTTTCAGAATTATAAGTTGGAATGACTACAGATATATATGCCATGATTTTTAAATTATTTTAATGCTCAAGATTTAAGGATAATCATATCTTATTCAAGTAATAATATATGGGGCTGATCGCACTCGCCCAGAAAAAATTAAGTTCGCAAGCATTTGCCAAGTCTGATTTGACTTTTGTTTTGTGTTTTTTTAAATGTAAAATAACTCTCTTAAACCCTCCAAACATGACTCGGAAAAATAAGAGGAATTTTTGCCACAAATTTTTTGCCAAAATGACTCGAAAGCCAAACGTATACAAACCGTAGCGGTAGGCTAAAGAAAGCACATATTTTTTTTCCAATCTTTCTGGAGGAATTAAATGATCGACGTGCAGGGTTGGATTGTACCAGATTTCCCAGCCATTTTTATAGAGATAAAGGGAGAGTTCATAATCATTGTCTCCTCGACTGATAGAAGCGATACACTCGAGATCGATACTCTCTAACAACGCTTTTCGGCGAAGGACTAACCCGGCACCGGATGGCAGTTGTAACAACTCCGGATTGAACCGAAATGGTTGTTCGTCACTTTCCCGCATTGCCAAAACGAGATGTTCAATTCTTTTAAAATTTTCGGGGGGTTCTGTTTGATATACCGCATGAATTTGCCCGCCATAAATACCGGCTTTTGGATATTGATTTCCGAATAAGTAAGCCTGCAAAACCCAATCCGAGTTGGGAAAATTATCATCATCTAAAAATCCGATGAACTGACCTTCGGTTTCTTCAATTCCCCTCGTGCGGGCATATGTGAGTCCCTGTCGCCGTTCAAAAACGTATTTTAAAGGGACTTGTAGGTTCCAGGTTGATTGCAATTCTCGAACGACTTTTGCCGTCTCGTCACTGCTATTATTATCGACGACCAGAATTTCCCAGTCTATTTCCTCCGTCCCGGTTTGCGATCGCAATTTTTCCAGCACTCCGGGCAACTGTTTGGCACCATTGTAGGTGGGAATCACTACCGAAAAATCCATGATTTACCGCGCCCTCATTATTTTTTAAAGGAGAGTTTCCAGAGATAAAACGGACTGACAAGACTGCTGCGGAGGAACTCCATTTCACAGGCCGCTACTGTATCACTTTTTAAAAGCTTTCGATTCTTGATAAAGTAAGCAATTGCTTGCTCTAAGTCCTTCAACCATCCCAAAGGAAATAAAAGAGGTCTTTGCCAAGGTTTGCAACGCAACATTCGGATATAATGTCGAGCCAGCCCCGTGCTCCGAACCAGATAAAGTAAATAATCACGTTCCAAACGTTGGCGGGGGATTTGGTGATATAAATGCATATCGGAGTTGTACCATACCTCCCAACCGGCATTTTGAATGTAAAGCACCACTTCCAAATCTTCACTATTCAAAATCGATCGCTCCGAACGGCCGCTTAAAAAAGGTTGCTCCGGAACATTTTCCTGCCAAGCCTGCTTGCGAACGACCAAACCCGCCGATGGCGGTAACATTTTCATTTTTGGCTTGTACAAATGAGGCTGGGAACCTCGCTCTGTAATTGCAAAAAAACTGGCGATTCGCTCGAATCCTTGGGGGGGGTCAACCTCATAAACGCCATGAATTTGGCTTCCGTAGGCGCCGGCTTTGGGATGTTCCTTGGCAAATTGAAAAGCAGCCGCAACCCAGTCCGATCGCGGAATCGTGTCATCGTCCAAAAACCCCACGAGTGGCGCGGCTGATTCTTCGATCGCTCTTTTTCGTGCAAAAGCAGCCCCTTGTTGCGTTTCCAAACAGTACCGCAACGGAACATCGGACAACCAATTCTGCTGATACCGTCTGACAACTTCTGCCGTGCCGTCGGAACTGTTGTTGTCCACCACCAAAACTTCCCAGGCGATCGCATCTGTTCCCGTTTGCGATCGCAGCTTTTCCAACACCTCCGGCAAACGCTTTTCGCCGTTATAGGTGGGAATCGCCACCGTCAAATCCAGCATCACTCGCCTCCGATTTTTAGGATGACCTGGCCTTCGAGGGTTCAACTGTCGTCACTCTTTCCAGTCGTCGCGACGGGTTCGGCCGTCACTTCAACCGGGTCGGATGGCACCTCAGATTCGATCGCCGGAGAACTAAAAATGAGTTCCCCATCGCCCAAATCCACACCGATCGTATCCCCGGACATGAACTTCTGTTCCAAAATCAGGTTCGCGATCGGATTTTCCAGTTCCCGCTGAATAGCCCGCTTCAGGGGTCGGGCGCCATACACCGGATCGTAACCCACATCCGCCACATAATCCAACGCCTTCGGCGACAACTCCAGACCAATTTTTTGGTCGGCCAGGAGCCGCTGCACCCGCCGCATCTGGATCGCGACGATATCCCGCAACTGGGCCTTGCTCAGGGTGTGGAACAGGATCATCTCGTCCACCCGGTTAAGAAACTCGGGTCGGAAGTGCGATCGCAGCGCCTGCATCACCCGGTCGTACATCTCATCGTAGCGGGAATCATCCCCCGCCACATCCAATATATACTCCCCGCCGATGTTGCTCGTCATCACGATCACCGTGTTGCGGAAATCCACCACCCGTCCCTGGCTGTCGGTGATGCGGCCGTCGTCCAACACCTGCAACAGGATGTTGAACACGTCGGGATGGGCCTTTTCCACCTCGTCGAACAAAATCACCGAATAGGGGTGACGCCGCACCGCCTCGGACAACTGCCCCCCCTCATCGTAGCCCACATATCCCGGAGGCGCCCCCACCAGGCGGGAGACGGCGTGTTTCTGCATATATTCCGACATATCGATGCGGATCATCGCCTCTTCGCTGTCGAACAGGAATTCTGCCAGGGCCCGGGCCAGCTCGGTTTTTCCCACCCCCGTCGGCCCCATGAACAGGAAGGAGCCGATGGGGCGTCCGGGGTCCTTCATCCCCGCCCGGGCCCGGCGGATCGCCGCGGCCACCGCCGCCACGCCCTCCTCCTGGCCGATGACCCGCTGGTGCAGGTGGCTCTCCAACTGCAACAATTTTTGTCGCTCTGACTGCAACAGGCGGTTGACGGGGATGCCGGTCCACTTGGCGACGATCGCGGCGATATCGGCTTCCGTCACCTGTTCCCGCAGCAGGGAAGACCCCTGGGCCTGCAATTTCAACAATTCCGCCTCCCGGGCCTCGCGATCGCGGTGTAACGTCTCCAGTTGCCCGTATTTCAACTGGGCGGCTTTATTAAGGTCGTAGGCCCGCTCCGCCTGCTCGATGAGCACCCGCAGTTTCTCTTCCTCTTCCTTGAGGCGGTTGATCTCGTCGAGGAGTTCCTTTTCCCCCTTCCACTGGGAGGACAGGTGTTCCTGCTTGGCTTTGAGGGCCTCGATTTCTTCCCGGATGCGATCGAGGCGGACGCCCAAGCCGACGTCGGCGGTGCCCCGGGCTTCCCCGTCTCCCTTGCTTTCCCCTTCCACGGAGAGTTTTTCCATCTCCAACTGCATCAGGCGGCGCTCGATCTGCTCCAACTCCACCGGCTTGGAGGTGATCTCCATTTTCAACTGGGCCGCGGCTTCGTCCACCAGGTCGATCGCCTTGTCGGGGAGGAAGCGATCGCTGATATACCGGGCCGACAGCATCGCCGCCGCTACCAATGCGGAATCGGTAATTTTCACCCCGTGGTGGCGCTCGTAGCGGTCTTTGAGCCCCCGCAGGATCGACACCGTATCTTCCGGACTGGGTTGATCGACGTAAATCTGCTGGAACCGCCGCTCCAGGGCCGGATCTTTTTCGATGTGCTTGCGATACTCATCCACGGTGGAGGCGCCAATGCAGCGCAGTTCGCCCCGGGCCAACATGGGTTTGAGGAGGTTTCCGGCGTCCATCCCCGAGCCACTGCCCCCCGATCCGGCGCCGACGACGGTGTGCAATTCGTCGATAAATAGGACAATTTGACCCTCGGAGTGGGTGACTTCCCGCAGCACCGATCGCAGCCGTTCTTCAAATTCGCCCCGCAGCTTGGCCCCGGCGATCAGGCTGCCCATGTCCAGGGAAATCAACTGGCGGTTTTTCAGGGATTCGGGCACGTCCCCGTTGACGATGCGCTGGGCCAACCCCTCCGCGATCGCCGTTTTCCCCACCCCCGGCTCCCCGATCAGCACCGGGTTATTTTTCGTCCGCCGGGACAGGCAACTGACGACCCGGCGAATTTCCTCGTCCCGGCCGATCACGGGGTCCAGTTTCCCGGCTTTCGCCAATTCCGTCAGATCCCGGCCGTAGCGGCCGAGGGCGTCGTAGCTATTTTCGGGGGTCTGATTTTCCACTTTGGCACTGCCCCGCAAATTTTTGATCGCCGCCTCCAATTTTTGGCGGACCGGAGCCTGGGAGCCGTTGTTGGGGCGATCGAACCCGGGGCGCCCGGGCCGTCTGGATTGCTGGCCCCCGCCGCCCAAAATTCGCCGTCCGACGCGGGTATCTTCCCCGATGGCGATGACCATGTGTTCGACGGAGATGTAGCCGTCCTGCCAAGCGGCCCGCGTCTCTTCCGCCACGTCCAGCATCATTTCTAGGTCGCGCCCCAGGTAGAGGTGTTCGATGGTTCCGACCCGAGGTTGGCGTTTGGTGAAGGCTTCCAATTGCTGGAGCACCTGTTCGGGGTCGAAGCCGGCGCGCCCCAAAATGTTGCTGGCGAGTCCGTTTTGCTCCAACAGGGCGATCGCGACGTGCTCGACTTCTAAATGTTGGTTCTGGAAGCGGCGGGCCACATCTTGGGACTTGACGATCGCTTCCCAGGCCTGATCGGTAAATTTGCTCGGGTCAGTCGGTTGCATTGCTTACAGTGTTTGGGGATCGAAATTCAATCGGTTCTGATATCAATTCTTCGGGGTTCGATCTTCGCGGTCAACCCCGGAGGGGCATTGAAAAGCGGGAGTCGGAGAATTGATAATTGTCAATTATCAATTCCCCAGTTGGCTCTTAGCTCGACTGGCCGGCGGCTACCGGATCTTCTTTCTGTTCGCTGCGGCCCTGGGTTCCCAGTTGAATCAGTTCGATTTTATACCCATCCGGGTCTTGCACGAAAGCGATCACGGTTGTTCCGTGCTTCATGGGGCCGGGTTCTCGGGTAATTGTACCCCCCGCCGCCCGGATTTGCTCGCAGGTGCCGTAAATATCATCCACACCGATGGCGATATGGCCGTAGCCGTCCCCGAGGTCGTAGCTCTCAACGCCCCAGTTGTAGGTCAGTTCGATAACGGTATGATCCGCCTCGTCCCCGTAGCCCACGAACGCCAGGGTAAACTTTCCGCCGGGATAATCTTTCTGGCGCAGCAGTTTCATCCCCAGGATATCACAGTAAAATTTCAGCGACTCGTCCAAGTTGCCGACCCGCAGCATCGTGTGTAGAAGTCTCATGGGATGGGTTCTCCTCCTTTCAGTGTTACGTCTCACCTGTTATTGTAAGGAAATCTCCCCAGTTTGTCTTTCCGACTCCGGCGGTATGGCGCTGCGCGCCGGTAATGGGTAATAGGGAATAGGGAATAAGAGGCTCGAATCACCCGGTTTGTCTTTCTGACTCCGGCGGTATCAGAAAAAAGATGCGAGAAACAAGATGTGAGAAACCGGGTTTCTACCGGCATCTTTACGCCCCCCACCCGAAATGTTCATAGAAACCCGGTTTCTATCCCTCTCAATTATCCGCGATCGCACCCAACTGCCATCTATAAAATGCCGGTTTGAATATTGAAACCGCTTGGGAATCAATTCCCAAGCTAATAGCTAAAATCATCTCAAGATGATTGGGGAGTTGGCGTAAAAAAAAACGGCTCAAATCTGAATCTACCACATCCAGATATTTATAGAAACCCGGTTGATGAGTCAAAGCAAATTAGAGAAAAGATGTGAGAAACCGGGTTTCTAGCGGCATCTTTACACCCCCCACCCGAAATGTTCATATAAACCCGGTTTCTATCCCTCTCAATTATCCGCGATCGCACCCAACTGCCATCTATAAAATGCCGGTTTGAATATTGAAACCGCTTGGGAATCAATTCCCAAGCTAATAGCTAAAATCATCTCAAGATGATTGGGGAGTTGGCGTAAAAAAAAACGGCTCAAATCTGAATCTACCACATCCAGATATTTATAGAAACCCGGTTGATGAGTCAAAGCAAATTAGAGAAAAGATGTGAGAAACCGGGTTTCTAGCGGCATCTTTACACCCCCCACCCGAAATGTTCATATAAACCCGGTTTCTATCCCTCTCAATTATCCGCGATCGCACCCAACCCCTGAAAATTATCGATGAAACCCGGTGTCTTTTCCGACTTTTTTACAACACCCGCTGCAACGCCGCCAACAACAGCAGCACATTTTCAGGGCGAGAATTATAACCCATCAAACCGACCCGCCAAACTTTCCCGGCAAGTTCCCCCAAACCGCCACCGATTTCGATATTATATTCGAGCAATAATTGACGCGCGATCGCTTTCCCATCCACCCCATCCGGAATGCGAACCGTCGTCAGGGTGGGCAGTCGAAATTCGCGATCGACGTGGCAGGTTAAACCCAGATCCTCCAACCCGTTCCAGAATAATTCTGCGGTGCTTTGGTGGCGCTTCCAACTGGCTTCGAGCCCCTCTTCCGCCAAAATTTTCAACGCTTCCCGGATGCCGTAATTCATGTTGACGGGGGCGGTGTGGTGGTAGACGCGATCGCTCCCCCAATACCGACATAATAACGACATATCCAAATACCAATTCGTCACCGGAGTGCGGCGTTTATTTAACTTTTCCACCGCCCGAGGACTCATGGTAAAGGGCGAAACTCCCGGCGGACAACCCAACCCTTTTTGGCTGCAACTGTAGGCTAAATCGACACCCCATTCGTCCAAAAATAGGGGGACACCGCCCAAACTGGTGACAGTATCGAGCAACAACAAACAGTTGAATTCCCGACACAATTCTCCCACCCCTTCCAAGGGTTGACGCGCCCCGGTGGAGGTTTCGGCGTGCACCAATGCCAGCACGGCGGGGCGGTGTTCTTCCAAGCCTTTTCGTAATTCTTCCAAACTGAAGACTTCACCCCAGGGTTTCGTCAGCTTGCGGACGTCGCCGCCGTAGCGTCCCGCCATATCAACGAGGCGGTTTCCGAAGTAGCCCATCACCCCCACGAGTACCACGTCGCCCGGTTCGACAACGTTGGCGAGGGTGGCTTCCATCGCGGCGCTTCCCGTCCCGCTGACCGGGATAGTCATGGCGTTATCCGTCTGCCAAGCATAGCGCAGCAGGTTTTGGACTTGATCCATCAGTTCCAAAAATTTCGGGTCGAGGTGTCCGATGGGGGGCATCGCCATCGCCTGCAGGACTCGGGGATGGGCGTTGGAGGGTCCCGGGCCGAGTAGCAGTCGGGGCGGTACGTTCAACTGGGGGGGGATGATGCGGTGGGTGTCGTTGATGGTCATAAAATCGTTTTGGAACTCAATGCTTGACTACTCACCTATTTTCCCGCGATCGCCGTTCTGGCACAATTAAGAATTGAGAAGATCCACAATTGCCATGCCGAAAAAGCAAAAATTCCCCCATCTCGTCGGTTCCAAGTGGACGGCGACTCGAAAAACCTGGGGCTGGCGACATTTCCAGGTTGTCAACCGCAAAAATGAGGGCCAGTGGGTGTTCGCCGAACTGGTGGCGTCCTGCGACCCGACGGTTCGCTTTTGGTTAAATGCCAAACAACTCAAAGATCGGAGACTTTGGGAACCGGGGTGGCAATCTACTCAGGAACTTGAGGAGATTTAATGATTTTTGAACCACAGAGGCACAGAGGACACAGAGAGAAGAGAGAGGGGTTAATTGTTGAGGAGGCGTTTGATGCCGTTTTTGAGGATGGGGACGTTAAAGTTGATGAGGAGTCCGAGGCGGAGTTTGCAAAGTTTGAGGTAGGTGAGAAGTTGGGCATCGTGAATGGGTAGGAGTGCATCGACCGCTTTTAATTCGACAATGATGCGCTTTTCAACCAACAAATCTAGGCGATACCCGCACTCTAATTTGATGCCTTTATAAACTACGGGTACTGGAATTTGTTCCTCGACTGTCAACCCTCGCTGTCGCAATTCATAAGCCAAACATTTCTCGTAAGCTGATTCAAGCAACCCCGGCCCTAACTCCCGATGTACTGTTATTGCAGCCCCAATCACCCGCCCCGATATCTCATTCAACTCCATCTCTGTGTTCTCTGTGTCTCTGTGGTTTTTATTCTATCTTATCATCAAATAAAATGGATTACAACTATATCAAACAAGCGATCGCACAATTAGAAACCACCACTAACCAACTAAAGGACTGGGTGGAAACGGTTCCCCCAGAACGGGCAAAAATTCACCGGGTTCGGGAGATGCAAGCCGCAATTCGGGAGGCTTTGGCGGGTCTGGAAGCGGCGATTGCACCCCCGAATTTGGAACATTTGCCGCCGGATGTGTTAGAACGGGCGGAGGCGTCGGGAATTCCTCTGGGCGATATTGAAGTGCAGGTGGCGATCGCATCTCACGACCTGTCTCAGGTGATGGGAATTCTCACGGAAATTGAAAATCGGGCGGAAAGTATTCGCCGGCCGCGGGAATATTTTCTGGTTCGGTTGCCGGATATGCCGGTGGAACGGTTGGGATCGCGGCTTCCGGTGTACACGGCGGCGGATTTTCAACAGTCGGAAGAACCGCTACCGAAGGAAGTTCGCGATCGCCTAAAAGCCAAATACGGACTCGATCGCCTGACGGGGAAATCCCCGCGATCGCGATCGACGCTATTTGAGAAAATTAAACAGGCGAAACAAACTCTGGAACGTCCCGAAACTCCTAACCCGCGATCGGATAAAATAGAAACCTCGCCGACAGTTGAAGCCCACAACTGGGAACTGGATGAGGACATTCCATTTTAATTGAATTGTAAAGGAGAATCATTGATGGCTAATACCGAAAAGACACCGGAAAATCCAAATGAAAAAAATCAATCTCTAGATGAAGTGAGTGTCGGTTTGGATGCGGGAAACTTGCCCCCCAAACAGGCGGGACTTTCCCAAGACAAACTCGACCAAGTTGCCGCCGAAATTAACGCCAATTTAGATCGGACTCAAGAAACTTGGGAGCAAGAACAAAATTGGACGGATAACAAATCCACGGGACGCTTAACATAAAACTCGGTCAACAAGGAAGACTTGAAAAACAATTCTCCCCCCTTATGAAGGGGGGCTGGGGGGGATCTCCACTTTGAACGAGGATCAAGATCCCCCTAAATCCCCCTTAAAAAGGGGGACTTTGAATTGATGATCCCGGCTCAGGAAGACTTGAAAAACAATTCTCCCCCCTTATGAAGGGGGGCTGGGGGGGATCT
>JBNGCR010000063.1:12635-26577 GCA_050045915.1 Limnospira sp.
AGGAAGACTTGAAAAACAATTCTCCCCCCTTATGAAGGGGGGCTGGGGGGGATCTCCACTTTGAACGAGGATCAAGATCCCCCTAAATCCCCCTTAAAAAGGGGGACTTTGAATTCATTCAGTGTTCCCCTCACAATTGCTCGGGATCGATGCCCAATTCTCGCAACTTTGCAGCCATTTTTTCTTTCTGTTGTCGTTCAATATCTAACTGTTGTTGTGCGTTTTCCGCCGCTTCCTCCGGAGTCGGAACGAGTTGACCCTCGGGGGTAAAAAAGCGCAGTTTTTCGTTTTCCACACCTAAGAAAAGTTGCATTTGTTCGCTCCACAGGTGTCCCCGTTCGTTGGGTGCGATCGCTTCATAAGTGCCTCCCACCAACAGGAAGCCTTGAAACTCCAGGGTGTGGGGAGAAAACCAGAAATATTCGGGGGTTCGGAAAACGTCTTGATAGATGCGTTTTTTCACGCCGCGATCGGTTGTTGCGGTCGAATCCGATAATAATTCGACGATGACATTGGGATACTTACCATCTTCCTGCCACACCACCCAACTTTTTCGCGGTTTCCGTTCCGTATCCCGTACCAAGAAGAAATCCGGACCTCGGAAATATTCGGACTTTTTCTGGTTGGGACTGTAGTAAATCGTCAGGTTTCCGGCGGCAAAATAATCCTGGCGATCTTTCCAAAGCCATTCCAGACATTTTAATAGAAGGATAATTTGTTGAAGGTGTAGATAGCTTTCCAATGGCGGCTCCTGACTTTCTATATCTCCGGGGGGAAACTCAATTTCCTCGATGGTCGATCGCATTTCTTCCAAATCTTGTGCCAGAGTCATTCTTTCCTCCGATTTGATAATTGGATGTTCATTCAACTCTATGGAAAATCACAATTGCTCGGGATCGATTCCCAATTCGCGCAACTTTGCTGCCATTTTTTCATTGGCTTCCTCCGGAGTCGGAACGAGTTGCCCTTCGGGGGTGAAAAATCGCAGTTGTTCGTTTTCCACACCTAAAAATAGTTGCATTTCTTCGCTCCACAACCATCCCCGTTCATTGGGTTGCATCGCTTCATAGGTTCCGCGAGTTAAAGCAAATCCTTTAAACTCCAGGGTGTGGGGAGAAAACCAGAAATATTCCGGAGTTCGGAAAACGTCTTGATAGATGCGTTTTTTCACGCCGCGATCGGTTTTTGCAGTCGAATCCGATAATAATTCGACGATGACATTGGGATACTTGCCATCTTCCTGCCACACCACCCAACTTTTTCGCGGTTTCCGTTCCGTATCCCGTACCAAGAAGAAATCCGGACCTCGGAAATATTCGGACTTTTTCTGGTTGGGACTGTAGTAAATCGTCAGGTTTCCAAAAGCGTAGAAGTCCTGGCGATCGCGCCAGATATATTCTAACATTTGGATGAGCAACATAATTTGTCGAAAATGTAGTTCGCTTTCCAATGGCGGCTCCTGACTTTCTATATCTCCGGGGGGAAATTCAATTCCCTCGATGGTCGATCGCATTTCTTCTATATCTTTTGCTAGAGTCATCATTGCCTCCAATGTAATAGAGCATTTTAAAGTGAGACATGAAAATTCGATCCGCTCAAAGCCCCCAGAATTGGGGGTTTGGGGGCTAGACAATTTACCAATGGTTTCCGATTGCTATATGTTCATTATAGTTGAATTTATTCTCGCCTTCGTTTGTGAAGTCTATCGGCGCGATCGCGGCTCCGAATCGGCACTTCAATTTTCCAATATTTCGATGCTTCAGCCATATTCATTTTTAATAACTTTTGAGAACCCAAATCAATGACACCTTCCGGACGCCGGGGGGTGATTCCCATTGTATCGAGAAGGGAGGATGCGATCGCACGCGCCAACAATGGGGGAACCGCATTTCCGATCTGGCGGGCACCGTGCCATTTGGTTTCGTGGAATCGGAACCAGTCGGGGAAACTGTGTAAACGCGCCATTTCTCGGACTGTGATACAGCGGGGATAAGCGTAGTGGATGGGACGGGGACTGGTAAACGCGCCCCTGGCGGAATCCGTCCCGGCTCTCAAAGTATTGGAAACGCCGTCGGGGGGGAGTTTAAAAAATCGGGAAATCGGTTCTGTTTTACCCGGTTCTGTTTCGTCAAAACGCCGTCGGGAAGTATCAGTATGATTGCTTCTGAGGCTGGAAGTGAGCAGCCGGGAATTAAAATTTCTTTGATAACCGTAACCCCAGGCATCATCGCTCAAGCAGCGCATCAATTCGGCGTATTGACTCGGCTTTCCCCATTTTCCAGTTGCGACAGAATCTTTTTTTATCAAACTCTTGAATTTGTCAATATTCGGGAGATCGTCCAATGCGTTCCGGCAATTTGGACTGTCCGGCAATTCTTCTTGTTTCCCTCTTTTACTTCCCGCCGGACGGGTGATGGGTTGGGGATATTCAGGAATTGGTAAACCCTGACGCGCACCGAGTAGAATCAGGCGTTCTCGGTTTTGGGGGACGCCAAAATTTGCCGCATTTAAAACCCGCCACGGTTGGGCGACTTGGTATCCGTTCGATTCAAACGTCTCGATCAGTTCGTCCAAAAATTTTCGATGCTTTCCGACTGTCAACCCTTTGACATTTTCAAATACAAAATAATCGGTTTCCAGTTCGGTGACGAGTCGCACGAAGTCGCGCACCAAGGCGTTTCGCGGATCGTCGAGAATGCGCTGTCCGATCAGGGAAAATCCCTGGCAGGGGGCACCGCCGAAAACGACATCAATTGAGCGATCGCCGATTCCGGAAATTTTGCGGATTTCATCTCCGGAAATGTCGGACACCGATCGCGGCAAAATGGCACAGTCGGGAAAGTTATAATAATGTACCGCAGCATGGATCGGATCGACTTCCACCGCCGCCACGACATCGAATCCCGCCTGTTCAAACCCCAGGCTGAATCCCCCCGCACCTGCGAACAGATCGATACCGATGGGACGAGTGGTTGGGTGAGACATTGTTGATCGAAGTGAAACGGTATACGAACGGCTTGAACACCTATTCAACATATGATACGCGATCGCCGAGCGTCTCCGCAGCAGAATCGCACCGGAACCCCCGGGGCCACTTTCCACCGTCGGAGTAATGGCGGCGAAAACCTGACAATATACACCATTTTCGCGCCACTTCTAACACAAATGTTAAGAAGTCCAAGTCTGCGAAGCGACAATCCTACAATGTTACCGTTAGATGTTTCTTATGGTAGGAAGAGGCCATTATGCCTTATGTATGCGAGCTAGGCACCGGCCAAAGAGTTTACTTAGACAATCAGGGAGGGCAAACCCTGATCACGATCGCCGGAGGCTCTCCCGGACAGCAACAGCAATCGAGCAGCGGCTTTCAAACTGGAAATTGGACTTCCCCGCCCTCAATTTACCGGACGGGAAATGGAATAATTTTAAAAATTGAAACCGCCCAGGGCGAACACTTCGTCCAACTCCAGGGAAGCAGCATGAGCGTCATGGGTGGAACCCCGTCCCTCGGAAGCGCCCAGCAGATGTCCGTCCAACAGGTTTCCAGCACCCCCGCATCCTCGCCATCGATGGAACCGATGAAACCGATGGAACCCATGCAAATGGAACCCATGCAACCCATGAAAATGGGAAACATGGAAATGGGCACCAACCCGATGCAAATGCGGATGGGCAATATGGAGATGAAAATGGGGGGATCTTCTTCCTCATCTTCCTCGTCTTCTTCGGGGGGAACCCGGCGCTTTTGTAATAACTGCGGCGCCAGCGTCAAACCCGACGATCGCTTCTGCGGCAGTTGCGGCCATCAACTCAATTAACACGACAAAGGGGAAATAAAAAAAGGGCGGATTTCGCCAGATATCCCACTCAAAGATATTCGAGAATCCGCCCCAATTGATGTAGGGGCGCAAGGCTTGCGCCCGATGCAATGCCTGCGATGTCGTGTGGAAGGTTTCTGCCAGAGGCAGGCACGGAGGCACTGCCCCCACCGAGCACACCCCACACCCCACACCCTTCTTAATCATGTCCATTAAAGTCAGCCTCAACCACCAGCTTTCCTATCAATTTGAACGCCCGGTTATTCTCGGCCCCCACGCCATCGGATTGCGGCCCTCTCCCCACTGCCGCACCCCCATCAACAGCTATTCCCTCAACATCGAACCCCAAGATTACAGCATCACCTGGCAACAAGATCCCTACGGCAACTATCTGGCGCGGGTGAACTTTCCCCAAAAAAGCGATCGCCTCACCGTCACAGTGGATTTGATCGCCGATCTCCACCCCATCAACCCCTTCGATTTCGTGATGGAAAGCTACGCCGAACGCCATCCATTCAACTACGAACAACAACTCGCCAAAGAACTGATCCCATTTCTAGAAATAGCCGATTCCGGAGAACTCGTCAACAACTGGGTCGAAAAAAACCGCGCATCGGACATCTACACCCCTGAATTTATCCTCAACATCAATCAACAACTTTCCCGAGAAATCGAATACACCGTCCGCCTCGAACCCGGCATTCAAACCTGCGAAGAAACCCTGCAAAAGAAAATCGGATCGTGCCGCGATACCGGATGGCTGCTGGTGCAAATTCTGCGGCACTACGGACTCGCCGCCCGCTTCGTTTCCGGTTATTTAATTCAACTCAAAGAAGACGTTCCCTCCCTCGACGGACCGCCGGGACCCGAAGCCGATAACGCCGATTTACACGCCTGGGCGGAAGTTTACATCCCCGGCGCCGGGTGGATCGGTTTAGACCCCACCTCCGGTTTTTTAGCTGCAGAAGGACACATTCCTCTGGTGTGCACCGCCGAGCCCGAAGCCGCCGCGCCCGTCCAGGGGACGGCGGAACCCTGCGAGTCCCACCTGGATTTTTCAATGACGGTTTCTCGCCACGAAGAACAGCCCCGAGTCAGCAAACCTTACAGCGAAATTCAGTGGGAAAATATCGATCGCCTCGGACGGTTGGTGGAGGATAAATTACAACAGTTAAACGTGGGGTTGACAATGGGGGGCGAACCCACATTTGTCTCCATCGACGATTTCGAGTCTCCCCAGTGGCAGGTGCAGGCTTTGGGCGAGGAAAAACGGCAATTGGCGGGGCAGTTATTGCACCGTCTGAAAGATAAATTTTCCGAGGGCGGCGGGTTGCTGCACTACGGGATGGGAAAATGGTATCCCGGCGAAATACTGCCCCGGTGGGCGCTGGGCTGTTACTGGCGGGAGGACGGGACGCCGATTTGGCGCGATCGCAATTTGATGGCGGTTGACGGCAAGGATTACGGCTACACCGTCGCCCAGGCGGAAACGGTGATTCGGGAATTGACAAAACAGTTGGGAATTAATCAGAACTCCATCATTCCCACCTACGAATTGGAAACGGAGGAGTTGGCGGGATTTGCATTGCCGATTCTGCCGGTTTTGTGGGAAGGGGAATTGCGGTGGAGTAGCTGCGATTGGAAATTGCCGGACGAGAAATTAATTTTATTAAAAGGAGATTCGCCACTGGGGTTCCGCCTGCCCTTAAATGCGATCGCCTGGGCGGAAGAATTGCACCCGGAAGCGCGGGTTCCCCTCAACCATAAACCCGCCGTCGTCGGTTCCGAACCCATCAATTTGCCGGAAAATTCTGTGCGGGTGGCAATGGCGGTGGAAGTTCGGGGCGGCTGCATTCACGTTTTTCTGCCGCCCATCACCTCGGCGCGGTGTTTTTTGGATTTAATTACAGCGATTGAAAATACCGCCAAAACGGTCGATATTCCGGTTTTAATTGAAGGCTATACCCCCCCCGGAAATGATGGCATCGTCGGCTTTCAAATTACGCCCGATCCGGGGGTGATCGAAGTCAACATTCACCCGGCAAAAAATTGGGAAGAATTGGTGGAAATTACCGCCAGTTTGTACGAAGAGGCGCGGCTGTGCCGGCTGGGGACGGAAAAATATGCGATCGACGGGCGCCGCATCAGCACCGGCGGCGGGGCGCACATCACCATCGGCGGCAAAACGGCCGAAGAAAGTCCCCTGTTGCGCCGTCCGGACTTGTTGCGGAGTCTGATTTCCTACTGGCAAAATCACCCCAGTTTATCCTATCTGTTTTCGGGGTTATTTGTGGGGCCGACCAGCCAATCGCCCCGGGTGGACGAGGCGCGGCACGAGAGTTTGTATGAATTGGAAATCGCCTTTCAAGAGTTGCAGCCGGGGCGAGAAGTGCCGCCGGAATTGGTCGATCGCCTATTGCGAAATCTGTTAATTGATGTCACCGGAAATACCCACCGTTCCGCCTTTTGCATCGACAAACTTTATCCGGTGGAAAACTACCGCAACCAGTTGGGATTGTTGGAGTTTCGCGCCTTCGCCATGCCCCCCCACCCCCGCATGGGATTATTGCAAATGCTGTTAATCCGATCGCTCGTGGCGTGGTTCTGGGAACATCCCTACACCCAGCCGTTGATTCGCTGGGGTACGACGCTTCACGATCGCTTCCTTCTGCCCTATTTTATTGAGGAAGATTTGGGGGCAGTTTTACAAGAGTTAAACGCGGCGGGTTATCCGTTTGAATTGAACTGGTTCAAACCCTTCGTCGAATTTCGGTTTCCCCCCTACGGAGAAATCACCCGCGACGGCGTGACGCTGGAGTTGAGACACGCGATCGAACCCTGGCACGTTTTAGGGGAAGAAACCGGCAGCGACGGCACCGCCCGCTATGTGGATTCCTCGATGGAAAGATTGCAGGTAATGCTGCGGGGCGCGACGGGCAATTCCCCCGGTTTGGACGGATTTTCCAGCCGCTATGTCGTCACCTGTAACGGCCATCCAGTGCCGTTAAAATCGACCGGAAACATGGGGGAATATGTCGGCGGGGTGCGGTTCCGGGCGCGACAGTATGCGGCGTTATTACACCCCTCCATCGAGTCTCACAGTCCCCTGTTATTCGACATTATCGACACTTGGACGATGCGATCGCTCGGCGGCTGCACCTACCACGTCAACCCCCCCAACGGCATCATTTACCAATCCTTTCCCGTCAACGAACGGGAGGCGGAATCCCGGATGTTGGAACGGTTCGTTCCGATGGGGCACACGCCCGGAAAAGTCGCGATTTCGCCCCCCAATGTTAGCCCCGAATATCCCCTAAATTTGGATTTGCGGCGGGTCAATTTATTTTAGGGTGTAGGGTGTAGGGTGTAGGGTGTAGGGTTTGGGGTGTGGGGAGGCAGAGGAGGCAAGTTCAGATCAAATTCAGTTTTTGAACCCTAAAAATTCCCCAATCATCTTTAGATGATTTGAGCTATTAGCTTGGGAATTGATTCCCAAGCGGTCCAGATGTTCAACCCGTTTCTGGACTCCCTCCGCTTGACCGTTGCCTCCCTCCCGACTCCCGACTCCCGACTCCCGACTCCCCTCCCTCCGCCTCCTCCGCCCCCTTGCAAAGGTCAATAAAAAGACCCTACTTATCCAGCCAGGGGCGGGTCATTTCCTCCAAACTGGCGAGTTCCTCCGGGCTCATCTGCCAGCCGATCGCACCCGCATTGTCCCAAACTTGAGTGGTCGTTTTCGCCCCCGCGATCGCGATTACACCCGGTTGGGCATTCACCCAATTTAACGCGACTTGGGCGGGGGTTTTGCCGTAATTCTGACCGATTTCGTACAGTTTTTTGAGGACGGGTTCAACTTTTTTTAACCCCGATTCTTTGAAGCGCGAGTCAAATTTTCGCGCCCCTTCCGGGGGATTTTCCGGGGTGTATTTACCCGTCAACAATCCCTGGGCGAGGGGGCTGTAGGCGAGAATCGTCACCCCCAATTCCCGGGCGGTATCCAGAATTCCGACCTTTTCAACTTTGCGGGTCAAAAGAGAATAGCGGACTTGATTCGTCGCCAGGGGGATGCCCCGGGACTGCAAAATTTGGTGGGCGGTCCGCATTTCCTCAGCCGAATAATTGCTCACGCCGATCGCGCGAACTCTGCCCTTTCTCACCTCGTCCGCCAGGGCATTCATCAACGTTTCTTGACTCATAAAAAACGTAAACGGCCAGTGAACCTGATACAGGTCGATCTGCCCCAACTGCAACCGCCGCAAACTGTCCGTCACGGCATCCGCCACCGACTGTCCCCAAAACCGCCACGGCACCGGACCGTATTTTGTGGCAATTAAAACGGGGCGATCGATTTTCTGTATGAACCGGCCCAGCAGTTCCTCGGATGTCCCGTTTCCGTAGACTTCTGCCGTGTCGAAAAAGCCGACGCCGGCCTCGACTGCCGCGTGGAAAGCCGCCTCAACCTCCGCCTCCCCGTAGTCTTTGCCGTAATTCCAAAATAAACCGTCGCCCCAAGACCAGGTGCCGATACACAGGGGCGGAACTTCAATTCCCGTCTGTCCGAGGGTGGAAACGGTGGGTGTCGCAGTCACGGTAGAAGACTCCTGAATTGTGTTTTAACTATTGTGACGCGATCTTTTAGATTTGTAGAGGACGGGAGATTCTTATCCCCCGTCCTCAAGAATGTGGCGATTGTGTCAATACCAGCCCATCGATTGGTTCGACAACAACTTAACTTTTGTGACAACATCAATGCACCCAGCGATTCCCTCGGGACTTAGGAGTTTTTCTTGCTCTGACGGCGGCTGGCAACCAGACCGACGGCAACAGCACCCAGACCGAATACGGTAGTGGGTTCGGGAACGCTCGCCGGTGCGATCGATTCCACCATGACCACCAAATCATTGTAGTCGCGATCGGTGTGACCGCCCACCCACAAATCCTCGAACGCGATGATAAATTCGTTGTCGGTGAAGAGTCCGGCTTGCCGGCCCGGTAAATCCATAACCGTTTGATCGTCTCCCTGGTAAACAACGGCTTGTTGGTAGCCACCGTTGCGGGAATTCTCCGTGTAGAAGGTTTGCCCGGCTCCGTTGGTTAGGTAGAAACCGAAGATGTTGCCAAAATTTTGGTACTCCGCCCGTGCATAATCGTTAAAATCTTCATCGGATTCCGTCGTCACCCGGAGATTGCCATTGTCTAAGAACATGGAAATGAAGCCATCTCCTTCATTGTTAGCCCCATCAAATAATTCGGCCATGTCACCGTTGGAGTTGTAGACACCGAACCGGTTATTGGGAGCGAAGCCGGCTATCTCCAGCATGAAAGTTCCCGTGGCGTTGCCCGTGGCAGTATTGGTAAAAAGGTCAAAACCCGTTTGGTCGTTTACCGTGTCAATCCCCGGACCGCTGACGGTCAATTCGTCGAAGAGAACTTGAAGGGAACAGTCGGGACGATTATTACAAAGAGCTGTATTGTTATCCCAGCTCGTTCCGAAGGTGGCGGCTCCCGCAGATTGGGGGGCAAAAAATACGCCGGCTAAAGCAACAGGAAGAGTGGCGATCGAAGCAACGATTTGAGTTTTCATGGGGGGCAACCTCTTTTTTGGTCTTTCTTCTTATTTACATACTGGCACACCCGTATTTACACGGTCAACGCTAAATGGGAGATTTTACAGAAGCTTCGTAAAAATACGGATTGCTGTACAGCATTTGTAAATTTATGGTAAAAATACGGAGTCATCAAACGTTATACAGACACAACTCGATCGTATCGTAAAGTCCGGAAACATTCTGCAATTCACCGAAAAAATCACCCGATCGCGGGTTGACAAAAAAAACAATTTATGTTAAAAACAGTAATAATTATCCATCCTGTCCCTTCATACCCCTTTCCCGTTTCCCAAGATTTCGACAAAGCCGAATCAGCTTGTCCGGCGCGGGATCTGAAATGTCCGAAACTTTCGCGATCGCGTCAAGTCGTGTTAGAACTTGGCCAACCCGAGAGCTGAAATCGACATATGGAAACCATCTCGATCGCCCAAGTTCGCCACCCCCTTCACACTGGGATCGAGACATTCTGGAGCGTCGCCCACCCCAACTTCGGCGGACTGTAGCCCTGTCCGTTCAGCCGCAAGGCCTGGAGCGAAAACCGGATCGCGATCCGCGACAGCGCACCCATCGCCCCATTCAACTGCGACAACCCAGAAAATACGGCGATCGCACCGACCGCCACAAAAAAACCCCAAAACGGGGTTTAACAAATACGAAAACTGTGAATCTACCTCAAAGCAGGTAGAGCAAGATAAACAAAATAATCCAGATCACATCCACGAAGTGCCAATATAACTCCGCCGCTTCCGGGCCGAAGTGGGACTCCTTAGAATAGTGACCCGCCTTCCGGGAACGGAACAGCACCCCCGAAATCAGCAGGACACCGAAGGTAACGTGCAAACCGTGGAAAGCCGTCAAAACGTAAAAGCAACTGGCGTACAGGTTCGTCGTCAACCCGAACTCCAAACTGCTGTACTCGTAGATCTGGCCCGCCAAGAAGACAATCCCCATAATCGCCGTCGCCGCGAACCAGACCCGCAAACCCGCCTCGTCATCCTTCTTAATCGCCCTGTTACCGCGATTCATGACGAAACTGCTCGAAATCAGGATCAGCGTATTGATACCCGGTAAAAGCAATTCCCGCTCGATCCCCTCCGGGGGCCACTGTTCGGACATCGCCCGATAGATCAAATAGGCCGAAAACATCCCCAGGAAGATCATACTTTCCGCCACCAGGAAAACCACCACTCCCAGGATGCGGTGATCGGGGTGTTCTTCGTGATGACCTTCCGAACGAACCGTTTCCTGTTGATAACCGAGGACGGTTTGAGACTCGTCAACTGTTGAACCTTGCATGAATCTTTCAATCTGAGTAGTAGTACAAAACGAGCGATCGCGCCCGAGACGGAGGGCGGATGCCCTCCCATTTCTTGAGGAATATTCCGGATTATTCCGAATCTTCAGACTCGCCCAAAAGCGATGAAGATTGAGCTTCCGAAAGGGGAACGCCCGCCTCTTTTGCCCGAGGCGGAACACCGCTGGCCATCTCTTTCAGACGGGCGCGAATCGCCAACGTCTTCTTCGTGCCGTAGTCGTAGGGTCCGGTTCTCAAAATCGGCGTCCCGTAGAAATTTTCGATCGGCGGGGGAGAAGAAGTCATCCACTCCAGAGTCAAAGCATCCCAGGGATTTCCGGGGGCTTTGGGTCCTTTAAACCAACTCCAAACCGCGTTAATAATAAACGGGAACGTCGAAACCGCCAAAATATAAGTACCGACGGTACAGACGACATTGAGCTCAGTGAATCGGGGGTCATACATGGCGACCCGGCGGGGCATCCCCTGCAGTCCCAAAACGTGCATCGGCATGAACGTCAGATTAGCCCCAATCAAAGTCAGGACGAAGTGAACCTGCCCCCAGGTTTCGTTCATCATCCGCCCCGTCATTTTGGGGAACCAGTGGTAGATGGCCGCGAAAATGCCAAAAACCGCACCCCCAAACAAGACATAGTGGAAGTGGGCGACCACGAAGTAAGTGTCGTGGACGTGGATATCGAAAGGGACCGACGCCACCATAATTCCCGTGACGCCGCCGATGACGAAGGTGGCGATAAAGCCCATCGCGAACAGCATAGCGCTGTTGAGGCGCAGCTTGCCCCCCCAAATGGTCGCCAGCCAACCGAAGACCTTGATTCCGGTGGGGACGGCGATGATCATAGTCGTGATCATGAAGAACATCCGCAGCCAGCCTGGGGTGCCGCTGGTAAACATATGATGCGCCCACACGATCAGGCCCAAAAAGCTGATAGCGAGGCTGGAATAGGCGATCGCCTGGTAGCCGAAAATGGGCTTGCGGGCGTGCACCGGCAGGATATCCGAGATCAGGCCAAAGAAGGGCAAGATCATGATATAAACCGCCGGGTGGGAGTAAAACCAAAATAAGTGCTGATACACCACGGGATCGCCTCCCCCCGTGGGATTGAAGAAATTCGTACCCGCCAGCAAGTCGAACGACAGCAGGATCAGGGCGGCGGCAAGGACGGGGGTGGAAAGCAAGATCAGCGCCGAAGCGGCGATCATCGCCCAGCACATCAGGGGCATATCATTCAACCCCATGCTGGGAATCCGCATTTTGAAGATGGTAACGGAGAAATTGACCGCCCCCAAAATGGATGAAGTCCCCAACAATAAAATACTGAGAATCCAAATTTCTTCCCCGACTTTCCCCGACACCAGACTCAGGGGGGGATAGGACGTCCAGCCCGCCTGGGGCGCCTCGATCAGGAAGCTGGCCAGCAGCAGCAGGCCACCGGGGGGGATCAGCCAGAAGGCGACGGCGTTCAGTTTAGGAAACGCCATGTCCTTGGCACCGATCATCAGAGGGATGAGATAATTGGCGAATCCGGCTCCGGCCGGGACAATCCACAGAAAGATCATGATCGTTCCGTGGACGGTGAACAGGCTGTTGTACATTTCCGGGGCGACAATATCCGCGTCCGGGGTCGCCAGTTCCGTCCGCACGATCCCGGCCATGAATCCGCCGATCAGGTAGAAGATAAAGGAGGTGACGAGATATTGGATGCCGATCACTTTGTGGTCGGTGCTGAATCCGAAAAAGTCCTTCCAGTGCCGTTCTCCTTCTTCGCGGTGAACGGACGTGTCGGCAGTGACGTTAATTTGTGCTTGAGCCATAAGAAAAGTGAAAAGTGAAAAGTGAACAGTGAAAAGTGAATGGAATTTTTCTCTGTTCTGTGTTCGGACTCCTGATTTTGGGGCTAAAGCCCTACAACTGGGGTTTGGGCGTGGTGTTTCAAATGGGCGATCGCATCCACATCAACGCCCATATCCGCCGCGTAGGGAGCCAGATATTCCGCCTCGGACATTTCGGCGGGATTTTGGGCGATCGCGGGTTGCCCGTCCGGGTTGTTGGCAAAGCTATTTTCCGACACCCAGGTTTCAAACTCTTCCGGCGTGTGAACCACCATCGTCGTCCGCATGGAGCCGTGATAGCCGCCGCAGAGTTCGGCGCAAACGACGTTATAGGTTCCCGCCCTGTTCGCTGTAAACCGCAGTTGGGTAGTGCGTCCAGGGATGGCGTCCTGTTTGAGCCGCAGTTCGGGGACCCAGAGGGCGTGAATCACGTCCTGGGCGGTGATGTTCAACTGCACTTCCTTGCCGACGGGCATATGCAGTTCGCCGGAGATGACTCCGAGATCTTCATAGTTGAAAATCCAGGCGTACTGCAGGCCGTTGACGTTGACGGTGATATCGGCCGGGGAGCCGATTTCTTCGGGGGAAGCCCCGATGCCCAGGGCCAGTTGGTTGGGAGGGGGGGTCGAATCCTCCTCCCCCGGAAGCGGTGCCGCGATCGCCGCCCCGGACATTTTGGCGTGAGCCTGCATGGAATGGGACCCCGACGCCATCGGATCGAGTCCCCCCATCTGGTTATAAATCTCGAAACTGTAAATACCGATCGCCAAAACGATCGCCGCCGGAATCGCCGTCCAGACGATTTCTAAGGGAATGTTGCCGTGCACGGGCGGGCCGTCGGTGTCGTCGCCGGCGCGGCGGCGGAACCGGAACAGGGAAACGACCAGCGCCCCCTCCACCAGCAAGACGAGGCCGAAGGCGATGGTCATCATCAGGTTAAACAGGCGATCGACCTCCGCCGCTTCCGGGGAAGCCGCCACGGGTAACAGGCCGTTATTCTGACCGTACCAGAGGCTGATGAGGGTAATTGCGATCCCGACCAGCAAAGTTAAGATCGAGCTGGGAATATTCACCGAATACCTCCTTATTGGACACTTCCGATTCCGAGGCCGGGCGGAAGTGCATCTGTGCGTACAGCTTTCGATCCTAAAGGATGGAAGCAAAATTGTTGACGAGTGCCTCCAATTGTCGGCTCGGAGCCATCCTTCCCAAGGTAAAGCAGATCACAAAAAAACACCGGCTTTGCGATCGGCTCTTCAGATTTTTTTTAGGATCGAGCCGCGGAATGGGGAATGGGGAATGGGGAGGCAGGGGAGGCGGAGGAGGCAAATTTATAGTCAGATCCGTACAAATTCCCCAATCATCTT
>JBNGCR010000064.1:0-26546 GCA_050045915.1 Limnospira sp.
CCTATTACCTATTACCTATTACCTATTACCTATTACCTATTACCTATTACCTATTACCGACTCCCGACTCCCGACTCCCGACTCCCTTCCCTCAAGACAGGGGCAAATTGGCAAAAAACACGCCGAAAGGCGGCAACTCCAGACGATCGCCAATCTTGTGGAAGTCGAAGCCCAGATTTTGCGCCGGGTCGCAGGCGCCGTATTGTTTGAGTTCGTAAACGATCTCCTCGTCGCTGATGTTGAACAGGCACAGCAGGCGCTGTTCGGCGTATTCCCGGATAAATCCGAATAGGGGGTCGTCCGTATCCAACAACTCGAAACTGCCCGCAATTAGAGCCGGTTGCTGTTTGCGCCAGTGCAGGAGGCGGCGCCAGGTGTTGAGGTGGGAGTCGGGATCTCGGTTCTGCACGTCTACCGCCAGGGAAACATGGCGCTTGGGGATCGGCAGCCAGGGTTTCTCCGCCGGGGTGAAGCCGCAGTTGGGGGCATCGCCGACCCAGGGCATGGGGGTGCGGGAGCCGTCCCGCCCGGGCACCATCGGATAGAGGGCTTTTCCGAAGGGATCTTTGATTTCGTCTTCGGGGATATCCTTGGGAATTTGCGCCTCCGGCAACCCCAGTTCGTCCCCCTGGTAGAGGCAGAACGCCCCCGGCAGGGACAGCAGCACCGCCGCCATCATCTGGTAGAATTCGGCGGTGTAGGGTTGGCCGTTGATGTCGGTTCCAGTCCAGCGCGATCGCAACCTTCCGTAATCGTGGTTGCCCACCATCCAGCACTGTCCGCCGTGGGTGAAATGCTTCTGCACGCGCTTCATGGTGCGGCGCATCAGGTCTGCCGTCATCGATTCGTCGATAAGCAGGGCGCTGTTGTAGGTCATGTGCAGGCGATCGCGGCCGTCAACGTACTGGCTGGAGAGTGCCACCGAATCCTCGCACAGCGTCACCTCCCCCAGCGTCACCACGCCGGGATACTGATCCACCAACTCCCGGATCGGTTTGAGGAGATCCAGGTTTTCCGGGCGGCAGAAATTGTACTTGAACTCGTAATCCACCATCGGGTTGTCCGGATCGACCCCCTCCGGTTGGGGGGCACCTTCGGGGCGCGGCGGGTTGTCCCGCAGTTCGGCATCGTGGATGTAGAAGTTGACCGCATCCAGGCGGAACCCGTCCACCCCGCGATCGAGCCAAAATTTAGCCCGCTTCAAAATCGCGTCCACCACGTCCGGATTGTGCCAGTTCAACTCCGGCTGGCTGGGCAAAAAATTGTAAAAGTAATATTGCTCCCGGTGGGGGTCCCACTCCCAGGCGCTTTTTCCCATGAACGCCGACACCCAGTTGTTGGGCGGCGAACACTCGTCGGGACTGTCGGCCCAAACGTACCAGTCCGCCCGGGGATTGTCCCGGCTTTTGCGACTTTCTACGAACCAGGGATGTTTGTGGGAAGTGTGGTTCCAAACTTGGTCAATGAGTAGCTTGAGTCCCAAACTGTGGGCGACATCCAGCAGGGTATCGAAATCGTCCAGACTCCCGAACAGGGGATCGACATCAAGCATTCCGGTGACGTCATAGCCGAAATCGTCCATCGCCGCCTCAAAAATGGGACACAGCCAGATGGCATCGACGCCCAAGGAGGCGATGTAGTCCATTTTAGAGAGGATGCCCTGCAGGTTCCCCACACCGTTGTGGTCGGAGTCCATGAAGCTCCAGGGGGAGACTTGGTAGATGATGGCGTGCTGCCACCAGGCGCCGCTGTGGCTGATTTTGTGGGAGTCTTCCCAAGTCCAGGCCCGCCGGTTGATGACGGGGTTCCGCCACCAGGGTTTGGCGGCTGTAGCCCGCTTCAATTGTTCGGGGGTGTCCTTCGATTCTTTTTTGCGAAACGCAACCATAATACAATTTATCCTTCTGTCAATGCTTCAAAGCCCGCCACGATGTCGAGCAGTTCGCCGGTGATGGCACTCTGGCGTCCGCGTCGGTACTGAGAATTGAGATCCGATAACCGTTCCCGAATGTTCTTTTCCGCCGCCTGCATGGAGGAGAGGCGACTGGCATTTTCGCTGGCCAGAGATTCGGCGAGGGCGCGATACAGGGAAACAAATAAATAGTCTCGAATTAGGGCAGAAAATAGGGGTTGCCAGTTCATCGTGAAGGTGGGCTCGGCAGCGGTGGGCCAGGGCCGGTCTTCCAACTGTCGCAGCCACTCGGGATCGAGGGGCAACAATTGCAGGTGGTGGGGTTCGTAGGAGGCGCTGGAGGTGGAACGGTTGTAGAACAGGATGATTGTGTCTACCTGTTGATTTGACCGCCAGTTTTCGATCGCCAACAAGAGGTCCTGCACCATCGCGGTGATGGCGGTGACGGCGCTGGGGACGGAAAATTGCTCTTCTATGGATATTCCGTTGGCTTCCAGGGAGGGGGCGACCCGGGCGCCGACGGCGGCAACGAAGGCCTGTTGGGGATCGATATTCATCGCCGCCAATTGTTCGGCGACGTGGGCGACAATTTGTTCGTTGAATTGACCGCACAACCCTTGATCGGACCCGAAGACGATCGCCCCCGTCCGCCGTGAGGGGGTGCGCGTCGCGAGGGTGGAGACGGGAATAAAAATATCCGCGGCAAAATACTGCCGTTTGAGGGCGATCTGCAATCCCATCTCCACGGTGCGGTTGGAGTCCGCCAGGGATTCGACGGCTTTCTCGTACTGGCGGATACTCACCGCCGCCAGGGCTTTCATTGTCTTGACGACGGACTGCAGATCTTGAACGCTGCCGATTTGGGCTTTAAGGGCTTCCGTTGTCGCCATTGTCCTCCTCCTCCTCTGGTGCGCTCAACTCGTCGATCGCACCCTTGCAAACCTCTCCCAGCCGTTCCCAGGCGTCGGTATCCAGGTTTTCCCCGTCGGAGATGCGATCGCAAATTTCGGGGCACTCCTCCCGCGCCGCCCGACTGACGGCATCTTCGGCCTCCGAGACGCGATCGAGGGGCAGATCGTCGAACCACCCCCGACTCACCGACAGCAAAATCGCGATTTGGGCGGAAACCGATCGCGGTTGGGATTCGGGCTGTTTCAACACTTCCCGCACCCGCCGCCCCCGGGTGAGGGTCTGTTGAGTGTCCTCGTCCAACTGGGTCCCGAACCGGGCGAACACCTCCACTTCCTGAAATTGGGAATAGGACAGGCGCAGGTCCCCGGCGATATCTCGATAGGCGGACAGTTGGGTTTTTCCCCCCACCCGGGACACGGATTTTCCCACGTCCACGGCGGGCAAGATCGCCTGTTGGAACAGGTCCGGAGACAGGTAAACCTGACCGTCCGTAATGGAAATCAGGTTGGTGGGGATGTAGGCGGAAATGTTCTGGGCCTGGGTTTCCACGATGGGGAGGGCGGTCAAGGACCCGCCGCCGAGTTCGTCCCTCATGTGGGTCGATCGCTCCAACATCCGGGAGTGGATGTAGAAGATATCCCCCGGATAGGCTTCCCGTCCGGGGGGGCGGCGCAGCAGCAGGGAGAGTTCCCGGTAGGCCCAGGCGTGGCGGGTGAGGTCGTCGTAAACGATCAAGACATCTTCCCCCCGTTCCATAAAAAATTCGGCCATCGTGGTCGCCGCGTAGGGGGTGACGTATTGTAATCCGGGGGGATCTTCCCCCGCCGCCACGACGACGAAGGTGTAGTCCATCGCGCCCCGATCGCGCAGTTGGGCGATCACTTTGGCGACGGCCGCAGACCGCTGGGCGATGGCGCAGTAGACGCAGATCACGTCCTTTCCCCGCTGGTTGAGGATGGTGTCAATGGCGATCGCGGTTTTTCCGGTCTGGCGGTCGCCGACGATCAGTTCCCGCTGGCCGCGGCCGAGGGGCACCAACGCATCGACGACCTTCAACCCCGTCTGCAGGGGCACCTTCACCGGGGCGCGGTCCATGATAGCCGGGGCGTCCCGCTCGATGGGGCGGCGTTCTTCGGTTTCCAGGTTTCCCCCGTCGTCGAGGGGGCGACCCGTGGCATCCACGACCCGCCCCAACAGCGCTTCGCCTACGGGGATGTCCATCACCCGCCCGGTGCGGTACACTCTCGCGCCGGCTTCGAGGTGTTCGCTGTTCCCCAACAGGATCGCACCGATGCGATCGGCGTCCAAGTTGAAGGCGATGCCCAATAAATCGCCGGGAAATTGCATCAATTCCTGGGATTTGATATGGGGCAGGCCCGAAACCGTGGCGATACCGCGATCGACGGATCGGACGGTCCCCACCTCTCGGGTGCGGATGCGGGGGTGATATCCGTCCAGGACGCGATCGAAGGCGGAAAAGGTTTCGTCCAGGACGGCTTGTAGGGATTCACGATTTTCGTTCATGCCGACTTTTATGACATTTGCCTATTCTTGGATGACGCGAGTCACCTGGGAGAAAATGACTGGCTTTCCTTCATATTCCGCTTCAATCTTTCGCTTCAGATCCAGATCCCAGGTCAGGTCATAATCTTCCTCAAATTCCGCAGCGACGAACTGGCGGACTTCTCCGGTGATCTGAACGGTCTGGTCGGCGACAATCTCTTGGGGCGGTTCGTTGACCGTGATGACGAGGGCTGTATCTTCGCCCAAGAGCGTGTTTTGATCCTCGAGCAGATAGATGCCTGGACCCAACATTTCATCGACATAACCTGTCACGGTGACAGTTCGGCCGAGCAGTTGGTCGGTGTCTTCGATCACTTCTTCGAGGGAAGTCACCGTCGTCACGCCTTCGGTTTCATCGGGGTCGCTGAGGGTTTGTTGGGGGTCGGCGGCTTGATTGTTGAAAGCGTCGCAGGCACCCAGGAGTCCGGCGAGGGACAATACCGCCGCAATTCCGGCTCGTTTCAGGGATGTTTTGGGTTGAAATTTTTGATTCGCCATCTCGGCAAAACCTCCTTGTATTGATTTCGGTCGGGGGTCGAAAGTTTGCCAATTATTGGGGTTCAATGACGCGAGTCACTTGGGAAATGACGACGGGTTGCCCTTCGTATTCGGCTTCGAGTTTCTCTTTCATATTCAAGTCCCAGGTCAAATCGTAGTCCCGCTCAAATTCGGCTAAGATGAACTGGCGCACTTCTCCGGTCACTTGGACAATTTGATCTTCGGTGATGGGTTGGGGCGGATCGTTGGCCATGATGACGATGATAGAATCTTCGCCGAAGATTTCCCCTGCTTCTTGGAGTCGGTAAGTCCCGGGGCCGACGATTTCTTCGACTTCCCCAGTCACCGTCACGGTTTGGCCGATCAGTTGTTGGGTTTGCTCCGATACTTCTTCGAGGGAAGTCACCGTTTCCACGCCGGGACTGTTGGCGGGATTGGTGAGATCCTGTTGGGGAGCTTCCGCTTGGTTGTTGTAGGCATCGCAGGCGCCGAGCAGTCCGGCGAGGGACAGTACCGCGATCGCTCCGCCGCGTTTGAGCATCGTCATAGAGTTACGTTTGATCTCACTAACCATATTTGTAAAACCTCCTTGTTTTAATAAGGGTTTATAGCGAAAAAATTTTTCGAGTCAGTCGGCTATCAGGAGAGCCGGGACTCGCTGTGCCGGATTGGTCAATTTTTACCGGTTCCGACCGTCCTGGAGGCGGCTATAAACTCTCGCTTTTCAGCCACAAAAAGACGGCTGTCGATTCCGACTCACTCTATTTACCACTGTAAGCATCTTATCTTCAAGTCACATCCATCCAAATGCGTAATTTGAGCCGGTGGCTCGGAGTGCGATCGCGGGGAGACGGCCGTGATTTTAAAATCAAAAAATATTCTCCCGGAGGGGAGATTCTTCCGAACCCCTATCGAGGGGCGGGTGAATAGCTGTTGGATGCGATCGCCACCGCAAATTTTTCTTCTACGTCCTCCAGGTAGCGGTCGATGCTCCAGGCGATTTCCTGCCCTCCAATTTGCAGTTCGATTCCGCAGATCGGACGGTCAGATTTCTGGAAATTTACCCGGTTTTTATTGTCGATAAAATCCCGATTTTTGAGATGGTGCAAAATTTGCTCTTGCTCCGTTTCCGGGATTTCAAAACTGCTGCGAATCGTCAGCTTTTCTTCACCCTCTGCAAGGGCGCAATCGAGCTTCTGCCGCTCTTTTGGGTCGATCTCCCGCAAGGATTTTAGAAAAACGCCGATCATTTGCCGTTCGAGATCTTCGTTTGCCAGATCTCGCAACGTGCGACGGACGATCGCCTGAGTTTTTTTGATCGCCTGCCGCTGCCATTGCTCTTCTGCCTCTTCTTCTGGGGTTTCTTCCCGCGATCGCTGTTTTTCAATTTCCGCCTGCAGGCATTCGGACAAATGGGCCTCCAAACCTTCAATATAGTGATTCAAACTCCAACCGATTTCGTAGCCGGCGAGCTGGACTGAAATCCCGCCAATCAAATGGGGCGATCGCTCAAAAGCCACGGGAATTTTACCTTCGAGTTCTTCAGAGCAGGGGTGAGAATTGCCGTTCAATTCTGCCGATTTTTCCACGTCGGAGGCTCGATAAAAATCTCTGTCCCCGGTTAGATGCCGCAATTGCTCGAAGATGCTGTTTTTGGTATCTTCCGGGATCTCGAAACTGCTGCGGACTGTGATGGTTTCATCCGAGCGATCGAGGGACTCCCGCAGTTGCCGTTTTTCCTCCTCGTCGATCTGTTCGAGACGGCGTTGAAATTGCGCGATCGCCTGTTTCTCCAAATCCGTATCGGCGATTTCCCGCAGGGCACCCCGCGTCATGTCGTAGAGGTGGCGGACTGTCTGATTCCGCAGGGTGTCGAAAAAGAGGGACTGCTGGCGGCGGAGCCCCTGTCGCCACTCCCGCTGCTGGCGATCGACGTCCCGGCGGGCCCCTTCCAGCCACGTTTCCCGCTGTTCCCGGGTTTCCCGCTTCACCTCCTCTATCAAAGCGGAACGGCGATCGTCCAATTCTCGCCGCCGCTGCCGGTAGGTTTCCGCCTCCCGTTCCGCCTTTTCTCGCGCCTGCTGCGCCTCATCCCACCGAGATTGTATCCGGTTTTGCCGCTTCTGTATCGTGCCGACAATCGGTTTGTACAGGAACTTTTGCAGCAAAAACACCAGGATTACAAAATTGACGATCTGCGCGACAACTGTAAACCAATCGATCAGCATCTAAATTATCCCCCCCCTTGATTCAAAAAGTGATTCCAAAACGGATTGGCAAAAATCAGAATCATCGACACCACAAAACAGTAAATCGCTGTCGATTCGATCAGCGCCATCCCCACAAAAAGCGTCCGGGTAATTGTATTGGACTGATCCGGCTGCTGCGCCAGAGCCCGCATCGCATTCGCCAGCGCCAAACCTTCCCCGATCGCGGGTCCGATCGCACCCAAACCGATGCAAATTCCCGCCGTAAAAATTGAAACTAAACCGACTAAACCGAGATTATCCATAATTCAATTTTTTGACTCCTGAATTGACTATTTAGATGGGGTGTGGGGATGGGAACTTCCCTTTTCATCAGAATTTCAAGGTTTTTCCCCTTTCCGGAACTGTAAACACGCGATCGCGATACCTGCGATAATTTTTGTGTCAGGTTTCGCGCCTCAGCCGCACCGACTCCCGACTCCCGACTCCCGACTCCCTCTCCCGCCGCTGCTGTTCCCGCATTCCCGAGGCGATGTAAACAATTGCCAAAATCGCGAAAACGTAGGCTTGGATGACTCCTACTAACACGCCGAATAACCGCATCAAAATCGGTAAAAACAGGGGTGCGATCGACAACAAAATTGCCACCAACAGCGCCGTACTCATCACGTTTCCGAACAAGCGGATCGCCATCGCCACAGTCCGGGAAATTTCGCTGATAATTTGAAATGGTAGCATGAACGGGGACGGCTCGACAAAGTGCTTGAGATAGCCCTTCAATCCGCTGTTTTTAATCCCGAAATAGGGGACGGCGACGAACACGCATAGCGCCAACCCCGCCGTCGTCGAAAGGGAACCAGCCGGCGACTCATAAACTGGAAAAATCGTTAGCAAATTTGCCAGAGTAATAAATAAAAACAGGGAACCGATCAGCGGCATGAACGGATGGGGATCTTTTCCCGTCGCGTCCCGGATCTGATCCCGAATCCCGCTGACAATAATTTCCAGCCCATTTTGCCAGCGCGACATCTGCGGTTCGACGGATAATTGGCGGGATACCCACCAGGAAACACCCACCAAAATCGCCATCACCAGCCAAGTGTAAACGATGGTCGCGTTGATGATGACGAAATTCCACTGCCAAAAAATAATGTTGTCGGGACTGATATTCATCGATCCGGTATTTCCTCATTCCAAACTATCCGTCATCAACTGCCGTTTCGGCCCCCAATAGCGCGTCAAAATCGTGCGGGCGATGATGAATCCCACCAGGCCGGCGATCGCCCGCTGCCAGCTCCCGTGCATGACGATAAAAAAGCCCAATAAAACGACCGCCATCCGCCCCATTAGACTGCCGATAGTCAGCCGCATCGGCCATGCCGTTGTCGGCAATTGACGCACCGTAATCCACAAACTGCCGAAGTAAAAACCGCCCAATAAACAACCCGCGATCGTGGCTAAAATTAACAACCCAATATTCTCCATTTCATCCTCCTTTTTAATTTAAAAAATTAACCCACTATTTCGCCGTATATCCCCCATCAATCACCAACTCTGAACCCGTGACAAACTTCGACTCATCCGACACTAAAAACAACGTCGCATAGGCAACATCCAGAGGTTCCCCAATTCTCCCCAGCGGATAAAGTTGGCCGATTTCCTCCTTAGAAGCCTGCCGTTCCTGCGCCCCGTAATCCGCCATTTCCGTATCAATAATACTCGGATGAATAGAATTCACCCGCACCCCTTTCGGCGCCAACTCCACCGCCGCATCCTTCGTCATCGTGCGGACAGCCCCCTTCGTCGCCCCATAAAGAGACTGACGCGCAACCCCGACAATCCCCGCCGTCGAGGACAAATTAACGATCGCACCCCCACCCCCTTCCACCATCCTGGGCGTACAATGTTTCATCCCCAAAAACACCCCCAGGGCGTTCACATCCATCAACTTTCGCCACTCTTCCACCGTCGTTTCCGTCAGTTCTTTATACAACAACAACCCAGCATTATTAACCAAAACATTCGGATAACCGAACGCATCTTCCACACCGTCGAGAACCCGTTCCCAGCCCTCCTCATCGGCGACATTGTGGGCGAAAAACTGCGCCTTACCCCCCGTCTTTTCAATTTCCGTAACCGTCTCCCGCCCCCGGTTTTCATCAATATCCGTAACCGCAACTCTAGCCCCTTCCAAAGCCAATAAAATCGACGTAGCGCGGCCGATCCCATCGCCGCCCCCCGTCACCACCGCAATTTTATTATCAACTCGTCCCATAACCTTTCTCCCAGTTCGATAATTTTCGATTGCAAATCTTTCCCAATCTCCCCATCCCACCCAAATTCATCCCCATAAAATCTGCGAAATCTGCGAAATCTGCGGATTTATTAAAAACCAAAAATCACAGATCTCTCCGCTCCCGTTCCACCCAATACCAAGCATTAAAACACCCCAAAACCACCCCCACAAACAACAGCATCAGCGTCCAGGAATAGCGACTCGGCCAGTTGGTATCGATCCAGACGCCGATCGCGATCCCGATCAGGGTCGGAATGGCCACCGCCCAGCCCACCAAACCGTACATCCCCAGCCCGAACAAAAGGCTCCGATCGCCCTCCCGTCGCGCTTTCAGGCGGCGATCGGACTTCTTCCGCACCTCCCGCCGCAGTTCTTCGCGGGTGTCAACGACTCGTTTCGGTTCTTCCTCGGGAAAACGTTTCACTGGCTACCTCCCGTTTCGACAAATCCTCGGATCAATCCCGCCTCCAGTTTGGCGACGGCGGATCGGGCCTGCCGTTCGCGATCGCCGAGTTGGCGAAATTCCCCTTCCACCGTGTCTTCCAGGCTGTCGAGATCCGTCCCCCGCACCCCCTGCCGCACGGACACCAGCACCTCATCCCCGCACTTCACCAGGGTTCCCCCATCCACGGCGACGAAGGTTTCCCCGCCGCCTCCGGACGTGAAGGAGAGGATGCCGGGAACCAGGGGGGCGACGAAATCGATGTGGTTGGGAAGCAGGACGAAGGCGCCGTTTTCGGCCTCGGCGGACACCTTTTCGACGGTTTCGTTGAGTAGAATTTCCGTGGGGAGCAAAATTTTTAGGTTCATTGGGACTTCGCCTCGTCGATACTGCCGATCATGTAGAGCGATCGCTCGGAACGGTCGGAAAACTCGTCGTTGAGGATGCGATCGCACCCGTCCAACGCGGCGTCGAGATCCACCAATTTCCCCTTTTTCCCGGTAAATTGTTCGGTGGTGAAAAAGGGTTGGGTCAAAAACCGCTCCAACCGCCGGGCCCGGTACACCGTCTGGCGATCGCTCTGGGACAGTTCCTCGATCCCCAGCATGGCGATGATATCCTTGAGCTCGTCGTACCCGGCCAAGGTCTGCCGCACCGCCTGGGCGATCTGGTAATGGCGATCGCCCACCACCGTCGGAGAGAGCATTTTCGAGCCCGACTGCAGGGGGTCGATCGCCGGATAAAGTCCCTGGCTGGCCCGCTTTCTGGATAACACGATCGAAGCGGACAGGTGGCCGAAGGTGTGGACCGCCGCCGGGTCGGTAAAGTCGTCGGCGGGGACGTAAACCGCCTGTACGGACGTGATCGCCCCGGTGGCGGTGTTGCTGATCCGCTCCTGAAGTTCCGAAAGTTCCGTTCCCAGGGTCGGTTGATAACCCACCCGGGAGGGCAGGCGCCCCATGAGTCCGGAAACCTCCTGTCCGGCCTGGATGAAGCGGAAAATGTTGTCCATCAGCAGCAAGACATCCTGGCGGGCGTCGTCCCGGAAGTATTCCGCCATCGTCAAAGCGGCGTGGGGAACGCGAAATCGGGCGCCGGGGGGTTCGTTCATCTGTGCGAACACCAAAATCGTGTTTTGCAGGACTCCCGCCTCTTCCATGTCCCGGTAGAGTTCCTCGGCTTCCCGGTTGCGTTCGCCGATGCCGCAAAACAGGCTGATCCCTTCGTGGTGCGTGACCATGTTGTTGATCATTTCGGTGATCAGCACGGTTTTGCCGACCCCTGCCCCGCCGAATAACCCGGCTTTTCCGCCCCGTTCCAGGGGGGTGAGGATGTCGATCGCCTTGATGCCGGTTTCCAGAATTTCCGAGGAGGTCGATCGCTGCTGGAGGGGGACGGGTTGTCTGTGGATTGACCGCCACTGTCCCCCCGTGATGGGGTCTTGGCGATCGATGGTGTCCCCGAAGACATTAAAAACTCGCCCCAAGAGGCGATCGCCGACGGGTACTTGTAATGGGGCATCGGTATCTCGGACGGCCGAACCCCTCGCCAGTCCGGCGGTGGAGGTGAGGGCGATCCCGCGCACGGTTTCCCCGTCAACGTGGGAGACGACCTCGATGACGATTTCTTCGTCGTCTCCGGCCCGCAGTTGGCTGTAAAGTTCGGGTATCGGCGGGGGAAAGTGTACGTCTACGATGCTGCCCCGCACCGATACGACGCTCCCCCGATCGGATTGTTTGGACTCTGAAGCTGCTGTCATCTTGCGCTATAACTATGGACTGGGTTCGCTGTTGGCCCGTTCCGCCATCGAATCTCGGCGGTTCTGTTCGCTTTGGTGTTGGGCCGTGGCGAGTTCCCGGGCTTCTTCTTCGGTGGACAGGTCGCCGGCGCCGGGGCGATCGATCTGTTCCTGGGCCCGTTCCGAGAGGGATTCCCGTCGCTGTTTTTCTTTTTGGCGTTCCTCGGTTTGCATCTCTCGGCTTTCTTGGGGGGTATTCATTTTGAGTTCTCCAAATACTTTAAAATTGGGAAAGTTTTTAAATGCGATCGCGCCCTTCGATTTCCGCCGGAGGACTCGTCGCCTCCACCGCCGTAAAGGGTTCGATGATGTTGTAGGTGTGGCGGGTCCCTTTGGGAACGACCCAGGAATCTCCCGGCTCCAAAATTGCCATCTGTCCTTCGATGTGCAATTCCGCTTTGCCGCCGATGACGTAGCCGACGGTTTCGTAGTCGCGCCGGATCTCGACTTTTTCGGCGTTTGGCTGTTCGTTTTCCCACAGCCGCATCGACAGGCTTTTGCCCGTGGCGAGGTATTTCTGCGCCATTTCGCCGTGGGGCGAGTGGGAGGCTTTGACTTTTTTGATCGTGGTATCTACCATTTTTTCTCCTAAAATAGGTGGGATGGGGAGATCCGCAGATTTCGCAGATTACACCGATTGACTCCAACCTTCGTAATAAAATCCAGCCAGCAAAATGGGAAGTTGGGCTCCCAGGTGTACCGCTTCTTCCACCGTGAGGCGATCGCGGAGGTGGTGCAGTACGATCCGCAGTCCTTGAAAAACGTTTTCTTTGTTATCCCAGTTCAGAATTTTCGCAACGTCGGCGACCCAGGTGTTGCTTTTCTGAACTGTGGTATCGAATGTGCTCAAACCAGTGGTGGACATGATTGAGATGCCTCGAAATGCTGCAATTCTGGCTACTCTGTTGTGAATTTCACCTCACTTTACGAGTTAACCAAAATTGAGCCGGAGGCGCATCTCCCACAAGAAATAGATGGCGACCTTTACTATTCTACGGTTTTGAATGGCTTCTATCTTTGGGTAGAAACTGGCGATTGGCGTCCGCAAATTTCACGCCTATTTTTTCCGACCGCCACCGAGTAAACCCAGCAGCCCCAACAGCCCCAGCCAGCCCCAATTGGCGTTTTCGCGGACGGCTTCGGCGATCGTGTCAAATTCGCGATCGGCCACTTTTTCGACGCCCTCTCCGGCTTCCCGGGCGGCATCTTGGAGTTCTTCCCCGGCTTGTTCAAAGTTCTGTTCCGTCGATTCCGGGGGATTGTCGGGTGTCGTCTGGGCGAAAAGCTGCCCCGCATTCGGCAACCCGATCAAACTGAGGGTGAGGAGGCAGGCGGTCAGGCACCGCGGCAAGTTTATATATTTAATCATTGATATTTCCTCTAAATTCTTATTAATTTCGAGCCTGACTTTAAACTTATCCATCCGACCCCCCTCCTCCATCAACCTGCGGACGGAATCGGGCGGATGTTGCGTCCATCATCGGGCATAAATCTATTTCAATTTTTTGAATCGATAAAATGCCGATTTGACGGAAGTGCGATCGCGTCCCGACTCGAAAGAAACAACTCAAAGTCAGGAATGGCGGCGGAACTGGGTTTCCGATCCCGTCCGCACCCGGCGTCCCCATTTGTAAAGAACTTTCAGCCAAACCGACTCCGACGCACCCGTTGGGGTACAATAAGTTGCCGATTGTTCAGCCCAGATGTAAGAGGCTCCCATGATTTCCAGTAACGACTTTCGCACCGGTGTCACCATCGAATTAGATGGGGCAGTGTGGCGGGTGGTAGAATTCCTACACGTCAAGCCGGGTAAGGGTTCCGCCTTTGTCCGCACCAAGTTGAAAAGCGTGCAGACGGGTAACGTGATGGAACGGACGTTCCGAGCCGGGGAGACGGTTCCCCAGGCTAACTTGGAGAAGAAGACGATGCAGCATACCTACAAGGAAGCCGAGCAGTTCGTCTTCATGGACATGGAAACGTTTGAAGAAAACCGTCTCAACCCCGATCAGATCGGGAACGGGGTCAAGTACCTCAAGGAAGGGATGGAAGTGAATGTGATTACTTGGAACGGTCAAGTTCTGGAAGTGGAACTGCCCAACTCCGTCACCCTGGAAGTGACCGAAACCGATCCCGGGGTCAAAGGGGACACTGCAACGGGGGGGACAAAACCCGCCGTGGTGGAAACGGGGGCGACGGTGATGGTTCCCCTGTTTATTTCGGTGGGCGAACGCATCCGCATCGATACCCGCAACGATTCATATCAGGGCCGAGAATAGGACATTCTGAAATGGGGGACGGAAGGGGACTGTATTTGTTGTTGAGGCGGCCATTTGCGATCGCATTTCCGACGGAAAATTGCGGCCGAAAAACTGACCGATGATGACACCCGGATTCCCGTTGGGGTTCTCGCTCCTTCCCCGCAGTGGCGACCCGCCACCCGAGAAAACCGCGCTATTTGATAGGGAGATATACCGACCGTGCAACTAGATCTCACCCAGCTCCGAGAGCTGCTGGCTGACATCGATAAAACCAATATTTCGGAACTGACCCTCAAGAGTACCGATTTTGAATTGACGGTACGCAAGGGCGGTTCGCTCGATCGCCCGCTGTCCTCTGTCGATGTCGCCCTCACGGGGAGAGGTCTGGGTACGGATTGGGTGTCGTCATCTCCCCCGGTTCCCGCCGGCGGCGATCGCACCTCCCAACCGATCGCTACCGGACCCGCACAAGCCCCGGCTCCGGCCCCGACTCCCCCCAGCCCCGATCCCAAGTGGGTGGAGGTGACATCTCCGATGGTGGGGACGTTTTATCGATCGCCGGCGCCCGAGGAACCCCCCTTCGTCAGCGAGGGCGATCGCATCGGCAGCGGCCAGACGGTCTGCATTATCGAAGCCATGAAGTTGATGAATGAAATCGAAGCCGAGGTGTCCGGCCGCGTCGTGGAAGTTTTGATCGAAAATGGGGCGCCAGTGGAGTTCGGCCAACCCCTGATGCGGATCGACCCGGACTGACGCCCGATAATTAATAATTATTAATTATTAATTATTCGATATAGCCATCCCCAAAAAAATCCCCCGATCGCGATCGACCGGGGGATTTTTGTCAAATTATAGAACGGCTTCAGGAAAACCGAACCTAGCTGCGATCGGTGGCCGCCACCGGCTCGAAACTCGGCACCACCAGCTCGTCATTTTGCTTGGTCAACTGGTTGTAAAGGCGCTCGGTATTGGGGAAGTTTGCCGCCGGGAGGGTCGGGAAGCGACGGTAAGGCACCGTATCCTCTCCGAACACCTGAGCATACTCCATGCTGTTCACCATCGCGCCGATAAACGCCTTCAGACCCTGAGACGCCAAGATCTGGTTGTACTTGCGGATCTCCGCCTGATTCAGGGGAGCCCGGCCCAGGAAGTGCTTCGTCCCCAACTCGATCACCTTGGTGTTGGGATAGGGGGTGTAGAACTCCCGGATGTATAGGGAAGACATTCCCAAAGCCTCGACGAACTCCTTGACGGTAATTTCGCCGTTGCCCAACTTACTCTCCAGAGCGGTGAACTCCTTCTTCGTGATGTAGGGTTCGATATCCCGCTCGAAGATCTGGCGGTAGAGCGCCTGAATGACCGTCTGCAGGGCCACCTTGTCGTCGGTATTCGTGAGTTTGAACACCTTGGACTGTTCGCGGCGCTTGTTGACTCCTTGCTGGATGCGGTTGTTGATTTCCAACTCGCCCTTCATCAGGTCCGGCGTACCCAATTCCACAAAGCGCGGCGTGGGTTCTTCCCGCACCATCGGCATCTTCTCAGCCAAGGTACCCACCCGCATGGAGCGCAGAGCCAAACCGCCCGGGGTCAGATAGCGCTCGTAGGGGATGGTATCTTCCCCGAAGGCTTCGTTGTACTCCGGGGAGTCGATGAGCGCGTCCACCAGGGCGTAGAAACCCTTCTTGGAACACAAATCGAAGTAGGCGTTCATCTCCTTGCGTCCGTAGGTGGGGCGTCCGAGCAGGCGGCGGTGAATGTATTCGATCGCCTTGCAGACGTAGAGGGAAGTCCAGTACATCTGCCGGAACACCTCGGACTTCGCCAAGATGCGGATGAACTCCCGCACCGTGATGTCGCCGTTCTCCAACTTGATTTCGGCCACCGTCTGGCGCTGGCCGGAATAGAGTTCCCGACCGAACACCTGCAGGTAAGCCGCCCGAATCACCTTCTGGGTAGAGCTTTCGGAAAACTTGACGCTGGCGCCGTTGCTGCCACCCTTGTTTTTGAAGTTGCTGGCGACGTAACCGCCGGGAAGTTGATCCAGCTTGAACACCTTCGGACCGAGGGAACCGGGATCTTTGGAACGGGCACCGGGGTTGCTCAACTGGTTGTCAATTCCCGCCCCGTTGCGGATCAGAATCCGGCGGGTATCCTTGCCGAAGGGGGCCGGGCGGTTTTTGGGATCGCGGGTTTCTTTCGGGAAGATCGCCCCGAACTGAATTTCGAGGGGATCGTTGCCCACGCCGTAGACGTGCTGATCCCGCAGGGGTTGTTTGTAGTCCGCGAACAGGGTGACGAACTGCGGCACCTTGCGGAAGGGTGCGGAGTAGTTAAATAGGTCGATTTGGGGACCCCAGTTGCGGCACTCCTGGGCTTCCTGACCCAGACCCCGCAGGTAGGGGACGGTTTCTTCGCCGAAGTAGTCCGCGTATTCCTGGGAATCCACCATCGCATTCACCAGGGCCGCCAGACCGCCGTTGGTGACGATCGCGAAATACTTGCTGAACTCCTCGGGAGAACTGATCCCCCGCCCCAAGAAGTGGCGGGCCGACAATTCCACCACCCGGGAGTTGACAAAGGGCTCGTAGAATTGTTTGCGGTACAGGGGAGATTGACCCAGACGGCGGATAAACTCCTTCATGGAGATTTCGCTATTTTTGACCTTGGATTCCAGGTCGGAAATGCTCTGGCTGTAGGCGCGGGTGATATCCCGCTCGAACACCTGCCGGTAAGCGGCTTTGATGATCTCCTGTTTTTCGGAGGCCGACAGGCCCGGTTTCATGACGAACTTCTGACGCCCTTCGGCTGCGTTGAAGTAGATCTGGGGCAGTTCCAGACCTTGCTGGTCCGTGCTCTGGCGCTGTCTCAGCTTGTTGGCTGGGGTGGCACCTTCAAATTCCGAGATCAGGACGTTGAAATACTGGAGGACGATTTCCTGGGCATCTTTGTCGTTTTGGAAGTATCCCAGGGATGCCCGTCGCATCTCTTGCAGGGCCACCAGGGTCGCCGCGCTCGAACAGGCGTTTTCGATGATTTCCCGCAGTCCGCGCACGTTGACGGCGATGATATTGGGGTCTCCGGCTACGATCGCGTAGGTCGTATAGCGCAGGAACCAGCTCATGTCCCGCAGGGATTTGGTCATGTTTCCCGGGCCGTAGCGGGAAACGTTGATCGGCCGGAATCCCGGGGGCAGGAACACCGCGCCGCCACCCGAACCCCCATCGCTGAACAGGGACTTCAGACCGTCAAACAGCCCCCCTCCTCGGTTCTCGACGTAGGAAATCGTCCCCAGCTTCATGCCTTCGGCTACCTGCATATCCCCGGAACCCGCCGCGGCCATCGCCATTTCCGGTTCTTCGGGTTTTTCCAAGAACGCCAGGGGGGAGCCGCCGGTAAAGATCCGGTTGGCTGCCCGGGACACGATCAACTCTGCATTTTGGGTGATAACTTGGGCGATCTCCAGACGTTTGGCTCCCGAGCTGAAGTAGGTTGCCAAGTCACCCAGTTCGGTCTTTCCTAAGTAGCGGTCCTGTTGCTCGGCTTGGGAAATCGTTGCAACGGGAACCGTTCGATAAAGTTGCGGACGTGCAACTGAGCTTCCACCACTTGCCTTTACACTCATTCGATCTCTATCGCTCCCTATTCAGAATCGTTACTGCTTTGTACCGGATGGAGGTCTTTTTCTCAAGCCGCCAGGCGGGTCAGGCCCGATCGCCTGAGTCATTTCTCCCGCCTCCCGGCTTGAGTTCTTAACCCAGTTAATTTTTCAAGGATTAAAATGTTTTCGGCTGTAACCCTTGCATTTGTTAAATTGCGTACCGACACTTATTGTATAGACTTAACAGAAGTTATCTGAGAAAAAAGAATAAGTTTTGTTACGCAACTCGGAGAGTCCGCCTTCAAGGCCGGCGATCGGCCATCGGTTCTGGGTCAGTCCGGATGTCGGACGCCAGTCCTCTGGCTCGATTTCTCTCGCATCCTGCAACACCGTTACAGTTTGGTTGTTTTCATAATGGAAGAAATTAGCGCCGCCGTCAAACGGCTTTACGACATTTACCCCTTTCCCCCTGACCCCCTCTCGGACGAACCGCCGCCGGGGTACAACTGGCGCTGGTCCTGGCTGGCCGCCTGGGGGTTCTGCACGGGTCGAAAACCGGAGAAAACCGACATCCGCATTTTGGACGCGGGCTGCGGGACGGGTTCGAGTACGGAATACCTGATCCAACTCAACCCCGAGGCTGAGGTGTTGGGGATCGATCTGAGCGAGGGGGCGATCGCGACGGCTAAAGAGCGCTGCCGGCGATCGCGCCTTTCTACCCCCGGAACCCCGGAACCCCAATTCCGACGCCTGAGTCTCTACGACGTGGGCGAGTTGGAGGGGGAATTCGACCTGATCAATTGCGTCGGGGTGCTTCACCACCTCCCGGATCCGGTGCGCGGCATTAAAAGTTTAGCCGGGAAGTTGGCGCCGGGGGGATTGATGCATATTTTCGTCTACGCTGAGTTGGGCCGCTGGGAAGTGCGTCTGATGCAGGAGGCGATCGCTCTGGTGCAAGATGAAAAGCGGGGCGATTACGAGGACGGCGTGAAGGTGGGGCGGCAGATCTTTGAAGCCCTCCCGGAGGACAACCGCCTCGTCCGCTACGAGTCGGAACGCTGGGCGATGGAAAATCAGCGGGACGAGTGTTTCGCGGATATGTACGTCCACCCCCAGGAAATTGACTACAATATCGACACCCTGTTCGAGCTCATCGATGCCTCGGGACTGGAATTTTTGGGCTTCTCCAATCCGGAATACTGGGACATCAGCCGATTGATCGGCAAATCTCCGGAGTTGATGGGACGGGTGGAGAAATTGAGCGATCGCCAACGTTACCGCCTCACGGAGTTGCTGGACCCCCGGTTGAGTCACTACGAATTTTTCCTCGGCCGTCCTCCCTTACCCCGAATGGACTGGTCCGACGATGCCGCCCTGCTGGCGGCGATGCCTGAGTTGAGCCCCTGTTTGAACGGCTGGCCCGGTCAGACGGTGTTTGATTGCAATTACCGCCTGGTGACGCTGTCGGATCAGGAGTTCGAGTTTTTGAAGGCCTGCGACAATCATCGCAGCGTGGGCGAGATTTTGGGAACGGTGAAACTGGATTTATCCGGGGTGCGATCGCTCTTATCCCGCCAGTTTATTTTATTGACTCCCGCGTGAAATTAATGAGTGCGATCGGCCATTGAAAGGCATCATTTTTTCCGCGCCATTCTCAAGGGCGCAAGCCAGGGGCCCCTACCAGCCCAAATCCTCGCTTTGTGGATTGCAGATGTCGATCGCACTATATAGCAGTGCGCGCTCGTATAGTTACAAAACCTATAAAAGGGAATAGGGAGTAGGGAGTAGGGAATAGGGAGTAGGGAGATTGATCATTCCCGGCGTGTAACCACGCCAGCGCTCGTTGCTATAAAACTGCCAAGGTGGTGAGGACACCATTGCCAAAACCGAGTCCACGCAAGCGTGGACTTTTGCTATTAGCCTTGAAATTGATTTCAAGGCGGGCTCGATTGGCCGATCGCTCCGAACCGTTTTGTCGATCGCACTATTTTTCGGTGTTCCTCTGGATTTGGAGAGGATTTATTTTTCCGAAACTGACTGTCTTTACAAGTTCTATTTAAGATTGCAACATTTCGTGTCGAGAAGTCTGCCACGTCGGGAATTGGGGCGATCGCGATCGCGGCGCAGTTCGATTTGATGATCCGTGAAAACACTGAGATGGGAGGCGGGGCTTACCCATAAAATTTCAGTAGAAATACTAATTCTCAAACAAGCAAATAAGAATAGGCTGGAAGTGGGGGTCAGTATTCACCAATGCGTCCGGCCGAAGTTCGGGTGGGGGAGTGCGATCGCCCGGTGAGTAGTCCATGAAGATTTACCAATATCAGGAGTTTTGAAATGAAACGTCAATTATTAGCCGCAATTTTTGTGACATCCCTCGTCGCCTCCGCGATCGGCTTCTCCGCACAGCCTGCGGAAGCTCGCGGCGGTGCCCGCATGGTCGCTCGAAGCATCCAGTATGGCAGCCGAGAAGATAGTCCCCGCACTTTTTTCATGATCTTGGGAGGTTTGGGAGTCGTCAAAATCATTTTTGACATGGTTGAGTCGAGCAAAAAATAAGAGCGATTTGCATCGCTTTTCAACCCCTTCAACTGAGTGCATCTTGGGGGAAGCGTCCGCTCAAATGGAGACTGCGAACCCTTTCCTCAAAAATTATCCCTTGAGTGCATCACCCAACGATATGAACGGCTACCATACTCCCGACTCCGACGGCTTCGAGGTTGTCCAGCAACTGCCGCTAGAGCAAATTTTTCGATCGCCGCTGCAACCCAGAGCCTATTTCTCTCCCAAGAAAATGCAAGAGATGATAGCCAGCATCCGGCAGAATGGCATCATACACGCGATTACCGTCCGGCTCGCCGCGACAAACCGATATGAATTGGTGGCGGGGAGCGTTGATATAAGGCGGCTAAAGCAGTGGGATTTACCCGAGTTCCGGCAATCATAAAAGAAATGTGCTCCGCCGGGGTGACATCAAGTATACCAAGGGAAAAGCGATCGCCAAAGTGAAAGATCCCGAACTGCGTGGGGAGATTCTCAAGGATGCGATCGCGCACTGTCTATCCCTGAGTGAAATCAAAAAGCGCGTCAAAGGTCAAAATCCCGCCACGGAACAGGATGAATTGCAAACCCGCTTGGAGACGCTTCCCAAAAAAATTAAGACGCTCAAGGTTTGGGATGATCCCGACAAGCGATCGAAACTCAAAGCTCTGGTCGATGACATGGAGCGATTGTTGTTTGAATAAGTTAAAAAATTTTGCTTGGGTTCAACGGCACTTAAAATCAGTGATTAATAGAGCGGTTTCCAATCCAATGAGATACGGAAGATCCCCATAAATCCCCCTTAAAAAGGGGGACTTTGAATCTAGCGTTGCATCCTCTGGCTCCCCCCTTACAAAGGGGGGTTGGGGGGGATGAGGGCGAGGGGAATCTGCGATGGTCTTGCAAATAAGCGGATTTGATATACTGCGATCGCCCGGTAGTCCGCAGGCTTTTAACGCCTTCACTAACTTTCTCGTTCGCGACTCGCCAGTTTTATGCAAAAAATTTTTTTGTGATTTTGCATAAAAATCGCCAACTGTTCGAGAGATATAAAAGAATGGGGTTTCGGCGCCCGTCCCCCTGATGGCGTTGACCCCATAGCCAACAATTTCGGATACCCCCCGACAGTCTCTAACGATTGTTCTCGTTTACTTGGAACTCGAAATGGACAATACCCAACGGGATAAAATAGATAAACGGCTCAAGGAATTGGCCGTAGCGGCCCAACAGGAACCCCCCAACACCCCCCGACGACAGCAGGCGTTGACCAAGCTGTACCATGCTATTACAACATCGGGGATGCTGTGTCGCCCGCGTCAAGGTGATTTTGTCAACGTCTATGAAGAAATTTATACGGAGGCGCGACAGGAATTGATGCTGTGCATTTGCCGGGATATTGATAAATACAATCCCGAAAAGGAGGTCATGCAGTGGGTTAATTTTTTGATGAGAAATCGCTGTTTTAACGAGGCAATTCCCAAACTTATCGGCAAGGGCAGTATCAAAACAGTTTCTTTGTCTGATTTGGATAATTTGCCCGACGAAAATTGCGGTCAAACGACGGAATATGAAGAACTGATCGAATTTGTTAACGACGATCCAGATGGCATATTGAAGAATGAAAAAATGGCTCAAAAGCCGGAGATAACGTTTCAATTTTTGTTATCGGAACGGATTTCAGGAAAAACCTGGGAAAAAATTTCGCAGGAAGTGGCAGTCAAGTTGCCAGCCCTCCATGCATTTTATCGGCGACGATTGAATAAATTAAAGCCCAAATTCAGAGAGTATTTGTAGAAACATTTGTTTTAAAAGTATCCAACCATGAGTACAACAATGGAATTGATTAAAGTTAACATCCCCCTGGGATTGGAGCCTCACCGACTGGCGCAACAATTTTGCCGGCGGCAGGTTGATGGGAAGAAAGCCAAACAGGTTTATCTGAATACCTTGGCGGTTTGGGCGGTTCATTTCTATCTCGAGTGTATGGAGATTGAAACGAACTTGGAAGACTCCGACAGTTTCAATTTGGGAATGCAGACGATCGCAAATATTGCAGACTTGGATATTGTCAATATTGGCAAGTTGGAATGTCGGCCGGTTTTGCCGGAGGAGAAAATGGTTTATATTCCTCCGGAAGTTCAAGAAAATCGCATCGCCTATGTGGCGGTGCAGATGAGCGAGTCTTTGCGGGAGTGTGAGATATTGGGATTTGCGACGGCGGTATCTGGGGAAGCGTTGGCTTTGGGGGATTTGCAAAGTATTGAAGAACTTTTGCCTTCCCTCAATTCCGAGCGATCGCCGGTCGATTTGAGCCGCTGGTTTCAGGATATCTTTGAGGAGGGGTGGAAAGCTTTGCACGAGTTATTGCCCCCCGAAGAACCGCAGCTCGGTTTTAACTTCAGAGGTGAAAGTCGGCAACGGGCTCAACTGATCAATTTGGGAATAGAGCAAGATGTTAAAAAGGTGATTTTGGTGGTGACAGTCGCCCAGGACTCGCCGAATGAAGTCGATGTTTTGGTGGAAGTGCAGGCACCACCGGAGCAAACCTATCTGCCCGAAAATCTGCGAGTCAAGTTGTTGAATGAAGCGGGGGAAGCGGTGCTGGAAGCGAACGCGATGGGCGAGAATAAAAATATTCAACTGGAGTTTACCGGGGAACCGGAAGACCGTTTCAGTGTCCGCATTATTCTGGGTGATGTGGTCGTGACTGAAAATTTTAAGATTTGATTTAAACAGGGTTGAGGGATTGGCAATGGTTGGTAAATTAGTTGTTCTGAAACTGGACGGCGATTTGGAAGAAGGGATGCGGGTTACGTTTGAGATTGGGGAGGAGGGAACCCGTCCCCAAGCCGAACTCGTCCGCCAGATTTCCCCCTATCCGGAAATTGGCTTGCAATATAAAAATTGGCGGTCAACTTATCGCCGTTTGGGGATGCAAAGCCGAGCGATAAAAGGTGCAAAAGCGACGATTGACGGTTCGATTCAAAAGCGTCGGGAGGACTGCCACCGTTCCGCTGCGGAGTTGGAAAGGTGTTTGAATCAGTGGTTGATTCGGGAGTCGTTTTTGCCGATTCGGGAGAAGTGGAGCGAAATTTTATCGCCACCGTGGGAAGAGGCGCGGATTTTGATTCGGACGTCTTGCCCGGAATTGCGGAAAATTCCCTGGCAGATCTGGGATTTTTTGGAGCGTTATCCAAATGCCGAAGTTGCCCTCAGTTCGCCGGAGTCGGAACGGCCGCCGAAGGCGAAGGTTCCGACGGAGCGAGACAAGGTTCGGATCTTGGCGATATTGGGCGATAGTCGGGGGATTAATGTTGAAGAAGATCGGCAATTTTTGAATGGCTTTCCGGATGCGGTAACGACTTTTCTCGCGCAACCGGAACGACAGGAAATAAATGACCGATTGTGGGAGCAAACTTGGGATATCCTGTTTTTTGCGGGGCACAGTCGCACCGAGGGGGAAAGGGGTCGAATTTATATCAACCCGACGGATAGTTTGAGCCTCGGTGAACTGCGGGAGGGGTTGAGAAAGTCGATCGCCAACGGGTTGCAGATCGCCATTTTCAACTCCTGCGACGGTTTGGGGTTGGCGGGGGAACTCGAACAGTTGCACGTCCCGCAATTGATCGTGATGCGGGAACCGGTTCCCGATCGCGTCGCCCAGCAGTTTATCAAATCTTTTCTGAGCGCTTTTTCGGGGGGTAAATCTTTCTATTTGGCGGAGCGGGAGGCGCGGCTGAGACTGGGGGTTTTGGAGAATCAATTTCCGAATGCGTCTTGGTTGCCGACGATTTGCCAGAATTCTGCGGCCGTGCCGCCGACTTGGGAGGATTTGGGGCGGCGTCCGACGGAGCGATGTCCCTATCGGGGGTTATTCGCGTTTCGGGAAGAGGACGCCCGGTTTTTCTTCGGGCGAGATGCGTTTACGAAAATACTGGTGGAAGCGATCGCGAAACAGCCCTTTGTAGCCGTTATCGGGCCGTCCGGGAGCGGGAAATCGTCGGTGGTTTTTGCGGGTCTGATTCCCAATTTGCCGGGGGGGGCGAGTTGGCGCCCGATCGCATTTCGTCCGGGCGATCGGCCCCTGAATGCCCTGGCCGGGGCGCTGATCCGGGCGATGGAACCGAATTTGAGTCAGAGTGATCGCCTGTTTAAAACCCGCCAGTTGGCAGACCACCTGCGGCAAAAGGAAGGGGGGTTGCGGGACGTGGCGGACGAGTTCGCCCGGGACAATCCGGAGACGCGGCTGCTGCTGGTGGCGGATCAGTTTGAGGAGTTGTACACCCTCTGCCGGGACTCCTCGGAGCGGCGGGTGTTTCTGGACCGATTGATCGAAGCCGTCGAGCGTCCGTTTAATTTTCGGTTGGCGATTACCCTGCGGGCGGATTTTTTGGGGCAGGCTTTGTCCTACCGCCGGTTCGCCGACGCCTTGCAGTACGCGGATCTCAAGCTCGGCCCGATGAATCGCGACGAGATGGAACGGGCGATCGCAAAACCGGCGGAACTCCTGGGGGTGACGGTGGAGGAGGGTTTGACCAAACGGATTCTGGATGCGGTCGGCCCGTCTTCGGGGGATTTGCCGCTGTTGGAGTTCGCCCTGACGCAACTTTGGGAGAAGCAGGGGGACAACCAGTTGAGCCATGCCACTTACGACGCGATCGGCGGGGTGGAGCGGGCCCTGGCCCGCCACGCGGAGGAGGCCTATCGCCAACTCGACGAGGAGGAGAAGGAGCGGACGCAGCAGATTTTCATCCAGTTGGTGAAGCCGGGGGACGAGACGGAGGATACCCGGCGTCTGGCGACTCGGGGGGAAGTGGGGGAGGAAAATTGGGATTTGGTGACGCGCTTGGCCAGTGCGCGGCTGGTGGTGACGGATACGCGGGGGGAAACGGGGGAAGAAACGGTCGAGATCGTCCACGAGGCGCTGATCAAGGGGTGGTTTCGGCTGAGTCAGTGGTTGGAAGTCGATCGCGCCTTTCGGACGTGGCAGGAGCGATCGCGGGCGGCTCTGAAACAGTGGCAGGCGAGCGATCGCGACGAGGGGGCGCTGTTGCGGGGGGCGCCTCTGGCGGAGGCGGAAGGGTGGCTCAAGGAGCGTCCGGGGGAAATTAGTGCAGCGGAAAAGGCCTTCATTCGCCGGGGTTTGTCGGTGCGATCGCGCCAACGGCGGGTTTTTATCCTGGGGTTGAGCGTCGGTTTGGCAGTTGCCCTGGTGCTGACGGGGACGGCGACTTGGCTCTGGTGGCGGGAACAGCGACAAAGAAAAGAAACAGAAATTCGGGAGGGTGTGGCATCTGCCGAAACCCGATTGGCTTTCGGTGAACTGTGGGAAGGAAGGATAGAAGCGATCGAAGTCGCCAAAAAATTCCAACAAATGAACCGGGTTGAACCTCAAACTTGGGGACAGGTTTATGGGTTGCTTTATCAGGCGATCGGAGGGGACGGATTTCAAGAGAAAAACCGCCTGGAGGGATACGAGGAGGCTGTTACCAGCGTCAGTTTTAGTCCCGAGGGCGAAACGATTGCAACCGCCAGCGGCAACACCGTTCAACTCTGGACTCGGGAGGGCAAAAAACTCCGAACCCTGACCGGACATACTGATATGGTAACGAGTGTCAGTTTCAGCCCCAACGGTGAAACAATCGCTTCGGGGAGTAAAGATACGACGGTGAAACTGTGGAGTCGGGAGGGAACGTTAATCAAGACCCTTCAAGGACATGAAACCCCGGTCTATTCGGTCGAATTTAGTCCCGACGGTAAAGCGATCGCCTCCGCCAGTATTCCCAATGCTTTTACTCCTACTCTTATTGCTGGCTCTGTAAAGCTCTGGAGTCGCGAAGGAAGTTTACTGAACACTATCAAAGGAGAAAAAGCGGAGCAACATGGTGTAATTAGCGTCAGTTTCAGTCCCGATGGTGAATTTCTGGCTTTAGCCTATCCGGAGATGGGTAACGGAAACACCGGCGCCGTCGATCTCTGGAGTCGTCAGGGTGAGCTACTCCAAAGTTGGGAGGAATCCGCTTGGGATGTGAGTTTCCATCCCGACAGCAAAACCATTGCTGTGGCGAGTGAAAACAAGATTCAACTTTTGAGTCGGGACGGCAAAAAACTTGGAACTTTAGAGGGGCATACCGAAAATGTCACGAGTGTCATTTTCAGCCCCAGTGGTCGAAATCTGATATCAACAAGTCTAGATAAAACGGTCAAAGTTTGGGATATCAATAAAAAAGAAATTATTCAAATTTGGGAGGGTCATGTTGACGAAATTTATCGAGTTGATTTTAGCCCTAATGGAGAAAATATAGCAACTGCCAGTGCAGACCGAACGGTAAAAATCTGGAGTTGTGAAACAATCAACACACTTCTTCGAGAATATCCTCATCTAAATTTTTTTCTTCTAAATTCTCATTTTCCAAATTCTCTTCTTCTGGATTGTCGCCGCTGAGACACCCAGCACTTCAGCCAGTTTGACTTCTCCCCGGTCTAAAGACGCGGGGATTCTTAAGCCGTCCAAAACTGAA
>JBNGCR010000065.1:0-26062 GCA_050045915.1 Limnospira sp.
AACCCGGTTTCTGATCAGCAATCCATCACTCTCGATGGTGCGTGATTCTCAGCCGGGAGATGCGGGTTTTTACCATCATTGATAGCAGAAGGTCACACACCCTACATTTGGGGATCTGATCCTGCTATACTGAGCTTAAGAAACTGATGAAGCTAAGTTTATGAAAATTAAAGCCATTATTCATCCAGCAGAAGAAGGTGGTTATTGGGCAGAAGTCCCAGCCCTTCCCGGTTGCATTACCGAAGGCGATACCTTGGAAGAGGTTACGCAGAATTTACAAGATGCCGTTGAGGGTTGGCTGATTGTTGCAAATAATAGCCTCAAAAAAATAGAGCCAACAGACGAAATTGTGGAAATTGCTTTATGAAGTCTATTTCTGGAAAACAACTTTGTAAAGTTGTGGAAAAGAAGGGCTGGGTTTTACAGAGAATTACAGGAAGCCACTATATTTACGAGAATCCCCAAGAACAAAAAATTCTCTCTATTCCTGTTCATCGTAATTAGGATTTAAAAATTGGTACTTTAAAGGCATTGATGAAAGTAGCCAATCTTACAGAGGAGGACTTGTGAACAAAACGCGATCGCGCCTGAGACTCAGAAACCGGGTTTCTATCAGAGTTTCTGCATCCTCACCCAGATTGAACTAGAAACCCGGTTTCTGATCAGCAATCCATCACTCTCGATGGTGCGTGATTCTCAGCCGAGAGATGCGGGTTTTTACCATTATTGATAAGAGGGTCACACACCCTACATCTGGGGAGCGATCGCCGGTTATTGTCCCCTCCTATCATTTGTATGAATGTGTTAAAATAAAGAGCCGATCTATATTTGGGGATATCTACCCGCCAGTCCGACCAAGAACAGCAACAGGGGTGGATGTTATCGGTTTCTGCATCGGAAACTGTGAGAGTATCTTATTCATCAAACTTGAGGGGTATTATGAATCAAAAATTGATCCAATCTTTGGCACAAGTTATTTTGTCGTTATCTGATGATGAACGGCAATATTTGGAACGAGAAATCCAAAAGTATTCCTTGGAAAAACAGAGGGAAAATTTGGAAGATAAACTAAATTTTTTTGAAAACAAATATCAGATGTCATCGACGGAATTTTATCAGAAATTCCAGGCTGGTAAACTCGGAGATTCAATCGATTTTTTTGAGTGGAATACTTATTATGAAATGCTGATTTCCACTCAAGTTAAAGTCTCTGACTAAGTATGAATTTAGAACAATATATTGTTGCCGTTAAAGATTTGAGCTTCTGGGCAAGACTTGGGTTGTACTACGATTTCCACATCTCGACCAAACGCATTTAAAAAACGAAACAACCGAGTAGTGGAAAAACCCGATAGCTTGCCATTCACTAATGCCGACACTTTGGGCGGGTCAATCCCTAACATTCTAAAAAGTTTGTAGTCGTCGCTTCAGCGATGACCCTCAGCCAGGAGATGGGGGTTTTTACCATCATTAATTACGAACAGTTTGTAGTCGTCGCTTCAGCGAGGATGCGATAAAACCCCCCTCCTCAAAAAGGAGAGGGGCTGGAAATTAAAGGGACAGAAAAATTATCCGCCCATCATCACCGGTTGCGGGCCAAACTCGGGGAACACCGTCTGACCGTTATTCTCCGGCGCCACCACCGGGCGCCCGTAGTAGGCATCCAGAATCAGTTGCTTGAGATCCGCAATCAGGGGATAGCGGGGATTGGCCCCCGTACATTGGTCGTCGAAAGCCTGATCTGCAACCTCGTCCACCTTGATCAAGAATTCCGCCTCGCTTTCCTTGACCACATCCTTCATGGCGGCGGGGATGCCGACTTTCCGCTTCAATTCGTCGATCGCCAAAATCAGCCGATCCACCTTTTCATCCTCCGTCTCCCCGCCCAGGTTCAGGTAATCCGCAATCCGGGAATAGCGCCACTTCGCATTGGGATATTTATATTGGGAGAACGTCGCCTGCTTAAACGGCGCGTCGGTGGCATTGTAGCGGATGACATGGGTAATCATCAGCGCGTTAGCCAGACCGTGGGGGATGTGGAAAGCCGCACCCAACTGGTGGGCCACCGAGTGGCAGATGCCTAGGAAGCCGTTGGCGAAGGCCATCCCCGCCATCGTGGCGGCGTAGTGCATTTTCTCCCGTGCCTTGGGATCGTTGGCGCCATTTTCGTAGGCACTCGGCAGGTATTTGAAAATCAGCCGAATCGCCTCCAAAGCCATGCCGTTGGTGTACTCAGATGCCAGCACGGACACGAAGGCTTCCGTGGCGTGGGTGAGGGCATCGACGCCGCCGAAAGCGGTGAGACTCTTGGGCATATTTAACACCAACTCCGGATCGACGATCGCCATATTGGGAGTCAGGGCGTAGTCGGCCAGGGGATACTTGATATTGTTGCGGCGGTCCGTGACGACGGCAAACGGCGTCACCTCGGAACCCGTTCCCGACGTGGTGGGGATGGCGACCATCATCGCCTTTTCTCCCAACGGCGGCAACTCGTACACCCGCTTGCGGATGTCCATGAACCGCATCGCCAAACCCTCAAATTCGATGTCGGGGTGTTCGTACATCAGCCACATGATCTTAGCCGCATCCATCGGGGACCCGCCACCGATCGCGATAATGACATCGGGCTCAAAGGTATTCATCAGAGTCAACCCCCGCTGCACCGTATCCAGGGACGGGTCCGGTTCGACATCATAGAATACGTCGTATTTGAGGCCGATTTCCTCCAACACCTCTTCCAGGGTAGATGTAATTCCCAAATCGAACAGGGGTTTGTCGGTGACGATGAACGCCCGCTTCCGGCCGATCAACTCCCGCAGGGCCACCGGAAGCGACCCGTATTTGAAGTAGATTTTGGGGGGAACCCGGAACCAGAGCATATTTTCCCGCCGTTCGGCCACGGTTTTGACGTTCATCAGGTGGCGAGGTTCGACGTTTTCGCTGATGGAGTTACCCCCCCAACTGCCACAGCCGAGGGTGAGGGAGGGGTCGAGGCGGAAGTTGTAGATGTCGCCGATCGCCCCCTGGGAGGAAGGGGTGTTGATCAGCACCCGCGCCGTTTCCACCGTATCCTCGAACCGCTTGATGTGTTCGGTATTGCGGGGGGAGGTGTAGAGGGCGGCCGTGTGGCCGCGGCCGCCGAGTTCAACCAGGCGTTCGGCCTTCAGAACCGCATCCTCGAAGTCTTTCGCCCGGTACATGACCAGGACGGGGGACAGTTTTTCGTGGGCGAAGGGGTCGTCGTCGTCAATTTCGGGACGTTCTCCGACGATCACCCGGGTATTTTCGGGCAGGTCGAGTCCGGCCATTGCGCCCAACTTCGTCACCGGCTGGCCGACGATTTCCGGGTTCAGGTGGCCGTCAACGAAAATGACATCGGCCATGCGATCAGTTTCCTCGGGGGTGAGGAAATAGGCACCGCGGGCGATAAATTCGGCCCGGACGCGATCGTAGATGGAATCCACCACCACCACGGACTGTTCGCTGGCGCAGATCATGCCGTTGTCGAAGGTCTTACTGAGGATAATGGAGGATACCGCCATTTTGATGTGGGCGGACTCGTCGATCAAAGCCGGGGTGTTGCCCGCCCCCACGCCGAGGGAGGGGCGTCCGGAGGAGTAAGCCGCCCGCACCATCCCCGGGCCGCCGGTGGCGAGGATCAGCTTGATATCGTGGTGCTGCATCAGCGCCTGGGAGAGGGGGACGGTGGGTTCGTCGATCCAGCCGATGATATCTTCGGGCGCCCCGGCTTCGGCCGCCGCATCCCGGACCACCCGCGCCGCCTCGTTGGTACACTTTCTAGCGCGGGGGTGGGGAGAGAAAATGATGCCGTTGCGGGTTTTCAGGGCGATCAGAGCCTTGAAAACTGCGGTGGAGGTGGGGTTGGTGGTGGGGACGATGCCGGCCAGGACGCCGACGGGTTCGGCGATTTTCTGGAACCCGAAGGATTTGTCTTCCTCGATGACACCGCAGGTTTTTTCGTGTTTGTACTTGTTGTAGATGATTTCGGAGGCGAAGTGATTTTTGATCACTTTATCCTCAACCACCCCCATGCCCGTCTCTTCCACGGCCAGTTTCGCCAGCGGGATGCGGGCGGCGTTGGCGGCCAGGGCGGCTTTCTTGAAGATGTGGTCGATTTGCTCCTGGGAAAAGCCAGCAAAGGTTTTCTGCGCCGCTTTCACCCGTTGAATCAGGTTCTCTAGCTCTTCGATGTTGGTGACTTTGTTAACCATGTAGGTGCCTCAGATAGGACAGTTGTCGAGGGGATAGATGATCTCACCGCTCATCTTATTTCAGATGCCGAGATAGATGGGGCTTTTACAGTTATTCTTAAGATTTTTTTTAACAATATTCCGGGGGCGATCGCAAAACAACCGCCCATCCGGATACGACATTGATATTCAATCTGACTAGGGTAGCAAAAAAAATTAAAAACGGGAACCTCTCAAGTGTTGATTTCACGATCGCCCGGAGGGAGGATCGCCAAATTTCGGTAACAGGATATACCGTCGAACTCCGTCAAATTCCCCAAACAATCGGGCGGAGGGTCCCCGCGAGACTCGCCGCCCCATCGCTACCCGCGATCGCTTTTTCATTCGTTTTAATTAGACAAAATGGGTGTGCTTTTCCGGGGAAACACATCGGATTAATTTCCTCGTGAATCAGATCATTAACTCGCTCCCAGAACCGCCAGATCTCCAAGATTATCGACGGTGCGCTCCGAGTTTCGGAACCAAAATCCTCCCCCCAAACTCCACTCGAATCGGGCAATTGTAACCCCAATTAAAGCGGTCGAAAGATCCCAATTGATAGACAGGGCGATTCAGCCCTCCAGACGGGGGACCCGGAAAGCTCGATCGCATCAATTGCGAGGGACTGACACGGCGATCGCGCCCCTCCCAGCTTCCTTTCGATACAATTCCCGTCCCCTTTACAAATTTTCAAAATGTATTACAAATCACCGAACCTGCCGTCAAAAATTAATCTTTTTTTAACGTGGCGATCGCTTCGTCACAACCTTCCCAAAATGAAGTCCGATCCCTCCTTCCCGGCCCGCCTCCGAGAACCCATATCAACTTAGAAAAATTCCAATTTATCTGGCCGGTTGGAATCAATGCAGACTATACTTGTGAATAAATACTCCCCCCACCCCCATCGGACACCCGATCCCCAACCCGACCCCAACACAACCCGTCACAGTTGACACGACAACGAGGAATGGTTTATGCAGGCTACCCCATCCCGAACCACCGATCCGGCTCATGACATCCTACGCTACGAATATCAACCCCTCAGCGCCATCTTTTCCCCCAAAACCGTCGCCGTCATCGGAGCCACCGAGAAGCGCAACAGCGTCGGCCGCACCCTGCTCTGGAACCTGATCAGCAATCCCTTCGGGGGGACAGTTTTCCCAGTCAACCCCAACCGCGGCAGCGTTTTGGGCATCAAAGCCTATCCGAGCATCGCCGAAGTCCCCGAACCCGTAGACCTGGCGATTATCGTCACCCCGGCCCCCACCGTACCCGACGTGGTGCGCCAGTGCGCCGCGGCCGGGGTCAAAGGCGCCATCATCCTGTCGGCCGGGTTCAAAGAAATCGGCCCGGCCGGGGTGGAATTAGAGCGAGAGATCCTCGAATGCGCCCGCCGGAGCCAGATGCGGATCATCGGCCCCAACTGCCTCGGGGTGATGAACCCCATCTCCGGCCTCAACGCCACCTTCGCCAGCGCGATGGCCATCCCCGGCCACGTCGGCTTCATCAGCCAAAGCGGAGCCCTGTGCACCTCCATTTTGGACTGGAGCTTCCAGGAAAACGTCGGCTTCAGCGCCTTCGTCTCCATCGGCTCGATGCTGGACGTGGGGTGGGGCGACCTGATTTATTACCTGGGGAACGACCCCAACACCACCAGCATCGTCATCTACATGGAATCCATCGGGGACGCGCGATCGTTCCTGTCCGCGGCCCGGGAAGTCGCCCTCACCAAACCGATCATCGTCATCAAGGCCGGCCGCACCGAAGCCGCCGCCAAGGCCGCCGCCTCCCACACCGGCGCCCTGGCCGGGAGCGACGACGTTTTAGATGCCGCCTTCCGACGCTGCGGGGTGCTGCGGGTGTACCACATCGCCCACCTGTTCTCCCTGTCCGAACTGCTAGCCAAACAGCCCCGCCCCAAAGGCCCCCGGCTGACCATCCTCACCAACGCCGGCGGGCCGGGGGTGCTGACGACAGACACCCTGCTGGTCGAAGGGGGAACCCTGGCCCAGCTCTCCTCGGAAACCACCGAGGCCCTCAACCAAGTGCTGCCCCCCCAGTGGAGCCACAGCAACCCCATCGACATTTTGGGGGACGCAGACCCGGAACGCTACGCCAAAGCCTTTGAAATTGCCGCCAAAGATCCCAACGGGGACGGCCTGCTGGTGATCCTGACACCCCAGGCGATGACCGATCCCACTCAAACCGCCGAACAACTGAAGTTCCACGCCCTGCAGGGCCGCAAAAAGCCGATCCTCGCCAGTTGGATGGGGGGGGCGGAGGTGGCGGCGGGTGCCAAGATCCTCAACCAGGCCAACATCGCCACCTTCCCCTACCCGGACACGGCGGTGCGGATGTTCAATTATATGTGCCGCTACACCTACAACTTGCGGGGGTTGTACGAAACGCCGACGGTGGCGGTACCCCAGGATCATTTATCCACCTTTGAAACGGCCCGGGATTTGATCGAAAAAGTCCGCCAAGAGGGGCGGACTCTGCTCACTGAGTTCGAGTCCAAACAACTGCTCGCGTCCTACGACATTCCGATTGTGGAAACCCGCATCGCCCGCACGGTAGAGGATGCGGTGGCCGCCGCCGAGGCGATCGGTTATCCGGTGGTGCTGAAATTGCTCTCGGAAACCATCACCCACAAAACGGACGTGGGGGGGGTGAAGTTGAATTTGAACGGTGCGGAGCAGGTGAGGGGGGCCTTTGAAGCGATCGCGGCATCGGTAGAGAAAAAAGTCGGTACCGAGCACTTCCAGGGCGTCACCGTCCAGGAGATGCTGCAATTGGACGGCTACGAGTTGATAATCGGCAGTAGCCTCGACCCCCAATTCGGCCCGGTGCTCTTATTTGGCACGGGGGGGCAACTGGTGGAGGTGTTCAAAGACCGCACCTTAGCCCTGCCGCCACTCAATACCACCCTGGCGCGGCGGATGATGGAACAGACCAAAATCTACAAAGCCCTGTTAGGGGTGCGGGGGCGGCCTCCGGTGGATATCGAAGCCCTGGAACTGCTGATGGTGCGCTTTTCTCATCTGGTGGTGGAGCAGCCCTGGATCAAGGAAATCGACATCAACCCGCTGCTGGCGTCCGAAGATCGGCTGGTGGCGCTGGACGCCAGGGTGGTGCTGCACGACCCCGACACGCCGGAGGCGCAACTGTCCAAACCGGCGATCCGCCCCTATCCCCATCAATACGTCACCCACTGGGTTTCTCAACAGGGACAGGCGATCGCGATCCGCCCCATCAGCCCGGAAGACGAACCGATGGCCGTCAAGTTCCACGAAAGTCTCTCGGAAGAGAGCGTCTACCTGCGCTACGCCCACCTGATCAAGCTCAGTTCCCGGGTGGCCCACGATCGCCTCTCCCGCCTCTGTTTCATCGACTACAACCGCGAAATGGCCCTGATCGGGGAATACACCCATCCGGAAACCGGAGAACGACAACTGATCGGAATCGGACGACTCAGCCGGGTGTATGGGACCGACGAAGCTGAATTTTCCCTGCTCGTCAGCGATGCCTTCCAGCGGCAAGGGTTGGGGACGGAGTTGCTCAAACAACTGCTGCACATCGGCCGCGAGGAAAAACTCAGCCGCATCATCGCCGAAATTTTGACCGACAACCGGGTGATGCAGCACATCTGCGAAAAGCTCGGGTTCACCCTCAAACGGATGATCGGAGAGCCGATGGTGCGGGCAGAACGAATCATTAACAATTAATAATTAACAATTAATAATTAATAATTGTTGATTGGTATCAGATCCGCTCAAAAACTGGAGCGTGGCTTGAAGAGCGTGGTTACACGCCAGGAATGATCAATCTCCCGACTCCCTTTTATAGGTATACGAGCGTGCACTGCTATAATTGGGGCGCAAAGCTTGCGCCCTGACAAGAGAAAAAGGGATGCTGTCGCATCCCCCGTCACTTGATTGGCATAAAAATGTTGGTTAGTGATTCTTAATTCCGAGTTGCTTGCGAGCTTTTTTGAGTTGTTTCCAGCCCGTTTTAATTTGCTCGTAAGATTCGGAGGTGGTCAATTTTCCCCCCGTTTGCAGAGCGGCAATATAACTGACTTGTTGAGCAAAGTCTTGAAGGGTCGCGTTGAACTGAAAATTTTCGGGTTTGTCCGGGCCGCGATAGCGATATCGGGGATTGACAAAATTGTTAAGTTCCATGACAGCCACCAAAGCGAAAAATAAATTTTTCTAAAGTCTATGTTAGGTCATACAATCCCATCAGATTGAAGTTTCCATTACCATTCCTTTACCTTTACCTTAACATCACTCCCGGAGAATCAATATGCGTGAGATCACCCAGATTTAAAATCTATCTCCGGGGAGATTGATCGGGCGTCACTTTCCCGCTTGGGGAACCAACAACACCCCCTGACTATCTTTGAGTTCAAACTGGTTCAAATCCGCCAGGTTGTCGTCCAACTCGACTCCCGGAGAAGCGATCGCCACCTTCCACCCGGACAGGTCCAACGCCAGCCATTCTCCCACGGTAATTGTCATCGCTTCACCCCCCATGTGAGCCACCATCACCACCCGGTCTTCCTCCCGATACGGGTTCCCCCGCACCCCGTAAAACACCGTCCGGGTGTCGTCGCCGATCTTGTGAAACTCGTCCGTTCCCATCAGGTTCTGACGCAGCCAGATGCGATCGCGACGGAAGCGGCGCAGCTTCCAGTTGAAGTGCGTCTGCACGGGATTCAAATCCTTCGCGTAGTGGGAAACATTGCACAGCTCGTAACAATCCTCCATAAACTTCAGGGCGAATTCCTTCAGCTTCTGAATGTCGAGGTTCTTCAGAAACGCCACCATCTCCGGGCGATTCATCTGCTTCCAATACTCGATGTCGCACTGTTCCGTGGACTCTCCCAAACAGGCCTGACAGGCCCCCACCACCGTCGGCAGGTGGTAGTCGGCGTCCGCCATCCCCCGCTGCAGCGCCTTCCCGAACTCCTTGAGCTGCTCCAACTGCTCGAATCCCAGCGCTTTCAAACGCGGAAAGACATAGTCTCGCCCGTACAATTCCGGAGTCATCTGCCAATCCAAAAACCCGATTTCTTCCGACACCACCTTCACGCCGTAGCGCTCATCCGTGTTGCGGAAAAACATCCAGGGCGCCCGGGTGGTGGCGTTGATAAAATCCATCGGCAAACCGGGACTGAAGCCGTACACCCACAGCGTCACCGCCGGGTTGTCGTAGCCATTTTTCAACACCTCCAGCAACGTTTCGCCCAAATTCCAATTGATATCCTGCTCCAACTCCACCTGATTGCCCCGGCGCACCGTATCGTGATTGGCGCAACCCGTGATCCAATTTTCCCCCTGGTACATCACCTCGCAAACCCGCCGCCATTTTCGCTCCCAAAATCCCTTCAATGTCGGCGTGTTGTGGGCGAAGATCAGCGGTCCCCACTGGAACGAATCCGGGCGCAGTTCGATCAGGTCGCGGTAGGTGGAAATTTCCTCCCAGCCCTCCTCCGGCCAGGGTCGGCCGTCCTCGAAAATGGTGAACAGCAGTCGCTGGTTGCCGCCGATTTCCTGGACGACATCGCTCATCGCCAACAGGTAGGCGTCGTCCTGTTCCACCAGGCCGGTGAGGGGGTTGAAAAAGCGGAAATCCTGGCCGCCGTCCACGCGGATGCCGTCGGCGCCCGTGTCGATCTTACGGCGCTGCATTTCCAGCAAGATCGCCCGCACCGTCGGCAATTGGTGGTTCAAGTCTTGGCCGTACATATTCGGCCCCTTGAGAAACTGGTGGTTGAGGAGCAGTTCCGACTGGTTGTCGGCGTGGCCGAAGACCAGGTCGTAGATGAGTTGAATCGGACCGGCGGAGAAGTTGTGCAACGTGGCGATAAAGTCCACCACTTCATCGGGGCGGACACTGCCGAGGAGGGCCGGGTTGGTGGCCGAAGATGCCAAGATCGGCACGTCGTAGCCCCAATCTTGGGTGTTGGGTTTGGTGAGGTTGATTTCGAGGGTTTCGCCATCTTCGGAAACGAAGGCGAAAAACTCACTTTCCGGGCTGTACTCGTCCCGGTATTCGATGGGGGGTTCGATGGGGAGGAGCTGCACGGCGCCATAGCCGACATAGTTTTCCTCCATCGGGGTGAGGGGGATATTTTGGGCGAGTTTGTCGGAAATGCGGCTGTAGAGGCGCGTCAGGCCCTCCAGGGTGCCTTCGGCGGTGGCGGTCCCGACGTGCAGTTGCAGGATATTTTTGGGGGGGCGGACGCGGGGAATTAATCGGGGGTTGGGCAGGGCGGTGATGTCGTCGTCGGAATTGTCGAGGGTGGGGTGGCGGGAGGTGCCCCGGCGGGCGAAATATTCGAGGTCGGCGCGGGTGGCCTGGAGATTTTCCATGTCGTAGAGTTCGGCCGGACCGAAGACGCCGTAGGGGATGGAGTAGGCGAGGGGGTCGCGGATGGCCTGGAGTCGGTCAGCCTGATCGATGTAGCGCAGCCAGTAGAAGGAACCGACGCGATCGCGGCTCCCGGGTTCCATGCCTTCGATGATGCCCCAGTGGTATTCCCCTTGCTGTTTGAGGTTGAGCCGTTCCCGGCGGAAGCGGACGACCTGCCGTTCGGCCCGCAGATCGATCGCGTCCAGGGGGGTCAACACTTCCAGGTAAATTTCTAGTTTCCGCATCACCTGGGAGGTCAATTTGGGCGTCCAGAAGCCGATCTGGGTGAGTCCGTCGCCCAGCCAGTGGGCGCCGAGCTTGCGGGCCAGGATTTGCGCCTTTTCAAAGTAGGAGGCTTTGGAGCGTTCGACCGTCGCGGCCCAGGTTAGCAAATTTTGGGTTTTCTCTTCGACCAGTTGGACTGAGGGTTGTGTTGTCGTTACCAAGGCTGCCCTTCCCTTTTCTCTCGACTCGACTGTTTTCGGATTCCAGTCTAACCCAATCCTCAGACGGGTCCGGCTCGGCGGCGGCGATGACAGGCGGATCGCGATCGCCCCGGGACTTGTCATCACTCCTGGGATAGATGCGAACGGAGATTAAGTTTTGTTAAAGTTTCGGAAGCGGATTGCAACCGTAAGGTTAAGGTGATCGGGTATAGTATAAGCACAATTGTCGATCAAAATGTAGTGTATTGACGGGGCAGCCCGGTCGGGGGAACTGAAGAATCACTTTGGGAGCGATCGCCGCCGTGGGGAATCGAACTCGACGAACACCGTTGACGTCTCGATGTTTCAGTTTAATGCTGGCTATCAGCCGATTCCACTGCCCCTGCCCCTCGGTTGATCCGGGAAAATATTTGCTGTAGGTGGCGACTCCGAACCGGAGTTCGATCAAACCGTTTGAGCGGCGCCTGTTGTCAACAGACAGTTGTGATGGCATCAAAAGACCAAGACTCCGTAATCTTAGCCACAGACCTGGACGGAACCTTTTTGGGAGGTTCCGAAGGGCAGCGCCGTGAATTGTACCAATACATCCAAACCCACCGCGATCGCCTGCAACTGGTCTTCGTGACGGGACGCACCCTCGCCGCCGTCAAGGCACTATTCGAGGAACCGGATTTTCCCCGCCCGGACTACATCATCGCAGACGTGGGAACGACCGTTTTTGACGGCACCCTGACCCCTGTAATCGAGATACAGGAGTGGATTGCCACGAAGTGGGGAAATGCCGGTGCCCAAGTCCGGGAGCTTTTGGCGGGCGAACCGGGACTCGAACCGCAGGCGATCGAGCCCCAATATCGAGTTTCCTACTACTACCGGCCCGACGAGTTGCGATCGGCGACCCTCGAAAAAATTGACCGGGCCGGGTTCGAGAGCATCCGTTCGGCCGATCGCTTCTTGGATGTCGTCCCCCGGGGTATCGCCAAAGGCCCGACCCTGATGAAACTTCTCTCGATGTACCAGCGGGCGGAAGATCGGGCGATCGCGGCCGGAGACACCCTGAACGACGGGTCCCTATTTGAAACGGGACTCAAAAGTATTGCCGTGGGAAACTCGGAACCCAAACTTGTCGAGAAAATCCAAACAATGAAAAATGTCTATCACAGCCCCCACCCCGGGGCGGCTGGAATTTGGGACGGCTTGAAACATTACGGCGCTGTGTTCTAGCGTTGCGTCAACCGCTGCCGAGTTGATATCTCGGGCGATCTCTTGCCCACGATATCGATTCCCAAATTTTGCCAACCTTATTGATATTGAGAGCAATAATCATGAAATCTTCACTCGTCATCCTCTACCACCGGGAACCCTACGACGAAGTCATCGAAAATGGCAAAGTCCACTACCGTGCCAAAAAAAGCCCCAACGGCATCGTCCCCACCCTGAAAAGTTTCTTCGCCAACGTCAACCAAGGCACCTGGGTGGCGTGGAAACAGGTGACGGCCAAACAAAAGGCCGACTTCCAAGAGCGGGTGACGGTGGAAGACGAGGGCAACTACGCGGTGCGCCGCATCGCCCTCACCCCCGACCAGGTGAAACACTTCTACCACATCACCTCCAAGGAAGCCTTCTGGCCGATTTTGCACTCGTTCCCCTACCATTTCACCTCCGAAACAGCCGACTGGGAGAACTTCCAGACGATCAACCGCCTGTTCGCCGAAGCCGCCTGCGAGGAAGCCGCCGACGACGCCCTGATCTGGATTCACGACTACAATTTGTGGCTGGCGGCCCGCTACATCCGGGAACTGAAGCCCGACGCCAAGATCGCCTTTTTCCACCACACCCCCTTCCCGTCGGTGGACGTGTTCAATATCCTGCCCTGGCGGCAGGAGATCGTCAAGAGTTTGCTCTGCTGCGATATCGTCGGCTTCCACATCCCCCGCTACTCGGAGAACTTCGTCAACGTCGCCCGCAGTTTGTGCGAAGTGGACATTCTGAAACGCGAACCCGTCCCGGAACACATCACCCCCGTGGGAACCGCCCTGGCGGAGCCGGAAGTGGTGAGCCAACTCAAATATAAAAATCAGATCGTCAACATCGATGCCTTCCCGGTGGGGACCAACCCGGGATTCATCGAGTCGGTGTTGGAGAAGCCGGAAACCCAGGAACGGCTGCAAGTCATGGGGAAAGAACTCAGCGATCGCAAGTTGCTGATCGCCGCGGGCCGGGTGGATTACGTCAAGGGCAACCGGGAGATGCTCGAAGCCTACGAGCGCCTGTTGCAGCGTCGCCCGGACCTGCACGGGAAGGTCCAGTTCGTGATGACCTGCGTCTCGGCCGCGGCCGGGATGCGGGTGTACAAGACGGCCCAGCACCAGATCGAGCAGTTGGTGGGTAAAATTAACGGCCGCTTCGCCAAATTGGACTGGATTCCGACGTTGCTGTTCACCCAGCCGATCCCCCTGTCCGAGCTGTTCTCCTACTACCGGCTGGCGGACGTGTGCTGGACGACGCCGCTGCGGGACGGGTTGAACCTGGTAGCCAAGGAATACGTCGTGGCCCGGGGCGATCGCGGCGGGGCCCTGGTGCTCTCCGAATTCGTCGGGGCGGCGGTGGAACTCCCGGAAGCAATTTTGACCAACCCCTACTCCGTCAAGAGCATGGACGAGGCGATCGAACAAGCCCTGGCCATGCCCGCCGAAGAGCAGAAGCAGCGGATGGCAAAAATGCGCGAAACCGTCGTCAAATACGACGTCAAATGCTGGGCCGACCACGTCTTCGATCGCTTCGAGTCCCTGCAGCACCAGACGGCGGGGGACAAAGAAGTGGTTTCGGTGTGAACCGTCCGCCCCGTTCCGACTGGCCGGCTCGAAAAAGTCGCGCTATCGTGCAACTGAATACCCGAAGTTGCCGGGAAATCGGAGAACCCGTCCGCGACGGGCCGAAACGCTCCCATGAACCGGCTCGGGTCAGGTTTCGAGTCAGAAATATCGGAGCCGTCTGATTTGGGAACCATCAGGGTGAGGTTGGCGAGTTGAAACCTGTCGGCTCACCCGATCGCCGTTTTCGCGGGTGACACCGCCAATTCTCGACCTGGCATCGAAAAATTGATAACCGATCGAAATTATCATGCGAGATTTTCAAACCATTCAAACGCAACCCTACGATTTGATCGTGATCGGAGGCGGTGTCAACGGTGCGGGTGCGGCCCGGGATGCGGCGCTGAGAGGTCTGAAAACCATCCTGATCGAAAAGGGAGATTTTGCCTCCGGGACGTCGAGTTGGTCTACCCGCCTCGTCCACGGGGGGTTGCGCTATTTGGAGTATTTTGAATTTCCCCTGGTGCGGGAGTCCCTCAAAGAGCGGGAAATCCTGCTGCGGACGGCCCCCCACCTGGTCAAACCGCTGTTGTTGACGGTCCCGGTGTACGGCGGGCGATCGCGCCCCTACTGGAAAATCTGGGCGGGCATGATCCTCTACGATATCTTCAGCTACGACAAGACCCTCCCCACCCACCGGATGCTCCCCAAAACCAAATTCAAGCAGTTGTTCCGCTCCCTGGACATCGAAAATCTCAAGGGGGGTGCCCAATATTACGACGGACAAGTTGCCCACGCCGAGCGGCTGTGTCTGGAAAATATTTTGGCGGCTTCGGAAGCCGGCGCCACCGTCCTCAATTACGCGGAAGTGACGGGGCTGCGGCGGGAAGGGAAGCGGATCGGCTCCCTGCAGTGTAAAGATGTCCTCACGGGGGAAACCTTCGAGGTGAAGGGCAGCGAAAAAGCCGTCGTCATCAACACCTCCGGACCCTGGGTCGATCGCGTCTGTGAGTTAGACCGGGAAAACGGCATCGCCGCCCCCCTGTCTCAAAAGCGCCACATCGGCGGCACCAAGGGTAGCCATATCATCGTCGATCCCTTCCCCGGTGCCCCGGAAACCTCCCTCTACGTCGAGGCGAAATCCGACGGGCGCCCGTTTTTTATCGTGCCCTGGCTGGGGATGTACCTGATCGGCACCACGGATATTTACTTCAACGAGAATTTGGACGCCATCAAAGCCGACGACGACGAAATCGATTATCTGCTGCGGGAGACGAACGGCATCATCCCCACGGCGGAACTGTCCCGCCAGGACGTCAAGTTCACCTACTCCGGCGTCCGCCCCCTCCCCTACGTCGATCCGAACAAAAAGACGGCCTCCATCAGCCGCAACCATATCCTCTACGACCACAAAAAAGACGGGGTGGAAAACCTGATTTCCCTGATCGGCGGGAAGCTGACCACCTACCGGCAGGTAGCCGAAGAACTCGTCGATGCCAGTTTCCGGAAGATGGGGCGATCGGTTCCCCCCTGCCAGACGGACAAAAAGCCCCTGCCCGGTGCGATTTTGCCCGACGATTCCCGCCTCGGACAGGCGCTGTTCGACTACCGCCCCCGACTGCCCCTGAAGGCGATCCACCATCTCTTCTCAATTTACGGAGCTCGGGCTGTGGAGGTGCTGCGACTCACCGACGAGCACCCGGAGTTGGCGGAAAAAATTACCCCCGCCCTGCCGGATATCAAAGCGCAAATTATCTACGGGGTGCGATCGGAGATGGCCCACACCCTGGTAGACCTGACCCGGCGCCGGACGACCCTGGCCATGCACGCCCGCTATGGGTTGGAGTTGCTGCCGGTGCTGACGGAAACCCTGCGGAAGTACGGGGGTTGGAGTCCAGAACAGTGCGATCGCGAGGTGGCGGCGTACCATGACTATATGAAGCGCAACTGCATTCCGGACTACGAATTGCCGGCCCCGGAATTGCCGGTTCCGGCGGAGTCCGGGCGATCGCCGGGTGAGGAACCGGCTCAAACTCCCTGTTAAAATTTCGGCTGTGGGAAAAGTCCCCATTCCCCATTCCCCATTCCCGACTCCCCATTCCCTACTCCCTATTCCCTATTCCCTATCCCCATGACTACCAATCTAGCGACAGAAGCCAACGAAACCTTTTCAACACTCCTCAACGCCGAACCGGCCACCCTGGCGGTTTTAGGTGCCGGGGCTTGGGGATCGGCCCTGGCCGAGTTAGCCGGCCACAACGGCCACCAGATCCAGATGTGGTCCCGCCGTCTGGGCAACACCCTCGAAGAAGTGGTCGATGGCGTCGATCTGATCGTCTCGGCCATCTCCATGAAAGGGGTGGCGGCGACGGCGGCGAAATTGCAGGAAATCGGCATCCCCGAACACGTCCCCATCGTAACGGCGACCAAGGGACTCGACCCCGAGAGTACCCGTACCCCCTCCCAAATTTGGGAGGCGGATTTTCCCGACCATCCCATCGTCGTCCTCTCCGGGCCGAACCTGTCGGCGGAGATCGATCGCCACCTGCCGGCGGCGACGGTGGTGGCCAGTTCCGACCCGGCGGCGGCCGAAGCGGTGCAGAAGGTGTTCGCCTCCGGTTTGCTGCGGGTGTACACCAGCAACGACCCCATCGGCACGGAGTTGGGGGGAACCCTGAAAAACGTAATCGCGATCGCCTCGGGGGTCTGCGACGGCCTGGAATTGGGCATCAACGCCAAATCCGCCCTGCTGACCCGCGCCCTGACGGAGATCATCCGCATCGGCACCCACCTGGGGGGGCAGACGGAAACCTTTTTCGGCCTGTCCGGTTTGGGGGATATGTTAGCAACCTGCAACAGCGCCCTGAGTCGGAACTACCGGGTCGGCTACGGCCTGGCCCAGGGCAAAACCCTGGAGGGGGTGTTGGAGGAACTCGGCAGCACGGCGGAGGGGGTCAACACCACCAACGTGCTGATCGAAATTGCCAACCGGGAAAAAATTCCGACCCCTATCTCCCGGCAAGTGTACCGCCTGCTCAACAATAAAATCACGCCCCAGCAGGCGGTGGAGGCGCTGATGGAGCGGGATCTGAAGGCGGAATTCTGCGATATTTTTTAAGAGTCCGGGGGGGTCTGCCGGCGGGGGATTTTGACGGTGAACGTCGCCCCCTTCCCCGGCTCCGAATCGATGTCGAGGGTGCCGCCGTGGTTTTCGACGACGATCTGGCGGCTAATGCTCAATCCCATCCCCGTCCCCACCCCCGGCGGTTTGGTGGTGAACAGGGGTTCAAAGATGCGATCGCGCACGTCCGGGGAAATGCCGCCGCCGTTGTCGCCGATCCGGATCGCGATTTGGGGCGGTTCGGAGTCGGTTTCCTGCCCGATGTGAATCCGAATTTCCGGGTCGAAATCGGCGTCGCGCTCCCGACAGATATCCAAACTGTCGATCGCGTTGCTCAACACATTCATCAACACCTGATTCAGTTGCCCCGGATAGCACTGTACTTCCGGCAGTTCCCCGAACTCTTTCACCACTTCGATGGGGCGGCCTTTTTTGCCCTTGAGTCGCGCCTGCAAGATCTGCAAAATATCTTCGAGTCCGGCGTGGAGGTCAAAGTTTTTCAGCTCCGAATCCTCTTCCTTGTAAAAATTCCGCAGGCACTGCACCAGGTGGCGAATGCGATCGGTCCCCGTTTTGATGGAGTCGAGGAGTTGGGGAAAATCTTCGAGTAGAAATTCCAGGTCGATGTCTTCGATTTGATCTTGAATTTCTTCGTCCGGCTCGGGGTAATGCTCCCCGTACAACTGCACCAATTCTATCAGATCTCCGGCGTAATCTGCGGCGTGGTTGACGTTCCCGGTCACGAAAGAAACTGGGTTATTCAATTCGTGGGCGATGCCGGAAACCATCTGACCCAGACCTGACATTTTTTCGCCGTAAAAAAGCTGGGTTTCGGCCCGTCGCAACTGTCGGTTGAGGCGGTTGATTTTCAAGCCGCAGCGCACCCGCGCCAGCAGGCCGTCAATTTCGATCGGTTTCGTCATCCACTCGTCCACCGTCGATTCCGAGGCGGCGAGGCGCTCGTCCATCTGTTCTTGAGCCGTCAGCAAAATAAAAAAGATCGACTGCAGCGGGGGGCGATCGCGGATCTGTCTGCACACCGCCAAACCGTCCGTCTCCGGGAGCATCAAGTCGCAAATTATCAGTTCGGGCGAGAGTTTTTCCGCCAATTCGATCGCTGCCTTGCCATCTCCGACCGCCGTAACGTGATGCCCCTGTTCTTCGAGGGCATTCTGCAAAATCAATTGGGTTGTGATGTCGTCATCGACAACTAAAATGGTCGCCATTTTTCGTATCAAGATTGAGTGATTAACAGCGGGGAACGGGATCTAGCGCCGCACGCGGTATGAGGGAGTCGGAAGTCGGTATGAGGGAGTCGGCAGAACTCAAAGCCCCTTTGAATCGAGGTTTTGAAGTTTTCGAGGTTCCCCAAGCAAGTTAACATACGATCGCGATACTTGCTATATCAATTAGCAATTATCAATTGATTCCCGACATCCACCCTCAAGCCTCCAAAAATTCTCGCCGGATGAAGGTTTCAGCCCAGTCGAGCTGTTCTCGGAGGGAAGCGATCGCCTTCCGGCAAGCTTCCGCCCGTCGAGCCCGGGCCTTCTCTTCGAGTTCCAGGGCCAGGGGAGGCAGAACCCACACCCCCACGTTGCCGCTGGCCCCCTTGAGTCGGTGAGCGATCGCGGCTAGGGACTCGAAATCTTCCGCCTCCATCGCCTCCCAGAGTCGTCCCAGATCCGCCCGGGCATTGCCCACAAATGCCGTCAGCAACTTCTGCTGAAATTCCCGCCGGCCCCGGGAAATCGACTCCAGTCGCTTCCAATCCAGGGGGTCGTCGAGTTCGGGTTCGGAGTCCGAGGTTTGGGGTTCGGGGTCGGCTTCTGGCATCACCCCCCCCCGGATGCGGCCAGCCCAAGTTTTCAACTTCCATTCCAACTCCTCCTGGGCGATGGGTTTGCTAATATAGTCGTCCATCCCAGCGGCCAGACACTTCTCGCGGTCGGCAGGCATGGCGTGGGCCGTCAGGGCAATGACGACCGTGTGGCGATCGCCGTTCCTCTCCCGCCGGCGCAGTTCCCGGGTCGCCGCGTAGCCGTCCAAGCGGGGCATCTGACAGTCCATAAACACAATATCGTAAGGGTGATCGCGGACCCTTTCCAACACCTCTTCCCCATTTTCCGCCAAATCCGCCGAGCATCCCAGCAAACTCAACTGATTTAACAAAACTTGTTGGTTGATGGGGTGATCTTCGGCCAGCAAAATCTGCACGTCCAAATCCGCCGGTGCCTCCTCCCCCCGGAGGCCGTCCGAAAATCCGCGATCGGCGTCCCCGCCGCGCCGCGAATGCAAGCCTATCACGTCCCCCGCGATCTCCGAAGCCATCGCCGTCAGCAGGGCATCGAAGAGTCGGGAGGCCCGCACGGGCTTGATCAGGTAGCCCGTGGCGAGTTCCCGCTCCAACCAAGGTTCCACCGAATTAAGCAGGCGCATAGAGGTCATCAACACCAATTTGGTGTCTTGCAGTTCCGAATCCGTGTGGATGACTTCCGCCAAATTTTCCCCGCTCCCCATCAACAAATTTTGGTCAAAAATCGCCAAATTGAACGGTTTCCCGCCCCGGGCTTCTCGGCGCAAGATCTGCAATGCCGTCTCCCCGTCCGCAGCCTCCGACCGGTGCATCCCCCAGGATTGCACCAAATACCGCACCGACTGCCGGACGCTGGCGTTGCCGTCCACCACCAGCAGCTTCAACTCCGTCAGCGTTTTGGGCAAATCGGGGATGGAGACCGTTTTGGGTTGGGAAAAGGGCAGGGTGAACCCGAACGTCGTCCCTTCCCCGACCCGACTTTCCACGCCAATTTCTCCCCCCATCACATCCACGAGTTGCTTACAAATCACCAATCCCAACCCGGTTCCCCCGAATTTGCGGGTGGTGGAGGCATCCACCTGGGAGAACGCCTCAAACAGCCGGGACTGAGCTTCCGGGGGGATGCCGATCCCGGTGTCCTGCACCTGGAAGCAGAGGGTGGCGGAGGCGGGGTGGGCATCGGGCGATGATCGCCGGTGGCGGTGGACACGCAAGGTGACTTCCCCGGTGGCGGTGAATTTGATGCCGTTGCTCATCAGATTCAACAGCACCTGACGGAGCCGGCCCGGGTCGCCGCGCAGGTAGCGGGGGACGTCGCGATCGACGATCGCGGCCAGTTCGAGCCCCTTTTGGTCCGCCTGGGTGGCGAGGAGGTCGATGATGTTCTCCAAGCACTCCTCCAGGTCAAAATCCAACTCTTCGAGTTCGATCTCCTTGGCTTCAAGTTTGGAAAAATCCAGGATGTCGTTGATGATCGCCAGCAGATGGTCGGCGCTGGTGCGGATGGCCCGGACGAAATCCTGCTGCTTGGGGTCGAGGTCAGTTTTGAACAGCAGCCCCGTCATCCCCAGAACCCCGTTCATCGGCGTCCGGATCTCGTGGCTCATGTTGGCGAGAAATTGGGATTTGAGCCGGGAATTTTCCAGGGCGGCTTCCCGAGCCCGCACCAATTCGTCAATGGGGTGGGTCGCGATGACGACACCGCCGACTTCTCCGGACGGGGTGTGCCAGGGGTGGATCGCCCAGCGGAAGTAGCCCCGGGAACCGTCGGGATAGTCGATGGTATCTTCGGTCCAGGAGAGCACTTCCCCGGCCAGGGCGCGACGGTGGACTTCCCGCCACCGTTCGGGGGTGCGGGGGAAAATTTCGTAGTGAGAGCGCCCGACAAGGGATTCTGCGGGCAGGTCGTAGTCTCTCAGCCAGCGATCGCTGTAGGCGAGGTAGCGCATATTGCGGTCAAGGATAGCGACGGCGACGGGGGCGTTAGTGATGATGTTTTGGAGTTGTCGCCGTTCCTGCTGGAGGGCACTGGCCCGCAGTTTTCGGGAGGTGACATCCCGCTGCACCGAAACCAGGTGGGTGAGTCGGCCGTCGCCGTCGGTGACGGGGGAGATGCTCAGGTCGGCCCAATATTTGGAGCCGTCCCGGCGGTAGTTCACCAATTCCACCTGGATGGATTGGTTGCTCTCAAAGGCCGATTGGATGCGATCAAGTTGTCGGGGGTCAGTGTCCGACCCGTGGAAAATAGCGGGGCTTTCTCCGATGATGTCTTCGGGTCGGTAGCCCGTCAGGCGGGTGAAGGCGTCGTTGACGTAGACGATGCGGAAGTCGGCCGGGTGGCGGGGGTGACATTCGATAATCGCGATCGCGTCGCTGGTGCGGCTGACGGCCGATTCGAGCAACCGCAGCCGTTCTTCGGTGCGCTTGCGGTCGGTGATGTCGGTGCAGATGCTACAGATGCCGTAGGGACTCCAGTTATCGTTGAAGAGGGGAAATTGGACGGAGAGGAACGTGCGACATTCGCCCTGGCAGGGGATTTCTTCTTCGAGTTGCAGGGGGACACCGCCCGTCAAAACAGCCTGTTCTCCCCTTTGGAAGCGCTCGGCGAGGTCGGGGGAGAACAGATCAAGGCTGGTTTTGCCGAGAATTTCGCCGGCGGGGCGGTTGAAGAGGATTTCGCACTGGCGGTTGATGAGGGTGAAGCGGCCCTGGGTGTCCTTGACGTAGATGACAGCGGGGGAGTTGTCTAAGATGGCTTGGAGTTGGGCTTGCTGCTGTTGGATGGCGGTTTCCATTGTCGCCCGATCGCGGATTTGTTGCTCCAATTGGGCGACGGTTTTGTGGAGTTCGGCCGTCTGTTCCTGGACTTGGGCTTCGAGTTCCCGGTTGGCGGTGTTCAACGTGGCTGGGTTCAGCCAGGCTTCCGTGGCGGGGATTAGGCTCAGGAGACGCCCGACGATCGCGATCGCGACTAGGGCGGCGATGGCGTCGGCGATGGCGATTAGGGTGGGAGCGCCCCCCAATCCAGCCAATATGGCGGCTGTGCCACCGCAAATTCCGGAGAGGGCGAACAGCAAGATCGTCCCGGTATAGGGGAGGTCGCGGCGTTTGTGGACGATATAAGTTAACAGTGCCGCGATCGCAGAGTTGGCGATTCCGAGCCCGACCGCCCAACCGGACCATACCGCCACGCCGGAAAATGCTATCCCATCCGCCGACAGTGAAAATGGGAGGGTGAATTGACTTAAAATTGCCATTGATTTCAAATTGATCAAACAGTCCGTCGGAAGAAATGGATTTTGGGTGAAGTTGGCCGACTCGGGAGGCAATTTTATTCGACGGGGGAGGCGATCGCTTCAATTCCGAGACCCCCCTTCAGAATGAACCGCCATTCCCCGCCGCACCTCTATCTTGGGGAATAATTGAGAATTGTCAATTCCTCGCTTTTTCCGACTTACCCCCGCTTCGACCTGGGCTATGTTGGAAGCAGGAGCATTTCAGGTTTGGAGGCAAACCAATGGGACGACTTTCCGATCGCGCGTTTGAAATTCTCGCCACAGAGGTGAAACGCCTAGGGCACAACGATCCGGCGGGGGACATCGGCCGGCAGATCGTGATGCGACGGTTGGAAAGGGCGCGATCGCAGTCCGGGGAGCGCTTCACCCGCTCCGAAATTGCCAGCCTGCTCGACGATCAGTTTCCCAATTTTAACTCGAAAGTCCTCGACCGGGCGACTCGGGCTAACCGCCCCGCTGGTTTGATGTCGAAAGTCGCCTGGGGGGGCGCGGTGGCGGCGGGATTCGCCGGATTGATTTGGGTGGTGAATCTGCCCTACCCGATGATCCGGATGCCGGTGGCGAGGACGGCGCCCCTGCTGCTGCTGCCGAGTTATATCAGCATGGATTATAACTACCGGCAGGCGATCGCCCTGGTGGAGCAGGTGGATCAGTTGGTGGACCGAGCCACGGCGGCGGAAGATTTGGAACTCGGCGCCGAGAAAGCGGGACGGGCCCAAAAACACCTCGACCAGTTGCCCGTCTGGTTTTTGGGATATTATCCGAAAGCGTACTGTACTTGGATGGGATGTACCTGGAAATTTACTTTAGATGAGTACGAAAGCGCCCGCAAGAAAATCGGTCGCAGGTCGGCGCAAGTTTTTCAGGAACAGAACGCCCTGGGAGCCTTCGCGGCAGCCGAGGATACCTTGAAACTGGCCCGGGAACAGTTCGATGGCGCGACGGATGCTGCGGGAGAAGAAACGGCGATTCAAGCTTGGCAGGCGGCGATCGACCAACTCCGCGGCATCCCCCAAGAAACCTTGGCGGGAAAGATGGCCCGAAAAACTTTGGATGCCGCCGAGCGGGATTTTGAGCAGGAGGTGGGGTTCGTCGCCGGACGGTTGCAGGGAAATACATTAATTGAAGCGGCGCAAATTTTCGCCAGCCAAGCGGCTAACGATGCCCAAAATCCCCCCCATACCGCCTCCCATTGGAAACAGGTTTTGCAACATTGGGACGAGGCGATCGCCCGGTTGGAACAGGTTCCCCGGGATAATCCCAGCTATCTGGAAGCGCAGAAAAAATTGGCCGAATATCAGTCCAACCGGTGGGCGATTCGGCGCCGACTCGAAGATGAGGAAGCCTCGGTGAAGGCGATCGAGCGATCGCAAAAACTGATCGCCGAGTGGCGACAACTGGTCAATTCGGAAAATCCCAATTTGTCAACTTTGAACAGACAACTCGCGGAAATTATTTACACGTTGGAGTCGGTCAAACCGGGGACGACGGTGAACGCCCAGGCGCAGGATTTGTTGCAAAAAGCCCGCCACACTCGCAGCAATTTGTAAAAAAAAGAGGCAATAGGGAATAGGCAAGAGGCAATAGATAGTGCTTTAGCGTAGTAGATCAACACGGCTAAGACTGTGCATTAATAGCGCTGCGCGCGGGAGTCGGCAGTCGGTATTAGGGAGTCGGAAACTGAAACGGCTTTTCTATAAGGGTTTGAAAATTTCTGACCCCATTTCAACTGTAACCACGTGAGCGCTCGTTGCTATAAAAAGGAAATGGTGGGGGACGGCGCGGATGAAAAGTTGTGGGTTTTTCCTTAAAATTACGGTCGCGCCTAAATTAGGGAGTCGGGAGTCGGATTTTTCATCTTTCCACCGGATCTGATATTACGAGCCGTTTCCGGAAGCTTCACAGGGGTTCCGGGAGGCGACGGCGACGCGATCGCGCCCTCGGTTTTTGGCGGCATATAACGCGCGATCGGCCGCTCTAATCAGGGTGTCTTCCGAGTCAGCGTGGAGGGGAAAACTCGCCACGCCGAGGGAGAGCGTCACCCCTTCGATGAAGGTGTAGGAATATTCGTGACACATATCTTTGATGCCCTTTCTGAGTCGTTCGGCCAGGTGGTAGGCTTCTTGGGCGGAAGTCGAGGGTAAAATGACGAGCAATTCTTCTCCCCCGTACCGGCAGGCGATGTCCGATAGGCGGATGTGATTTTGTATGAATCGACTCACCGCTTGCAGGACAAAATCCCCAGCTTGGTGTCCCCAGCGATCGTTGAATCGTTTAAAGTGGTCGATATCCCCGAGGATGAGACTCAGTGGTTGGCGCTGTTGTCTGGCCCGTTCCAGATGTCGGACTAAAGATTGTTCGAGGTAGCGGCGGTTGAACAAGCCGGTGAGGGTGTCGCGGATGCTAAGATTGTGAGAAAATTCCTCCATCAAATCACCGTGGGTGGTGGTTGTCTCCAACATGATTTCCAGATCCGTATTGGTCCGGGTGACAGCTTCGAGCAGGGCTTTGAGGTTTTTCTCGGACGCCTTGAGCCGAATTTCAGTGCGGGTTCGTTCCGCGATTTCGGCCTGCAGGTGCTGGTTCGACTCGTGCAGTTGTTCTTCGACCAAATCGGCGTGAACCATCGTCGTTTCCAGCAGAATTTCTAAATCCGCTTTTTCCCGTTTAAGCGCCTCAATTTCTTGGTGCAATTCGTCTATTTCTAACAATAAATCTATCCGGCTTCGTTCTTCTTCCTGCATCCTCCCAATTCACTCCCTTGCCATCAAAATACGAAATCGACGATTTCATATTTTGATGGTCTAACGATTGATTTTCGTCTCATCCATTACTGCACTTCTAACTCCAAGGTCGGCATCAACCGTTGCAGATTTTTGAGAGATTTTCCTTGCCAGGGGATGTGGCTGGATGCCAGCAAAATTAGGTGAATGCTTTTGTTCTGGCGGACTTTGATCACAAACTTGGACAGCATATTGATACCCGAACTGTTGAGAAATTCCAATTCTCGCAGGTTGAGGGTGATCGTTTGCGGTTCCAGGATGAGCACGTCGTTGAGCAATTTGACGACGGGGTTCGAGTCCTCCAGTCCACTCAGTCTGAGCGATCCCGCCAGGGTGACGGTGTCCGTTTCGCGATCGTATTCGACACTGTAATCTTCGGTTTTGTATTCTGTACTTTCCATCGTTACGTCCTGCCAGCGTGTCTGTCTAAAGAATCCACCCACTCAAATTTTGAGTTTGACCATTGTCGTGACGATAAGGGTCGATGAATCTTGCGGAATTTCCTCGAACTTCCAGCCCAGTTGGGCGAGATAGTCATTGACCATTGTCAGATAACCCAAGCCCGACTGATGGTCGTTTTCGATATTTTTTTCAACTTGCCGAATGTACATTTCTTCCGGATCAGAACTGAGCAATTCCTGGATATAATCCTGAAAGCCGGCGACGGCATCAAAGGCGATACTGTTGGCGACGAAAAAAACCAAATTATCATGATTTAAAAAAAGCTGTATTTTGATGGAATATGATGAAGATTCATCGCTGAATTTCATCGCATTTTCTAACAATTCGTTGGCGATAAAGCTGACTGCACTTTTGATTTCCGATTGCCGGCTCAATCCCTCGGTTTCTTCTTCTGACTTTGGAAAAAATGTGGTGACGTAATCGGCCATAAAATTGGCAGATAGACCGTTATTTCTCCACCGTTGTTTGAGGGAGATCGAACTGGGAGAAAATCCAATCACCAAGAATTCATTACTCGTACTCGGAGCATCGATAAAGTCTCCAAAAATTTGCGTCATGATGCAATGTCGTGTCTTTCTGTCAAGAATTGCCATAAAATCAGTATATCTTGCAATCCTTCGGAGCGGGTTACGGACGGTCAAGCCCAGGGTTCTGAGAA
>JBNGCR010000066.1:0-10372 GCA_050045915.1 Limnospira sp.
TCCCCTGCCTCCTCCGCCCCTGTGCCCCTCTACCTCCCCTGCCTCCCCTGCCTCCTCCGCCCCTGTGCCCCTCTACCTCCTCTGCCTCCTCCACCCCCCTGCCCCCCCATTGATATGACAAGGAAAACCGAGTAGCCCTATGAAAGCCGTTTTAATGACAGAAGCCGGCCCCGCCGACGTCCTGAAACTCGAAGAGGTTGCCGACCCGCAACTGCAAACGGAAACTCAACTTTTGGTGCGGCTGCACGCGGCCGGCATCAACCCCATCGACACGAAACTCCGCAGTCGGGGGACGTTTTATCCCGACCAGATGCCCGCCATTTTGGGCTGCGACGGGGCGGGGGTCGTGGAGGCGATCGGAGAAGAGGTCGAAAATTTTGCCGTCGGCGATGAGGTTTACTTCTTCGATGGCGGACTCGGGGAGGCGACCGGAAATTACGCCGAGTTGACGGTGGTGGACGAGAAGTTTGTCACCCACAAACCCACTTCATTCGGCTTTGCGGAGGCCGCGGCGGCGCCCCTGGTGTTGATTACGGCCTGGGAGTCGCTGTACGATCGCGGGCGGTTGCAGCCCGGACAGCAGGTGCTGATCCACGCCGGGGCGGGGGGTGTGGGTCATGTGGCGATCCAGTTGGCTAAATTGCAGGGGGCGGAGGTCGCCACCACGGTGGGCTCGCCCGAACACGCGGCGTTTGCGAAAGAATTGGGCGCCGACCTGACCATCAATTATAAAGAAGAAGATTTTGTGGAGGCGGTGCTGAATTGGACTCACGGCGAGGGGGTCGATTTGGCGTTCGATACGGTGGGGAAAGATACGTTTTTTCAGACGGTCTACGCCGTCCACAATTACGGCGATCTGGTGACGCTCTTGGAACCGGATTTGAGTTTGGGAAATCTGAAGGAAGCCCGGAAACGGAATCTGCGGATATCTCTGGAATTGATGTTGACTCCGGCCCTGCAAAACCGGGAGGACGATCGCCTCGATCAGACGAAGATCCTGCAACAATGTGCGCGGTTGATCGATGAAGGGAAGTTGAACGTTCACTTGAATCGAACCTTTCCCCTCGCCGAGGCGGCGGCGGCCCACGAGTTTTTGGAAGCCGGGGGAATGCAGGGGAAATTGGCGTTCGCGATCGTTGAAGAATAGGGCGATCGGCCGTTAAAATTGTCGGAGAATATACGCCAAAGCCGTACAAAATTCGGTATATTCTCCGTTATCCTTCAGTTCGGTAAATCCCGCAATTATAGCGCTGCGCGCGGGAGTCGGCAGTCGGAAGTCGGGAGTCGGAAACTGAAACGGCTTTTCTATAAGGGTTTGAAAATTTCTGACCCCATTTCAACTGTAACCACGTGAGCGCTCGTTGCTATAATTATGGAGTTGAGGTTTTTCCGGCGATCGCAAATCGTCCCAAGTCGGTTCCCAATCTTCATTCTCTTGGGATTTCCACTGCTGAAAACTGGCGGGCTCCCCTGATTTTTTAATGAATTTCATCGATTCAATATTTCTCGCCTCCGAATCGAGACATTGGCTTTGACTAACTCGGGTTCATCTTCCCCGATTTCCGCCGCAATTTCTTGGCGGAGTTCTTTGGCTTTCTCCAAATTACCGTCGTCGATTAATCGAAATAAATTTAGTAATTTTTCTTTGATTTCCAACGGACGGGCCGGAACTCCCATCAAATCTTCTAAAATCCGATTGCTATCTCGTCCGAATGAACTGTCCGGGTGTTTGACAATCGTGTGATCATCTACTTTTTCGAGAAGATAAATACTGTCCGGTTGGACTTGACTGACGACTTGGGGGGAATGGGTGGTAATGATAAATTGACAGTTGGGAAACGTTTCAGTTAAAATCGGCAAAACTCGGCGTTGCCAGCCGGGATGCAAATGCTGTTCGATTTCATCAATTAAAACGACGGCACTTCCTTGGAGGGGATCGGATAGAGACGGTTGAGAAATAGCCAAGCGTCTCGCCAAATCTCCCGCCATTGCGAGCAAACTTTTTTCTCCATCCGACAGGCGATCGACGATTAATTCTCGATGATTTTTTCGGATCGTCATCCGCAATTGAGGTTTGCGTCGGACTCTCAATTCGTCAAATTCATCCCCTAAAATTGAATAGATGGCTTTGCGGACGGATTCGAGTTGGCGATCGCGATATTCACTGTCATCTATTCTATCTTCATTTTCCACATCTTCCAAAGCGCGAAACCACTTGAAAAAGCTCTCAAAACTGATTTGAATTCCGGTCAATGCTTGCTCGTAAGCATCAACTTGAGTCGGTGTATAATTATCTCTAATTTCTAAAGGAATATCCAAGACTCCCCGGTTGACCGGATAGTAAACGGCGAGGGGAATCAGGACTTCCGAATTATTTCTCAAAGAGTTGCGGATGCGATCGGCTGTTTTTTCTAAGTCGTTTCTTGTATCTTCTTGTTGTTTGAATCGAGAGTGTCGTCTTTGATACTGAGGTGGGTAGCCTTGTTCTAAATTCCAGGTAATATAATCATTATCGAGTCCAGTTGAAAAAACGATTTCACCGCGTGCTTTTTGGAATTCATCGTGATTGTCTTCGGGATAAAAATATAATCCTTCTGATAAATTTTTTTGAGTTCCTAAAGTTGTCGGAATATATTTTGTATCGGGATCGTACTGAATTCGGGCTAAGAGCCAGGACAATAAAATTGAAATACATTCGAGAATGCTGGATTTGCCGACACCGTTCACGCCGATGAAAACCGCCAGATTGTTTTCGTCAAACGTCAGCGTCAAGTCTCGAATTCCTCGAAATGCGGTAATTTTCAACTGCTTGACTCTCATCTGGCGATCCTCATACTGACAAGCGAGAAACTTCCCAACTATTGAAATGGGGTTCCAGCCGATCGCACCTGGGCGGAGTCGTTGGCCAGGTAAATGTGGCCGAGGGTTTGGCCGTTGTAGGTGCGTTTGGCGAACCGCCAACCGGGCTCCAAAAAGATTTTGTTGAAGCCGCCGGATAAACCGTAGGTGCGGCCGATGACGATGGGGGGGGCGTAAACGTCGGCCCGGGAGGTGGCGACCAAGAAAATCTCGCCGTTCACTTCCTGGACGCTGAGGCTGTGAGAGAGGGCGAGATCTTCTCCGGCGATGCGGACGGAATAGCCGTTGCTGTCGGTGGCGCGGCCGCAGACACCGGTAAAATCGAAGTTGACGAGGAGGGGATCGACCTCGACGGGGCGGGAGCCGCTTTCGCTCCAGCAGGGGCGGGTATCGGACACTTGTTCGACGATCACCAGGGAGTAACCGAAGGCGCGGGGAACCGCGATCGCGACAAATCGGTCTTGTTCGACTTCTTTTTGGCCGAATTGGACTGCGATCGCGCCGGGGAGCCAACTCAATGTCGAAACGGCGGCGACAGCTAAAGCTGTGATGGCTTGTCGGAATGAGATCTTCATTATTAATCCTTACGAGACTTCCGTTGCGATCCACCGGGTGGGCGGGGGGAGGAACCGGAGTCCTCAAAAATTTAGTGTACCAACCCCCGGCGGAGTTATTCGGCTTTCAACGTCTTTTGGCTGAAATACTGCAAACCCGTACTCCAGACCAAATACCCCCGTTCATTCAGATGCAGGCCGTCGGTGCTGAGTTCCGGGCGCAAATTCCCGTGTTTGTCGGTAAACAGCGGATGTAGATCGAGGAAATAGACACCTTCTTCTGCGGCGATCGCTTCGAGCTCTCGGTTCAATTGGCGAATTCGACGGTTGGACAGTTCCAGGAGGCGATCGCGGCCCTCCCAACTGGCATTTTTGCCGCTGTGGGGTAAAATCGACTGCACGACGATCTCGGCACCGGGGTGAACCCAGCGCAGATCCCGGATGATTTCCCGAGCATTCGCCAACACCGTGGCATCGTCGATCCCCCGCAACAGGTCATTGATGCCGATCATCACGAACACTGTCTCGGGCCGGGTGAGGTCGAAGACCTTCAGCCGCCGCAGCAAACCCGCCGACGTTTCCCCGGAAATGCCCTGGTTGAGCCATGTCCGGTCCGGGGGCAACAATTCGGGGGGAAACCACAAACTCAGGGAATCCCCGGCCAAAATCGTCAGGCGATCGGGGGAGGTTTTGGCGACGGCGAGGGCTTCCCGCTGCAACTGTTCCACCCAATCCTGATACGTCAATCGGTGTCGTCGCTCGGGTTCGGAATCGTCGGTGTCGGAGCGATCGTCAACTTCCCGGGTTGCAGTTTGTTCCGCCGGATCGGCTGAGGTGGTTTCCGAGGCTCGGGCGAGTGAGGTATCTGACAAGGACTGTCCCCGCAGCAGCAGCAAGATGACGGTCAGAAAAAGTATGCCGTTGCTGGCCAAGGATAACAGTACCCAAGTTGGCGTATTTTTCAAGCGAATCAACACGGTCGTCCGATGCAACTGAGAAGGTAGTCCCTTTATTTATCATAATCAGACTCGGGGAGAATTAATTGATAATTGATCATTGATAATTGACAATTGATAAGGGTCAATTCTTGCCCGCGCCGGAATTGGACGGGGACGGAGCAAAAAATCGCCCCCCGGCGCTTCATCCGCCGACCGGGGAGACGATTCAAAAACGGGCGAAAAACGGCAGGTTAGTAACTTCTGCTGATCCCGCTCTCTCCGCTAGGGATGCCGGTTTCGCTGCCGCCGATGCTGGCCGGGCCGATTTCCTTGAGGAAACCGCTGTAGGCTTCCATGCCGTGTTCGGCGATGTCGAGGCCTTCGTATTCCTGTTCGGGGTGGACTCGGATGCCGACGGTCGCTTTGAGGGCTAACCAGAAAATGGTCGCCATCACGACGGTGAAGCCGCCGATGGAGAGGACACCCAGGATTTGGGTGAAGAAGTTGGCACCGCCGAAGATGCCGACGGCCAGGGTTCCCCAAATGCCGCAGACCAAGTGGACGGAGGTGGCACCAACCGGGTCGTCGATTTTGATGCGATCGAAGAAGGAGACGGAGAAGACCACGATCACGCCGGCGATCGCACCGATGATGAACGCACCCCAGAAGCTCACGACATCGCAACCGGCGGTGATGCCCACCAAACCGGCGAGAATGCCGTTGATGATCATGGACAGGTCGGGCTTGCCGTCTTTCACCCAGGAGGTGATGGTGGCGCTCACGCCGCCGGCGGAGGCCGCCAGGTTTGTGGTCAGGGCGATGTAGGGGACGGCGGTATCTGCAGCCAGTTGGGAACCGGGGTTGAATCCGAACCAGCCGATCCACAGGATCAGGCATCCCAGGGTGGCGATGCTCATGTTGTGACCTGGAATGGCCCTAGGTTCCCCTTCCGGGCCGTATTTGCCCATGCGGGGTCCGAGGAACGCCGCACCCATGAGGGCGGCCCACCCCCCGACGGAGTGGACGACGGTCGATCCGGCGAAATCGTGGAAACCCACCGCACTGAGCCAGCCGTTCCCCGACCAGACCCAGTGGCCGGTGATGGGGTAGGAAATGCCCACCAGCAACACGCTAAATAAAAGGAAGGCGATAAATTCGATCCGCTCCGCCACCGCCCCGGAGACGATGGTGGCGGCGGTGGCCGCGAAGGCGACTTGGAACAGGAAGAACACTTCCTTGGGCAGTCCGGCCGGGAAGGGGTCGAGTCCGTAGACACTCGAATCTCCGGAGAGGAAGAAACCGCCCCCACCGATGTAGGGGTTCTCGCCGCCGAACATGATGGAGAATCCGAAGGCCCAGTAAATCAAGGTCGCGATCGCGAAGACGATCAGGTTTTTTGACAGAATGTTGACCGCATTCTTGTGGCGACAAAATCCGGTTTCCAACATCCCGAAACCGGCGTTCATGAAGATCACCAGGATGCTGGCGATCACGATCCAAATGGTATTGAGAACCCCCTGGACGTATTCGGGTGTGAGGGGTTCTCCTTCTTCTTGAGCTACGGCTGCCAAACTCCACGCCACGATAATTAAGGCGGTCAGGGGAATGCAGGCGAGCAGGCTCGGAGACAGAAATTTTGGCCGTTTCCAAGAAAAATTAGTGCAGGAAGACTGAGGTGCAGCTCCGCCCACCTCTGCAAATTGCCGATAACTTCTGGTTCTCGACTTTTGACGTTTAAACATTTGCTCAGAGTTGTGAACTTGACATGAACGTGTGAGACGCATCAAACGATCGCTTGGAACCGTCTTTTCAGGCAGATGCTTAACCGTTATCCCAATTTTTGGGTCTAAATTACAAGGAGTTCAATGTTGAGAATTGTAATATCCCAAACTAACGCATCCGTATTTAACTAACTCAGACCCGGACTGGCTGCTCCATCACGATCACGGTAAAAATTACAGATAAAGTATCACCAGCGTCAAGGGACTTCGTTGTTTCTTTAGAGATGCCAGGCCCAAAGTTGAAGTTCTCAATTTTGTATATTTTATCGGTATTATTTCTGTATCAGAGAATACAGCGGGGGGAGCGGAGGATCTCTAGGGGCGGAGGAAGCCGGGGAGAAACTGCCCCCGATTCCCGATTCCCGATTCCCTATTCCCCCATTCTTTCGAGATACTGTTGAGATCCGATCTGTTCGAGGCGCCGTTGTTTTTCGAGGACGGATTCTGTCAATTCCTGGCGGTAGGTTTGTACCCGTTCGAGGAGTTCGGGGCGGTGGGAGGCCAGGATTTGGACGGCGAGGAGTCCGGCGTTTTTGGCGTTGCCGATCGCCACGGTAGCCACGGGAATCCCTCCGGGCATCTGGACGATGGAGTAGAGGGAATCGACGCCCTGGAGGTGGCGGGTGGGGACGGGGACACCGATCACGGGTAGGGGGGTGAGGGCGGCGACCATCCCGGGCAGGTGGGCGGCTCCCCCGGCTCCGGCGATAATGACATTCAGACCCCGCTGGTGGGCGGTTTTGGCGTATTCCACCATGCGCTCCGGTGTGCGGTGGGCCGAGACGATCGCCACCTCGTGGGGGATCTCGAACTCTTGACAGACGGCGATCGCTGCTGACATGGTGGGTAAATCGGAATCGCTCCCCATGATGATGCCAATTTGGGGATCGGGAAAATTGGGTGTCGAGTTCAAAGCCAAAATCCTACAGTCATGATCGACAGTACAGAGCTCAATTGTACCGCTATCGATTTAATTAATACCCGGGTTCTGGGTGACTCCGGGTTGCAGACCATTCGGATTCGCGGGGGCCGGGTGGATGCGATCGCCCCCGATTATGATCCGGCACCGACGGCCATCGACCTGGGGGGCGATTGGATTTCCCTTGGGGCGATCGACTTGCAAATTAACGGGGGGCTGGGTTTGGCCTTCCCGGACTTAATCCCCAAAGATACGGACATCTTGCAAGGCATCTGCGAATATTTGTGGAAGCAGGGAGTTGACGGGTTTTTGCCGACCATCGTGACGAGTGCCCCGGAGAAATTTCGGCGATCGCTCGAAACCCTGTCTCAATTTCACCCCGACCCCTTCACCCCGGCGGCGGACATTCTCGGTGCCCATCTCGAAGGGCCGTTTCTGAATACCCAAAAGCGCGGTGCCCACCCCGAACAGTATCTGTTACCCCCGACGGCGGACAACCTGGATCGGATTTTGGGAGATTACGCTTCCCAGGTCAAGGTGATGACCCTGGCACCGGAACTCGACGGGGCGGCATTCCTGATCCCCGAGTTGCGGAATTTGGGAATTGTCGTCAGTTTGGGCCACTCCCAAGCCACCGCAGCCGAGGCGCGACGGGCTTTTGACCTGGGGGCGACGATGGTGACGCACGCCTTTAACGCCATGCCGCCCCTGCACCACCGGGAACCGGGACTGTTGGGGGCGGCTTTGTCCGAACCCGGGGTTTACTGCGGCGCGATCGCGGACGGAGAACACGTCTGCCCCGCCATGCTGGATTTGCTGCTGCGGGGGGCGCGGGGGGAAATTTTCGTGGTCAGCGACGCTTTGGCGCCGTTGGGCTTGCCGGACGGGGTTTATCCCTGGGACGATCGCGAAATGACCGTCACCCACGGGACGGCCCGACTCGCGGACGGGACTCTGGCGGGGACGACCCTTTCGTTGTTGGCGGGGGCTGCCAATTTGGTGAAGTGGGGATTGTGTGACGCGGAACGGGCGATCACGTTGGTGACGGAGGTTCCCCGGCGGGCGATCGGGCTCTCGGGTGCGATCGTTGGTCAACCCGCGACTCGGCTACTGCGGTGGACGGTGGAGGGTTCGTCCCTCACCTGGTGCCGGCTTTCGGAACCGCTGCTTCCCGGTGCTGAATCGGGGGGGGCGACGGTTTAAGATAAATAGGGAGTCCATCGAAATACCTAGCCGCGAGGTTGGGATGATGTCCCTGTCAAATTTTAAAATCAAAAATTATGGGTGAAGCCAAACGTCGGAAAGAAGCGCTCGGTGAGCAGTACGGGAAGGAAGAATATATCCTCCCCTGGGTCCCGATTACCAAAAGCCAAAGCGAACAGTTCATGCAACTGACGACCCGGGGGGCTTGGATCGGGATCGGCTTTTTGGTGGTCTTTTGGTTGACGATTCGGTTGATTGGGCCGGCTTTCGGGTGGTGGACTGTGGAGTGATTTGACGGTGGGGGTGGGGAAACCCGCCCCGAATCGCCGGCGCGGATTTCGCCGGGACGCAAAACTGATAGAAATATAGAGTTTGGTAAATATTAATTCTTTTTATGATAGAAGGATATCTCGTGGGGTTGAAATCCCGCTCTATCCGAAGGTTTATTGTCCGAAGCATCCACGTTCAAGGGTTTGAGAGAAGGGGTGGGGTTCTCTGGTGGCAAGGGTCTGGGTCGATGTCCTGCCCAATTGCCCGGGAATGTTCGCTAGGATAATGATTATTTGGGTTAGTAACGGTTATACTGTGCCAACATCTAGACACCCAATCTGAGGATTGTGTTAAATTCTTAAAATCGTCTGAAGATTGTGGTGACGGGAGGAAAATTATGTTTCTCAGACTTGCAGAGCAACATCGAAGATTCGTTCAGGATTTGGTGATGAACCTCCAAGCCCTGGCGGTCGTGCTGGAGAGGCGGGGATATCTTGCCTCTTGCTACACCTGTGGGGGGCAGATGAACAGCGCCTCATTTATGGTGAGTTTGGGCGAGAATCACCTGATCCGCTTTCTGGTATCGGACTACGGGATCACCTGGACGGAGATGCGCGACGATCGCGAACTGATGAAGTTGGAAGGTGCCGAAGCGATCGCGCAATTGCAGGAACTCGCCAACCTGGTCAAATACGACATCCAACCCCCTGTCGCCTTGCCTAAAGTGATTCAGCGGGCCTGAGTTGCCCCCAGATGGACGTAGATCTCTTGTCCACCGCGCATTTTGTGCCGTTCAGGTGCTAATCTGGATAATAGAGAGCATGGCGTTCATGATCTTTGGCAATCCCAAGCTGCTACTGCTTCCCGCCGGAAAAGTGGCATTTTGGGTCGATTATTGTGGAAGTTTATGACAGACTTGGAAGCCCGGTGGCAACACCTGTACGTCGAAACCAATCAAATTCACCTTCATTCCGTGACCCAGGGAGAAGGTGAGTTAGTCGTTTTATTGCACGGTTTTCCGGAATTTTGGTACGCTTGGCGCTATCAAATTCCCGCCCTTTCCCGCTATTTTAAAGTGGTCGTTCCCGATCTGCGGGGCTACAATGACTCCGACAAGCCGGAAGGCGGTTACGACCTCGACACCCTCAGCGAGGACATCCGGGGCCTGATCCGGCGGTTGGGATACGCGAAAGCCCACATCGTTGGCCACGACTGGGGCGGCACGATCGCCTGGAATTTGGCCCAGAAGTTCCCGGAATGCATCGATCGCCTCGCCATTTTGAACGCACCCCCCCCGCACCGCTTCGTCCAAGAATTGATGGGCAATTTGGATCAGATCCGCCGCAGTTGGTTCGTCTTCGCCTTTCAAGTTCCCGGCGTTCCGGAATGGCTGATCCAACACAACCTCAAAGATTTTGTCCGGGGATTCCTGCGGGAACACGCCGTCCGCAAGGGGGCTTTCAGCGCCGAAGAGACGGACATTTATCAAGCCGCCCTGGAAAAACCGGGGGTGTTGCGATCGGCGATGAACTACTACCGCCAACTTTTGCAGCCCCAGGGGTTACTCACGGGCTGGATGCGTCCGGCCCCAATCGACGTTCCCACCCTGGTTTTGTGGGGTCGGGAAGATTCCTTTCTCAGCTACAAACTGGTGGACGGCCTCGATCGCCTGATTACAGCCCCCTTCAAACTCCGCCTCGTCTCGGACTGCGGCCACTGGATACAGCAGGAAGTCCCCCAACTGGTGAATCGGGAATTGTTGACGTTTTTGAGAAGTTGAATCTTTTCGGCTTGTCCGGTTCCCCCCAAAATTGGGGGGTTAGGGGGGCGCGAACGCTCAGGCCCTCT
>JBNGCR010000066.1:10472-25634 GCA_050045915.1 Limnospira sp.
TCTAGGAGAGGGGAGAAGAGTCCGGTTCCCCCCAAAATTGGGGGGTTAGGGGGGCGCGAACGCTCAGGCCCTCTCCCCCGACCCCTCTCCCAATTCTAGGAGAGGGGAGAAGAGTCCGGTTCCCCCCAAAATTGGGGGGTTAGGGGGGCTTCAGATTTACTCTTCCTCGGTTTCGGCGCTCCCGTTCACTTCATCCGATTCCGCATCTTCCATGTGGCCGACGGAGTTGGCGGAAACTACCGCCCCGCCGGCTAAAGCCGTCATCACTTGCTCCTGTAACTTTTTGGTGAAGTCGGGATTTTCTTCCATGTAGGTGAGGGTGCGATCGCGTCCCTGGCCGATGTTGTCGCCGTTGTAGCTGTACCAGGACCCCTTGCGCTTGATCGCCCCCATCTCTTCGGCTAGGTCGATCAGACAGCCGAGGGTTGAGATTCCCTGTCCAAAAACGATGTCAAATTCGGCGATTCGGAACGGCGGGGCGACCTTGTTCTTGGCGACTTTGACCTTGGCCCGGATTCCGTACTCGTCTGAGCCTTTTTTGAGGGTCTGGGTGCGACGGATGTCCAACCGTACCGAAGCGTAGAATTTCAGGGCGTTTCCGCCGGTGGTGGTTTCCGGGTTGCCGTAGACGATGCCGATTTTTTGGCGCAACTGGTTCAGGAATATGACGGTGCAGCCGGATTTGCCGATATTTCCGGTAATTTTCCGCAACGCCTGACTCATCAACCGCGCCTGTAGTCCCATGTGGGAGTCTCCCATGTCCCCTTCGATTTCCGCCCTGGGCACCAGGGCGGCTACGGAGTCCACGACGACGATATCGACGGCGACGGACCGCACCAGTTGATCGACGACTTCCAGGGCCATCTCCCCCGTATCTGGCTGGGACACCAGCAGGTTTTCGATATCGACTCCCACGGCGGCGGCATAGGTGGGGTCGAGGGCGTGTTCCGCATCGACGAAGGCCGCTATTCCACCCGCTTTCTGGGTTTCGGCGATCGCGTGCAGGGCTAGGGTGGTTTTACCGGAACTTTCCGGACCGTAGATTTCGATCACCCGGCCTTTGGGCAAACCGCCGCCGAGGGCCAAGTCCAGGGTCAGGGCTCCGCTGGAGATGGTTTCCACTTTCATGCGGGTGGAATCGCCGAGGCGGACGATGGCCCCCTTGCCAAAACTCCGTTCGATTTGGTTGAGGACTGAATTTAAGGCTTTTTGCTTTTCGGAATTCTCGGTTTTTGTTGCCATTCGCTTTGAATCCTGGTGAGAGTACAGAGTGGGGGAGGGTGACGGCTGAAAATTGCTATATCTGGATATATTAGCAGTTCATCTCGCCGGATTTGTCAGGGTTGCGGGTTGGGAGACATCGGATTGATTTCATCTTCGCGATCGCCGTCTATTTTCACTTGATGGCGGGGGAAACACCTACCTGATTATAAGAAAGCATTGATGTTTTCGTCAAGAGGTAGAGGTGAACCGGGGGGATTGGCGATCGCTGCGATCTTCCATTCTAGCGGGGAGGTCGGGAAAAGAGGGGCGCGATCGTTCGGTGGAGAAGAAACCCGATCAAATAATACTGACAATCTTCGATTCAATCTTCCTGAAATGCCCTCCCCCGTCGGACACGCGATCGCCGGATTAGCCGGTTTTTTTTGATTCAACATCGCCGGAAAAAACGGCAGAAATTGCCCGTTTTGGGATTGGCAATTTTCGTCGCCAACAGTCCCGATTTGGATCGGATACCGGGCTTGTTTAAAATTGTAAAGAATTGATAATTTTTGTGACGGCAAAATTGCTGATTGTTGACAGTTGTTGATGGGGTGCAATTTCCGGAAAAATTACAGTAGAATACAAAAGACAGCCTCTCAGGGCAACACGGGTCAATTACGCGAGACATCGGTATGCAATATTACTTCACCGGCTTTATCGTCCTCTTCTTCTTGGTGTGCTACGGCTACAGTTACATTATCGTCAAGTTGGCGAAGCAACGCGGCGACCAATTTCTCCTGTACGGGATGCTGGGCGGCTTGTTCGGGTTTATGGCATTTTGTGCGGCGGCGGTTCCCTTCCTGCATTGGGTATTTGATTGAACCGCCAGCGGTCGGGTGCGATCGCATCCGACCGACGATTTTATTCTACCATAAAAATGTCCAAAATCACAACAATTGATTCGATGGAGAGGTGAACCTAAAATTTGATTTTCAACCCTACTCTCGACCCTTTATAAAACCACTAAAAACCCATCACGGACTTTGGGACGTGCGGGAAGGAATGATTATTCAATTGACCGGGGAGGATGGTAAAATGAGGCAGGGTGAAATTTCACCCCTGAGTTGGTTCGGTTCCGAAACCTTGGCGGATGTTCGGAAGTTTTGCGAAAGCCTCCCTTTTAAAATCACCGAAAATACTATTTTTTCCATCCCTTCAAACCTCCCCGCCTGCCAGTTTGGGTTCGAGTCCGCCTGGGAGGATTTGCGGGGAAATGGTCGCGAAGTCTCCCACCTAAAAAATAGCGGACTGCTGCCGACGGGGAAAGCTGCCTTATCGGCTTGGCGGGGGTTGGTGGCGGCGGGATATCAAACTTTAAAGTGGAAAATCGGGGTCGATCGCATTGAACACGAATTAAATTTATTTGAAGAATTGGTCGGCGAGATGGCGACGACCGAAGGGTTATTTCTGCGACTCGACGCCAATGGTGGGTTGACAGTTTCGGAAGCCGATCGCTGGCTGCGAGTTTGTGATAAAATTTCCGAGCAGATTCCGAATTTGACCGTCGAGTTTTTGGAACAACCCCTGCCGGTTGACGAATTCGACGGGATGTTGGAATTGAGCGATCGCCATTCCACTCCCCTGGCGTTGGATGAATCCGTCGCCACCCTCCCACAAATGCGGGACTGTTATCGAAACGGATGGCGGGGAATTTTCGTCATCAAACCGGCGATCGCGGGTTCTCCTCGACAGTTGCGAAACTTTTGTCAAACCCACGCCATCGACGCGGTATTTTCCTCCGTATTTGAAACGGAAATCGGACGCGAGGCGGCATTGCAATTGGCGGCGGAATTATCGAGGAGCGATCGGGCCGTGGGGTTCGGTGTCGGACATTGGTTTTCGTCGGATTAAAAGGTTCATTTTCAAGCTGCATATACTGACGAGATGAACGATCAAGCATCTACCTATTTAGAACAGCCAAAAATTCCGTTATCCAATCATTGGCTGATCGCCAAGAGTGGCGATCGCTTCCAATCGATCGCCGACCGCCGCCTGACCGAATTTAAAGACTATCATCGCCGAACGGGAACCCCCGCCAATATCCTCCTCGCCGAACCCGAACCCGTGGCATTTCTCGCCACTTTCCTCGCCGCCGTCATTTCCGAATCTCCGGTTATTTTGGGGAATCCAAATTGGGCGATCGCGGAATGGCAACAAGTCTTCAACCGCATCAAACCTGACCTTAAATTTGGTAATATTCCCGATATTTTAGATACAAATAACAGCCGATCACATCTTCCCCCAGCCTCCATTTTAATTCCCACCGGCGGAACCTCGGGAACGGTCAAATTTGCCGTCCACACCTGGGAAACCCTCGCCGCCTCCGCCGACGGATTTCGGCAGTATTTCGAGCGATCGCAAATCGACTCATTTTGTGTGTTACCCTTATTTCATGTCGGCGGTTTGATGCAATTCGTGCGATCGCTGACAAGTGGCGGACGGTTAGTTATTTTTCCTTGGCGATCGCTGATGGATGGAAATTATCCCGAACTCGATATTTCCGATTTCTTTATCTCCCTGGTTCCCACCCAACTCCACCGCCTTTTGCAACATCCAAAAACCGCTAATTGGCTGTCAAAATTTGCAACCGTTTTGTTGGGTGGAAGTCCCCCCTGGCCAGAATTGCTGAATCAAACGCGATCGCATCAAATCCGACTCTCTCCCACCTACGGAATGACCGAAACTGCCTCGGGAGTCGTCACCCTCAAACCCGAAGAATTTCTCGCCGGCAACAATACCACGGGTCGAACTCTTCCCCACGCCAAAGTTATCATATTAGATGATAGCGAAAAGCCATTAAAATCCCATCAAACTGGCAGAATTTCTATTCAATCTAAATCCTTAACCCAGGGTTACAATACGGACATCGACGCTGAAAAAATCACTCAATTAATAACCGACGATTTGGGATATTTCGACGATCGCGGATATTTAACCATCGTCGGACGGCGGGGAGATAAAATTATCACCGGAGGCGAAAATGTATTTCCCGCTGAAGTGGAAGCCGCGATTTTGGCGACGGGACTGGTGGCGGACGTTTGCGTAGTGGGAAAACGCGATCGCGACTGGGGAGAAGTCGTGACGGCGGTTTACGTCCCCCAAAACCGGGCGATATCCGTGGAAATGTTAAAAAATGCGATCGGCGATCGTCTCAGCGGTTACAAGCGACCCAAACACTGGATTTCCGTGGAAAAGTTACCCCGAAACGATCGCGGCAAAATCAACCGGAAATTGTTGATGGAACAAATCGTAACTTGCCAATCGCAAAAAATTGAGCCAAACTGAAATTAAGGCACTGTTCAAGTCCGTGAGATACACGGATTAACTTCCAGTTCCCCTTTTGAAGGGAGATAATGGTGGATCGTCCAGATCTCATTGGAGAGAAAACCGCTATCAGGCGATCGCGATCGGGGGTATACCCAGCATGAATGAGGCTTCCAACATTTCGAGTCACGGCTATCAACCCCTGCGAGAACTCGGTCACAACTCCCTCGGAGGCCGCGTCACCTACCTCGCCCAAAACTGCCAAACCCGAGAAAAAGTCGTCATCAAACAATTTCAGTTTGCCACGGGAAATTCAACTTGGTCAGAATACGACAGCTACCAACAAGAAATTAAAGTTCTCAAAAGCCTCGACTATCCCGGAATTCCCCGCTATTTAGACTCCTTTCAAACCCCCGACGGCTTCTGTATGGTTCAGGAGTACATCGACGCCCCATCCGCCGCCACCCGCCGCAGTTGGACGCCGGAACAAATCAAAGCGATCGCCCTCTCCACCCTCAAAATTCTCGTCTATTTGCAATCCCGGCATCCGTCAATTATCCACCGAGATATCAAACCAGAAAATATCCTGATCGACGATAACTTAAACGTGTATTTGGTGGATTTCGGTTTCGCCCGACTCGGCGGCGGGGACATCGCCGCCAGCAGCGTCATCAAGGGGACGATGGGTTTCATGCCACCCGAACAACTATTCAACCGCCGCCTCACCAACGCCTCGGATTTGTACGCATTGGGGGCGACATTAATTTGTTTGCTGACGGGAATCAAATCCGCCGATATCGGCAGTTTAATTGATGCGGATTATCGAGTCCACTTCCGCCACCTAATCCCGCCCCAAAAACGGGGTTGGCTGAACTGGTTGGAAAAAATGGTCGAACCGAAAGTGGGCGATCGTTTTGCCAATGCCTCCGAAGCTTTAGCCGTCCTCAAACCCTTGAATGTTTCTCGCCTGCCCCGAGTTCGCCTGGAACACCAAAAACTGACATTGACAGCCGAAGAATGGGGCGAAAAAGTCAGCCAAACTATCCAAATCACCAATCCGGTTCCCGACACCGTTTTATCCGGTCGCTGGGAAGTCGCTCCCCACCCCTCCGACCCGCCCCATACCCCCTACGACCACCCCTATATTTCCTTCACGCCTCCGAAATTTGAGGTCAATCAAATCACCTGTACTGTCACCGTTGATACCCGGCAATTATTAATGGGAGAAACCTATCAACGTCAGATTTTGCTGCGGACTAATTCCGACCCGGAAGTCTGTCCGGTGGATGTGGAAATTAAAACTCAGGAGAATTTAGGGTTTTTTGACCATATCAAAGAATTCTCGTCTTCGAGATTTTTGGCAATTTTATTATCCGCAATTTTTGGATTCGTGAGTGTGGAAGCACTAACCCGGATTGAAAATATCTCGGTTCGAGATATATGCTTGGCTTCATTTTTATTCATTTTTTTCATGGCAATTTTTGTCAATGAGAAACTGGGGTTTTCGGAAAAATATCCTATTTTTGATAGGCTTCCCCCCGACTACACAGGAATTATGAAATCAGTTTATACTTTATTTTGTGGAATTTTTGGAGGCATCACTTTTGGCTTGCTGTTCGTGGTATTTTTGATGCAATTATATGAATCTTATTCCCTTTCATTTTTATATTTTATATTGGGCATGACTTTGGGGATGAGAGTTGCCATTTCTGGAATGCAAAAGTTCTTTTTGGTGGTGGGTATAATTATTTACTTTTTGATTGGAAGTCTGCTTTTTTTATTGGACTTCATTGATCAGGGAACTCAGTTTCCTGAATATTCGATAAGGTTCCTGGTATTATTAGCAATATTTCACGGCACATTTTACTGTTTTTATTGGCTGTTAAGAGCGATGATAAGAATGAGCTTGTGTCGTCGCAATAAAATTGTCAAGAACCCCAATTTATTCGCCTTAATGACTGTCATTTACTTCGTCAGTATCGGTGCATTTTTGCGACTCATATTCAGCATTATAACACATTTTAGACGGCTACCAAGTGACCCGCGAACTCGGACACAACCGAGCCGGGGGTCGCGTCACCTATCTTGCCCGAGAAATTAACGGCGATATCCCCGTCGTCGTCAAACAGTTTCAGTTCGCCCGAATTGAAGCCAGTTGGACGGACTACCACACCTACGATCGCGAAATTGAAGTGCTGCGGGAACTCGAACATCCCCACATCCCCCGCTATCTGGACTCCTTCCAAACCCCCGACGGGTTTTGTATGGTTCAAGAGTACAAAAATGCCCCCTCTTTGGCGGAGTTAAAACCGTGGACTCCCCAGGAAGTCAAACAAATCGCCCTCTCGGTTTTGGACATTCTCAAATACTTGCAAAATCGCATCCCTCCCGTCATCCACCGGGACTTGAAACCCGAAAATATATTGGTGGGCGATCGCATGGATGTCAGTTTAGTCGATTTCGGATTCGCCCGCTTGGGGGGTGGCGAAGTGGCGGTGAGTAGCGTGGTGAAGGGGACGCTGGGATTTATGCCGCCGGAACAGATGTTCAACCGCCAACTAACCCAGGCTTCCGATCTCTACAGTTTGGGGGCGACATTAATTTGTTTGTTAACCGGAATCCCCTCGACGGAAGTGGGATTGTTGATGGATGACGGCGGACGGATTCAGTTTGAAAATCGGGTTCCTCATTTGAGTCCGGCGTTTATCAATTGGCTGAAAAAAATGGTCGAACCCAATTACAACGATCGCTATCCCAACGCCGAAACCGCCCTGCAATCGTTGATTCCCATCGAGGTTTTGCGTCCCCCTCAACTTGCCAAACAAATTTGGGCGATCGCACTTTATCTGACTGGCATTTTGATGTTCGCCGGACTCGGATTTGCTTACTATAAAACTTACTCAAATTCTCTCAAACCGACCCCATCTCCGCCACCGGAACCCCTCTCACTCCCGGTGACTCTCAAAGCGGATGGAAATTATCTGGCTTTTGACCAAAATCAACTCTCTTTTGCCGGAGGAAGTTGGGCGAGAGTTTATTTTTCGGTGGATTTATCCTCACTGCCCCAAAAACAATATACCACAAGCTGTCAATTATTGAACCGACAAGGTCAACTTGTGGCAATGGGACAATCCACACTACGGCTCTCTCCTTCTCAACCCCAGGTTTCGTGTTTTTATAAATTTTATCCAAACGCATCTTCTGAAACTTGGACTTTTAAGTTTTTTGTCGATGGAAAATTAGTCGCCCAAAAAGCATTAAAAGTTGTCGATTATGAATGAAGGTATAGGACTCGGATTGGAGATAAGGATTCAATAATTGCCATTCAAAGCCCCCAGAATACAGAGTTGGGGGCGAGATGTTTTTCAAATGTATTAATCTAGAGTTTTGCTTCCCGGAGGACAACTGATTTTATCCCCAAATCTTTGCGGTAGTTCCGATCGGGATGAATCACCCATTTCACTTTGACAAATCAAACCGACCGGTCGCTTCTCTAATGAGTCGGGATCGATAATTAGGAAGACTGCCCCAAAATAACTGGGTTGATATTGGGGTTGCTTCGATTGGGCGATCATAAAAATGCGATCGCCCGGAGGTTCGGGAAGGGGATAGCTAACGGATTGAACGGGAACCATCGGCTCTAAAATCTGATAACTATAATCATCAGTTTCTGGCTTTATACCCAATTGTAGTTCCTCTAAATTGAAGGTAAATTCGCCGTTTTCTACAAAGTAAACTGTCTGACCTTTGACCAGGGTACGGATGAACTGTATCCCTTCTTTAGAGGTTCCTTTTTCGGGAGTATTTTTTGGGAAAAAACAGTGACATTCAAAGTCGTAAAATGGTAAAATTAGACTGATTAAAGCGCCGGAGTAAATCGACAGTTTGACCCAGTTATTCATTTTCGCCATTCCCACTCGCTTATTTCCAGTTTAACACAGCCCTTGGTCAGGGCAGGTATCGGCAGCAGAGGAACCATCTGTCACCCCCAAAAAAAAATTCACCCCCCAACTGTTCAAAAACAGGGGGGGTGGGGAAAAGCCGGATGGGTACTGTCGTTTCATAACCCTCAACGAGTCGGATCTTTTTCTCGGCGGTCCGACGCTTCCCCGAACCGATCCATCCATTCCAGCAGACGCCGGGAAACTTGCAGTTTTCCGTTGAGAATTTCGTCGGAGATTAATAAGGCTCCCAACAGGAAGCCGAGTGATAAGATATCCATGAATTGTGATTTGACTAGACCGTACAGTTTAAATCGATGGTTTTAGGATAGACCGTACAGTATGATTTTGTCAACCCCACCTCCACCCCAATTTGTAGTACAAAAATTATTGTACTACAAAATCGGAATTTTTTTAAGTATCCGTGTGGGGGACACCCGAGGCGGAACCCGACGAACTCCCCTCGCCGATCAGTTCCACCCGAACGCAGCAGCGAATCCCGAGCGATCGCTCCAACGCCTGTTCCAAATTAGGAATTTTGTCCTGGATCATCTTCAGCAGCGTCCGACTCGTCACCCCGATGCGAGTCTCATCGGGGCTCAACTCCAACAGCGTCCCCTGCTGCCGCAACAGCGTCTGAGTCCCGAGGGGTTTGACGTTGGCCAAAATTTCCTGCCACAAATCCTCCGACTTCTCGCAGGGAATGAAGCCGAGTTCCCCGGTATCCCCCTCCTCCTTGAGGTGAACCAGGCGGCAAAATCGCGCTTCAAATCCCAAGGTTTTCACCTCCGCAAATAACTCCGGGAGCATCCCCGGCAAACTCCAATAGCGGTTGGGCACTTCCACCTCCAAACGTGCGATCGGTTTGTCCGTGGTAAAATAAATACCAACCGGCACTCCCGCACTGATATCAACCGCCTCTGATTCGTCCTCGGCAGAGGTGAGGGAGCAGCGTTCTAAACAGGCTTTCAACTGTTCAAATTTTTCCCGATATTCAAATAACGAAAAACCGATCATGATCACCGTATCTCCCCGCTGCAGGCGTCGTCCCTGGGTGACGCATCCGAGGTTATGGCGGATGTGGCGGATCGCGTCCGATCGCAACGATTGTTCGGCGTAGATCGAATTGCCGTTGTGTTCGTGGGAATCCATTCGAGACAGGAACCGGGTCAAATCCCGTTGGATGGTAATTTTGTACTGAAACAGTCGATCGCGTTCTGCTTGTAACCGCTTGATCTCTCCTTCGAGTTGTAAATTTTTTTCCTCCGCTTTTTTCAATTTTTTGGCGATCGCATTGTAATTTTGAGAGAGAGAATTTAATTGCTGTTCCATCTCTTCCCGAATCCGAAAATATTCTCGGATCGGGGCGATCGCGGATTGGGGGGACTCGAATTCAAACCAATCCCCTTGGATGCGGTGGGAAGACAACATTTGGTGCAGTTGCGCTTCGTCCTGCTGCGATCGCGACGACGGAAAAAACTCGACGACTTTGACGGGATAGGGAAACCGGTCAGACACCACTTGATTGCGGACGTAAGATTCCCGAGAGGCTAATATTTTAAAGCGTCGGATCGTGTCGGCGTAAAACAAATAAATATAAGCTTCCGAGTCCATCATGGTAATTATCCTGACTTGAAGATATGACGAAATTGCCGGATGGGAATGGAACCCAGGCGAGAACGAGGTATTTTTTTTTAAGAAAAAAGAGAGAAGGTCGTCGGATTCGATCTTCGGGGCACGGCATCCAATATCCGACAAAAATAACACGTTAATGTCCCGATCGCCGAGCCGGTTCAAATCTCGCGGGGAACCGGGTTAAACGGCGATCGCCGGGAAGTAGAAAGGCTTTTTCAAGCGCCATTGTCTTCGTCTCGCCCCCTTTAATCTTGAGGGTTAAAAAAGGGGCGGGCGCTCCGGGGCGACCCTCAAAAAATGTGGGAGAATCGGCCCGATGTTTGGCCGGATACCCCACCGCCAACCTTCCGAGAACCGACCGGACTTTCGAGCCCCCGGGACAGAGCGGCAGCATCGACGGCCCGAGAGTCAGCCAATTTCGATCCCCCCACCCATCATCGGGCCCCGAGGCGGAACCGTCGAGCCGCCATCTTTCCGGGGTTCCCCGTCGGGGCGCAAAAAAATTTTGACATCTCGAAATCGCTGCCATCCCCCCATCCAGGCGGTTTTCGCAATTTCCAATCGTCCGTATCAGCACAACTGATTTAACATTTCTTAATATACCGTTATAATGAGTCGTGATGGCAAGCGAGCAAAGGGAATGGTACAGGCTTTGTTTGGAAGCACTCCGATTCAGGCTCAAAGTGGCGATCGCCTCGTCAGCAAGGTTGTCGGGGCCGCGATCGCCGCGTTGTTCAAGCGTTCTGACAAGGTTGAAGCCAACGTCCGTGCCGAACCCGTGGCCAAGCTGTTACAGGGAAGCGTAGACGGATTTGACTTCATCGGCAACGGAATGCTGATGTACAATGGCCTCCGAATCGCGGTCATGGAACTCTATGTGCAAGCCGTTTCGATCGACTTCAGCGCCATATTTGCCGGCCAAGTCAAGTTACGGCAGCCTACCCAGGCGGTGATGCGGGTCGTCTTGACAGAAGACGATCTAACGGCATCTTTCAACACACCCTTCATTGTGGAGAAGCTGCAGCGATTGCAGTACAAGGGCCAGCCCCTCCAATTCAACCAGACGGAAATGACCGTAACGCCGGACAAAACCCTGGCATTTCAGTCCTACATCCGCATCGGCGACGCTCGCAACCTGACGGCCGTAGACTTTTCCGCCGGAATTGAAGTTGAAAACCGCCGTAAAATCCAGTTTGTGGATGTCAAGTACGAGGGAGACGAAGAATCCCAAAATCTGGGGCGGGCCCTGATCGAACACGTCAACAATCTGCTCGATCTCGACAAATTCGCCCTGGAGGGGACTCAACTGCGGGTTGATCGGATCAGGATTCAAAAAGAAGGACTCGTATTTTACGGATCGGCCCAGATCGACCAGTTCCCGAAAGGAAAGAAGCGCTAATTGGAGATCCCGCCCACTCGCGATCGTCGGCGGGAGGCGGGAATGGCAGTATCCTCAGCTTTGCGGGTCGTCCTTATCCACCTCGGGGATAAAATCGGGGCGTTCCTTGCCCTCCCAACCGGGCGGTCGCTTGGAATTGTACCAGGCGATCGAACCGATGCTGACGGCGGCAATGAAGCCGACGACGAGAACAGCGGCCGGAATCCAAAGGGAATTTTCCATAAATGGAGATCTCCTCAAGCTTCATCAAGTTTCGAGTATTATCTCATCGATTGGAACTTGGGAAAGGATTGACAATTATCAATTGTCAATTGCCAATTATCAATTATCTTTAATAGCGAACTGCTATCGCGGAGGAGAGAACTCCCCATGCCACCCTGGGTTGCCGGACTACTGATCATGACGGGAAGCTTTTGCCTCGGGGCCCTTCCCCTGACCCGCTGGATCGTCAAACTGATGGCGGGAATTGACCTGGCCCGGGAAGGGACCGGCAACGTGGGGGTAGCAGCGGCGTTCACCCAGGCCGGGAAGCCGGCGGGGATTACCGCCGCCGTCGCCGAAGCCCTCAGAGGCGTCGCCCCGGTTCTAGCGGCTCGATGGCTCGTCCCCTACCAGTGGCAGGCGATCGCGCTCGTAGCCTTGATCCTGCTGGTGGCTGGGCGGTACTTCATCGCCCGGGGCGGGGGCGTCACCAACGCCACCTGGGGAGTCCTCGTCTACTCCCCCCCCATCGCCATTTCGGCGTCAATTACAGGGGTGCTGCTGTGGCGGTTGGGGCTGAAGATCGAGCCGAGTCAACCGACGCGGGCGAGACTGCGGGCCATGCGGTTAGGTTGTTTGAGCGCCCCGGTGTGGCTGTGGGTGTGGCATCAATTTCCCCAAGATCAGCCCAGATCCTACGGGGAACTCCCGGCCGCGATCGCCCTAGCCGTCGTCTTAGTCTTGATCAACCTCCGCCAGGGAGACGATTTCGGATTGTATATGAAACAGCAATTGCTATCCCTCAACGATCCCCTCGACATCAATGCCTGCGGGGAAAAAGCTACCCGCCTGAGTCAACTCAAGCGGGCGGGGTTCAAAGTGCCCTCCGGGTGGGTGCTGCCGGCGATGGGAACCGAAGCGATCAGCCTGACGGCACGCTCCGCGAACGCCCGCAACAACCCTAACTCACACCCCGATCAAATCCACTACTTCCAACTCCCCACCCCCAACACCGGATATCCCCTGATCGTGCGGTCGTCCGCCCTGGGGGAAGACGGCGAAACCAGTTCCGCGGCCGGACAGTACGCCACCATCGGCCCCGTCACCACCGAGGAAAAGTTGCGGGAGGCGATCGCCCGCTGTCGGGAATCCTACTGGGGGCCGGATGCCACGACCTACCGCCGACAGCGGCACCTCGCCGACACCGGCATCGCCGTCCTCATCCAGCCCTACATCAGCGCCGGGGTGTCCGGGGTGATGTTCAGCCGCCACCCCCTCGACGGGAGAGCATCGGTAGTGCTAGAAGCTTTACCGGGCGGGGGCGACGCGGTGGTGGGCGGACGGCAGACCCCCCTGCACGTCGAAATCGACACGGAGACGGAAACCGCCACCCAAGAGAGTTTGAACCGGGTGGAAGAGGGGGAAAACTCCCTGCTGCCGCGATCGGTGCTGGCCGAGCTGGTGGAACAGGCTCAAGCCCTGGAAGCCTTTTACCACGGTTTGCCCCAGGATATCGAGTGGATTTGGGACGGGGAACAGATTTGGCTGTTGCAGTCCCGCCCCATCACCAACCTGCGCCCGATCTGGACCCGCACCATTGCCGCCGAGGTGATCCCCGGCACCATCCCGCCTTTAACCTGGTCGATCAACCGCCCCCTGACCTGCGGCGTGTGGGGGGAAATTTTTACCCTGGTGCTCGGCCAGAAAGCTGCCGGACTCGACTTTACTGAAACGGCGACCCTCCTCGGTTCCCACGCCTATTTCAACGCCACCCTGCTGGGGGAAATTTTTCGGATGATGGGTCTGCCGGAACGGGGTCTGGAGTTCCTGCTGCGGGGGGAGAAGATGGGCAAACCTCCGCTAAAAACCATGCTGGCCTCCCTGCCCGGATTGTGGCTGTTGGTGCAGCGGGAACGGGGCTTGGTGCGGGAGTTTCGGCGCGATCGCCGGCAACTGTTCGACCCGGCCTTGGAACAGTTGGAAGCCGAATCCAACCCCCAAACCCAAATTCCCGATGCCCTGTCGTTGCGGGAATTGAAAGAGCGGGTGGAGCGGATTCGGGAGGCGCTCAAACCGGCGACCTACTACAACATCATCGGGCCCATCGGGTTGGCGGTGCGGCGATCGCTGTTCCGGGTTCCGGAGGAGTGGTTGCCGGTGGAGGGGGCGCCGGAAGTGGCTTCGATGCGCGAATTGCAGGCGATCGCCGACCGCCTCCCGGAGCGGTCGAACCCGCAAGTCATCGAGCGGCAGTTCGCCCGCAATTCCGAGTTGCAGGAGGAATTTGCCCGGTGGCTGCGGCGGCACAGGTATCTCAGCGAGGTGGGGACGGACATTTCCGTGGCGACGTGGGGGGAACAGCCGGAGGCGTTCCGCCAGATGCTGTTGACGATGGCGGAAAATCCGGCCAGCGGCACGGATCGGAATGTGGGAGGGTTGAATCTGTGGCAGAAGTGGCGGTTGGCCCAGTGTCGGGATCGGGCGGTCGTCAAGGGGGAAATTGCGGAAGTTTACGGGCAGTTGTTGGCTCACCTGCGGTGGACATTTTTGGCGATGGAGGCGAAAGCCCTGGAGGAGAAGGTATTGCATCAACCGGGGGATATTTTCTTTTTGGAATGGCCGGAAATACAGGGTTGGATCGAAGGTGGCGGCGGTGAGGAATTGGGGGATCTCGTGAAACGGCGGCGGCGGGAATACGACCGCGATCGCGATCGCACCGTTCCTCCCGTGGTATACGGAAATTTGCTCCCGGACCCTCAGGAAAAACCCCGGGGGGGGCGATCGCTCCTCCACGGCATCCCGGCGAGTGTCGGGTGCGTGGAAGGATCCGTGCGCGTCTGCCGCAGCCTTGCGGAGGGGTTGGGAAACGGGGAAGAAAAGCCGATTTTGGTCGTCCCCTACACCGATGCCGGCTGGGCACCGCTGCTGGTGGGGGCCGGGGCGATCGTCGCCGAAGTCGGGGGGCAGTTGTCCCACGGCGCGATCGTCGCCCGAGAATACGGGATTCCGGCGGTGATGAACGTCTCGGAGGCCATGTCCTACCTCAAAACCGGCCAGCGGGTGCGGGTGGACGGCTACCGGGGCACCGTGGAAATTTTGTAGCGCAGGGTGTGGGGTGTGGGAAGCGGAGGGAGCGGGTTGAACATCCGCACCGCTTGGGAATTATAGCAGTGCGCGCTCGTATAGTTACAAAACCTATAAAAGGGAGTCGGGAGATTGATCATTCCCGGCGTGTAACCACGCCAGCGCTCGTTGCTATAATTGCTCAGACATTGAGAGGATGGAGAATTGGGGGAGAAAGATGAAAAATCCGACTCCCGACTCCCTCATACCGACTCCCTCGATCTCAGATGTTTTGTGGTCAATTATCAAGATTTGATATAAGTATCCAAACGGACATGATATCATATCATGTCCGCTTAAACAGTTATGATTCCTGGGTGCCATCTTCTGAAGCGG
>JBNGCR010000067.1:0-25616 GCA_050045915.1 Limnospira sp.
AGGCTTCTCCCGGCATCACGGGGACGGGGAAATCACCTTCGGGCGACCCGTCCACTTCCACCGGGCCGATTTCGTTGCTTTGGAACCAGAAGCTATCGACATCCGTTTGGGCGATAACCGTCCCGGTCAGGGTCGTCGTCCCCATACCCATCACGGGAGGGGCCGGGACAGGCGTCACCGGAAGACCCGTCAGCGGGTCAACGGGGGCGACTCCGGGAACGACGGGGGGAGGGGGTGCCGCCGGTGCTCCCAGGACGAAAGAACCGTCGGGGCGAGTGATGCTGTTGGTGTCGATTTCCATGCCGTCCCATTCGGCGACTTGCAGGGTGACGACTTCGCCGGGGAGTAAGCCGAGTTGCCAAGCCGGGAGGGGGGAAACATCGACAACTGTGGTTCCGCCGCCGGTGGGATAGAACAGGAAGTCGTCGCCATTGTCGATTAAATTGCCGACGGTTCCGGAAACCATCGCGCCGGGGACGAGGGAGGTCGCGTTGTGATCGGTGGGGACTAATGCATCAAAAACCATTTTGGTTTCACTTTCCTAACGGTCGTTGAAATCTAAGTTAGGGAAAGAAGATGACCTAAATGTGACGGTTCTGTGAAATTTCAAAATTGGTACTCAACCCCGCGAAAAATGGGGCGATCGCCACAGATAACAACAGACGGAACGGTTAGGACATGGCGATGGTAGAAAGGGAGTCGAGAGTCGGGAATCGGGAGTCGGAAGAGCGGTCTTAACCGCCTTGGCGATTGTTATAAAATGTCCGCGTCACCCTGACTTGTGGCGCAGTTGACGCGATCGCACCTGAGTGGCAAGTACGGTTTTCTCACCCCCACAGTTGTGATATCTGTACGTTGAAAAAATCGCAGCCGTGAATATACTGATACAACAAAACCGATGGTTTCGGGGCGTCGTTCCGAAACTCCGGAGCCATCAAACTCAGTCCAACCTATTCTTCTTTCTACGCTTTTCTACACTGCGACCATAAGCTAAGGAGGATTACAATGCGGATTGCTCAAATTGCGCCCCTGTGGGAACGGGTGCCACCTCCCGCCTATGGAGGGACGGAAGCTGTCGTCAGTACGTTGACGGATGAGCTGGTGCGTCGCGGCCACGACGTGACGCTATTTGCCACCGGAGATTCGCAGACTTTGGCGATGCTGGAACCGGGATGCGAAACCGGATTGCGATCGCTGGGAGTCCTGCCGCCGGAGTATGCGGTTTATGAACAGATGCAGTTGAGCAAGGCGTTCAAACGGGCGGGGGAATTCGACCTGATTCACTCCCACATGGATTTCGCAGCTCTGCCCTACGCAAGTTTCACCAAAACGCCGGTCATCCATACCATTCACGGTATTTTAACGCCGCTGGTGGAGCAGATTTATACCCAACATCGACAGCAGAATTTTGTCAGTATTTCCAACTCCCAACGGCGCGAGGATCTGAAGTTGAATTATGTGGCGACGGTCTACAACGCGATCGCCACCGAGCAGTTCAAATTCTATCGAAAACCGGACGAGCCGCCCTACCTGGCATTTTTGGGGCGGATGTCGGTGGAAAAAGGACCCCACCTGGCGATCGCGATCGCCAAGCGGACGGGTTTGCCGTTGAAAATGGCGGGCAAGGTCGATTTTGAAAATCGGGAATTCTTCGATCGCGAAGTCGCCCCCCACATCGACGGCAAACAGATCGAATTTTTGGGAGAAGCCGACACCCGACTCAAAAACGAACTGATGGGACGGGCGATCGCAACTTTGTTCCCCATCACCTGGCGGGAACCCTTCGGATTAGTCATGATCGAGTCGATGGCCAGCGGCACCCCCGTGATCGCCATGTCCCTGGGTTCGGCGCCGGAAGTGATCGCCGACGGAAAAACGGGTTTCCTGTGCGAAAACTTGGAAGCGTGCGTCGCGGCGGTGGCGAAAGTGGAGAAACTCGATCGCCGCACCTGCCGGGAGCACGTCGAAGACAACTTCAGCGTCCGGCGGATGGTGGACGGCTACGAAGCCGCCTATCAACAAATTCTCATCGATCGCTTCGTCAACAACGGCCACCTGCGATCGCCGATGTTAAAAGCCAGTTAGGGGAGGAAATATCAATGTCTGTCGAAACAAGACCCGCGATCGCCTTTCTTTCCCTGGAGCGAGATCCGGCCACCTGCGAAAACCTGCTGTCCGTTGCCACAGCCCTCGCCCAGAGGGGTTGGACGGTGGATCTGTTCGCCCGCCGGGGGGGTGACGGCGAACCCGCAACGACTCGGATCGCCCCCCACTGCCGGATTGTGCGCCTGTCTGTCGGGGGTGACGATGCCTCCGCATTCGCCCAGGCGATCGAATCCTTCCAGATCAAAAGCGGTTTACTCAGTCCCCTATTCCACAGCTTCGACGACCTTTCGGCCCGAGTCGGCTATTATTTCCAACAGAAAAAAGGCTGGCGGTGGGTCCATTCGGGCCGCACGCCGGAACCGCTTCTGCCGTCGGCGGATCAGGTGATCCTGCTGCGATCGCCCGCCACCCCGCCGGAAACCGTCCCCACAGACGAGGTGAACCAGATGCGGCACCAGCGGCACTGGGATGCGATCGCCTCCCGCCTGGGCGGTTTCTACCGCCAGCACCTCGCCATCTACGTCGGCGCGATCGGCCTGGAAATCCCCCGCACCTGCCACCTGCCGCCATTATCTGGCGCGAGGGAAATGGCGGGCGATCGCATCGCCGGATAGTTGTCGCGATCGCTCGCCACGGAGGGACTAAAGCCCAACAACGCGGGTGTGAGCGATCGTTCTTTCCAATCATCTGAATATGATTTTTGCTGTTAGCTTGGGAATTAATTCCCAAGCGATGCGGATATCCAACCCAATTTGATCTAAAAAACCATCTCCCGACTCCCTACCCCCCACTCCCGACTCCCTATTCCCTACTCCCGACTCCCTATTCCCTATGTCTTCCAATTCCGCCGAACCAAAAACGCCGGATTTTGGGGCGATTCGCGAATCGCTGGTGGAACTCGACGGGCGGACGTTCGCCCCCGCCGAACAGGTTCCCATCCCCGAATGGCCCTGCACCATCCAACGGCAGCAACCCACCCTCACCCTCAAGGATGATGACGTTTTTTTGATTACCGACACCTGGGGCAATGTCCCCGGCTGTTCCGACGATACCCAAAATGACACCAGTTTGGGGCTGTTTTGCCGGGATACGCGGTTTTTGAGCCGCCTTGAATTGCAGTTCGAGGGACGCCCGCTGATTTTACTCAGCAGCACGGCGGGGCGGGGGTTTACCCTGTCGGCGCTGTGCGCGAATCCCTACGTCAGCGATCGCCAGATCCCTGCCGAAACCGTCGGCATTCAGCGGGATTTGGTGCTGCAAGGGGGGTTATTTGAGGAACTCACCCTCACCAACTACGGCACCGGACCGGTGGAGTTTGAACTGAGTCTGAGTTTCGACGCGGATTTCGCCGATCTGTTTGAAATTCGGGGCCGGGTGCGCGATCGCACGGGGACCGTCATGCGGCGGGTACGCCCCCCGGAATCGTCGGAAGCGCCGATAGGAGGGACGGGGGAGTTGATCCTGGCTTACCAGGGACTCGACGGCACGTTGATGGAATCTCGGATCGAGTTTTATCGCCAACCGCCGCACCGGTTCGAGGGCTACACGGCGATCTGGCGGCTGTCGCTGCAATCCCACGAAACCCGGGTTTTGGGCTACCGCATCCTGCCGTCCATCGACAGCCGGCCCGCCTCCTCGGTGAGCTTCCCGGCGACCCTCGGGCAGGCGATCGCGGCGGAGACGATGGAGGCGCAGCGGTGGGGCGAGGGCGTCACCCGCATCCGCACGGACAACCGCTCTTTGAATCAAATTATCGAACGGGCCGAACAGGATATCTATTTATTGACCCAAACCTTCGGCGACGGCAAAATCCTCTCGGCGGGGATTCCCTGGTTTTCCACCCTGTTCGGGCGGGATTCGATCATCGCCGCCATGCAAACCCTGATTCTGAACCCGGACATCGCCCGCCAAACCCTGGCGGTGCTCGCGGAGTACCAGGGCAAGGTGACGGACGAGTGGCGGGAGGAGGAACCGGGCAAAATCCTCCACGAGTTGCGGTTGGGGGAGATGGCCCGCTGCGGCGAAATTCCCCACACGCCCTATTACGGGACGGTGGACGCCACGCCCCTCTGGCTGATGCTCTACGCCGACTATTTCGCCTGGACGGGCGATCGCGCCTTTTTGGACAAATACTGGGATTGCGCCCTGGCGGCGATGGACTGGATCGATCGCGGTCTGGCGGCTACGGGTTATCTCACCTATGAGCGCAAGTCGCCGGGGGGACTCCGCAACCAGGGTTGGAAGGATTCGGGGGATTGTATCGTCGATGCCGACGGGAAATTGGCCGAGGGCGCGATCGCTCTGTCGGAGGTGCAGGGCTACGTCTACGCCGCCAAAATGCGGATGGCCCACCTGGCGCGGGTGCGGCAACAACTGCAGTCGGGCGATCGCTGGCGGGAGGAGGCCGAAGACCTGAAACGGCGCTTCGAGCGGGACTTTTGGCTGCCGGAGGCGGGCTATTTCGCCCTGGCTTTGGACGGAGACGGGAAACCGGCGGACAGCATCACCTCGAATCCCGGTCACTGCCTGGGGTTGGGGCTATTTTCCGAGGAAAAGGCTCGCAGCGTCGCCGAGCGGTTGCAGGCGCCGGATCTGTTCAACGGGTGGGGGATTCGCACCCTCAGCAGTTCCTCCCCGGCTTACAACCCGATGGGCTACCACATCGGCTCGGTCTGGCCCCACGACACGGGGATGATCGCCGCCGGACTGCGGGCGATCGGGTTCACGGATGCGGCCCTGGAGTTGGCGAAGGGCATCCTCGACATGACCGCCCAGCAGCCCTATTCCCGCCCCTCGGAGCTGTTCTGCGGCTTCGATCGCACCCCCGACAGCAGCCCGATCCGCTATCCGGTGGCCTGTTCTCCCCAGGCTTGGGCGACGGGGACGGTGTTTCAACTGTTGCAGGTGATGTTGAATTTGGTGCCGGACGCCCCCAACAACTGCCTGCGGATCGTCGATCCTACCTTGCCGGAGTCGGTGCAGTACCTGTCCCTGACGAATCTCAAGATCGGGCAGACACTCCTGGATCTGGAGTTCGAGAAGGCGAAGGGGGCGACGGCTTGCCGGGTGGTGCGGAAACGGGGGAATTTGCGGGTGGCGATCGAGGCGTGATGAGGGTGTGGGGTGTAGGGAATTGTAGGGGCGAATGGCATTCGCCCTTCCCGCCAATTCGGGGATAAAAAATTATCAATTGTCAATTATCAATTATCAATTATTCTAAATTCTGGAACTGCCACCCCGACGCAAAATCGGCAGAGCGATCGCACCCCCGATCAATCCGATCGCGACGCAGAACGCCAACACCACCCCCACCGGCATCTGGATGGACTCGAAGGCCAGGAATTTGAGGGAGACGGGGGTGGCATTTTGGACGGAGAGGATCGCGATCGCGAGGACCCAAATCGCCAAAATCGAATTGGTGAGGAGGGGGAAGATAGTTTTCATGGCTGGGGTGCGGAATGGGGACCGTGCGCTTTTCAGTTTAGCAAGAATGGCGATCCCGTGTTTGCAGTTCTGTTTGCCTGTGGCACGCTAGGCGAACGGGGGACAGAATCCTAAATCCTGCGGGAGGAGTGTGGAGGTATCGAAAGTTCTCAATTCTCTTTTTTTTCTTCTCTTTCCTCCCTACACCCTACACCCTACACCCTACACCCGCGTATAGCAAGAATGGCGATCGCTCGATTCCCAACCGTCTTAAACTGAATGGTGCGTAACTATATGAAGAGGTTGGAGCTATGGTAGATTGGCGTCCCTACAGCGATCGCGAACTGCGCTATGTGCTTTACGGCTTGGGATACGGGGTTCCGGTGACTTTCGACCCCATCGCCGGTGATGCGATCGCCCAACAGGCGATCCGGGCTTTTCAGAACGAACACGGACTGGCTGTCGATGGCATTGCGGGCGATCGCACCCAGGGCGAAATGGCCGGAATTGTCAGCCAACTGCACAAGGATCTCAATACCCTGGTGCGTCCCGTTCCCCCCCTCCCCGGCAACCAATTTTACGGCCCGAAAACGATCGCGGCGGTGAAAGAATTTCAGAAAAAATACGATCTGCCCGTCACCGGGGTGGCTGATACCTACGTCCGGGATAAAATTCAGGATACCGCTTTCTGGTGGGAAAATCGATCCAAGCCCGAACCTCCCGGTCCGATCACTCCCATTTTTCCGCCCGAAGAATTTGACCAAGCCATCAAAGGTTTGGGATATGCCAATATTTCCTCATTCCAAGCGGATTATGATTTGCCGCAAACGGGGACGGCTAACCCGGAAACCCAGGAAATGCTGGCGAAAATTGTCCGCAATTTGCAGCACAATTTGAACTTGGTGTTTCAACCCCGCCCCCTGATTGCCTATAGCGAACGGTACGATCGCAGAACGGAAGAATTTGTGCAGAAGTTTCAGCGAGAATTGGGGTTGAAAGAAACCGGAATTGCTGATTTGGACCTCCGCAAGCGTTTGGATCGGTGGGCGAAAAATAAATGGATGTTGCGGTAAGAAGATCCGCAGATTTCGCAGATTTCGCAGATTGATTTTCAAGATTATGTTCGGAATCTGAACACCGCTTGGGAATCAATTCCCAAGCTAATAGCCGAAATCATCTGAAGATGATTGAAGAGATTTTGCGGCCAAAAACATGGCTCCGATTTGGAAACATTAAAAATTGTAGGGGCGCAAGGTTTGCGCCCTTTCAGATTCTTATATCAAATCCGGTTTTTTGACGGGTTTCCTGTGGGGGCAACCTTATAGGGTTGCCCAACTTTTGAGTATTTAACGAACTATTTCAAAATTTTCTTGTCTGCAATTTTTCCTTCCTTATCCACTTCGTAAATAATGGGAACGGCGGTTCCTAGTTCCAAATTGGGGATGTCTTCTTCGGAGATATTTTCTAGTTCCATGATGATGGCGCGGAGGGAGTTGCCGTGGGCGGCGATCAGGATGTTGTCGCCCTCACGGATGTGGGGGAAAATGCGATCGCGGAAAAAGGGCACCGTGCGATTGCGGGTATCTTCCAAACTTTCGCCGCCGGGGGGCTGCACATCGTAGGAACGCCGCCAAATCCGCACCTGGGCATCCCCGAACCGTTCGGCGGTTTCGGCTTTGTTCAATCCCTGCAATTTTCCGTAGTAGCGCTCATCGAGTTTGGCACTTAGAAAAATTGGCAATTCCTCCTCGGCGTTGCCCTCGTATTGATCCCAGCCGTGCCAATCTTCTTCATTCGTACTGTGTTTGATAATCGGAACTTTTCCGCCGCAAATTTCGTCCACTTCCGTCAGGCAGATGACGGCGGTTTCGATCGCCCGAAATAGCATACTGGTGAAGCAGACATCGACTCGGTAGTGTCGCAACTTGCAGGAAGCGATTGTCGCTTCCGCGCGGCCCTGTTCGCTGAGGGGAACGTCCACCCAGCCGGTAAATTTATTGGCCGCATTCCAAAGGCTTTGTCCGTGCCGAATTAAAATCAGTTGAGACATCGTTTTGGGATCATTCTACAAGTTTACAATGGTTTGAATCGCGCGACAATCCATCTACCTCCGGGGTGATTTTTGGCGTTTCCATCGATTACTGTTGATAGGCAACTTTGAGACTCTCGGGTTTAGCGCGATCGCCCTCCAGAGAAACCCCCCGCTTATTCGCGGACAAATGGCGGACGATTTTATACACCATTTCCACCTGTTCTTCGGATGCCCCCGCTTGGGTTGCTAAATCGGATAAACTCAGCGGTTCGGAAGCGCCCCGCAGCACCTTCAAAACTTGCCGTTGCAATTCCAAAATCGAGGCGGCGGCTTTCTTCCCGGCTTCCACCCCCGGCTGGTGATAGGCGTTGACATTCACCACGGAAGCGTACAAGCCGACCGCCCGTTCGTAAAGGGCAATTAATGCGCCCACGATGCGGGGATTCACCGTCGGAATTGTGATGGTAATCGAATCGCGATGATTTTCGTACAACGCCTGTCGGGTTCCCAGCAAAAAGCCGGAGAGAAAATCCCCGGATGTGGCATCTTCCTCCACTTCCATCGATTCCCCGTCCCGGTCTTCTAGCACTTCGATAAACGTGGCAAAAAAGTTGGGAACGCCCTCCCGCAGTTGTTGGACGTAGGCGTGTTGGTCGGTGGAACCTTTGTTTCCGTAAACGGCGATCCCCTGGTGGACGACGTTGCCATCGAGATCCTTTTCTTTCCCCAAGGATTCCATCACCAACTGTTGCAGGTATCGGGAGAATAGTAATAAACTATCCTTGTAGGGCAAAATTACCATATCTTTTTTGCCCTTGCCCTCACCGCTGGCGTACCAGCAGAACGCCAACAACGCCGCCGGATTCTGTTTGAATTCGCGGACTCGGGTGGCGGCATCCATTTCCTTCGCCCCGGCCAACAGTTCCCGGATATTGATGCCCATTAAAGAGGCGGATAATAGCCCCACGGCGGACATTTCTGAAGTGCGTCCCCCCACCCAATCAAACATGGGGAATTCGGCCAGCCAGCCTTCCATGCGTTCGAGTTCGTCCATTTTACTGCCGATCATGGTGATGGCGACGGCGTGGGCGGGAAAATTGAGCCCCTGCTGTTCGTAAACCCGCTTGACTTCTAACATCCCGTTGCGGGTTTCCGGGGTGCCGCCGGACTTGCTAGTGACGATGACGAGGGTGTTTTTGAGGCGATCGCGGAGGCGGTTGAGGACGCGATCGATCCCCGCCGGATCGGTATTGTCGAGAAAGTCGATTTCCATCGGGGGAACGTCCGGGGACAGGGCTTCGGCGACAAATTCCGGGCCGAGGGCGGAACCGCCGATACCGATGGATAAAATATTGGTAAATCGGTCTGCTTCCGGGGGTTTGATCCTGCCGTCGTGAACCTGTTTGACGAAGGTTTCAATGGCTTCCAAAGTTTCAGTAATTTCTTTGCCGAAATCGTCGGGGGCGAGATCCGGATCGCGCAGCCAGTAGTGGCCCACCATCCGGTTTTCGTCGGGGTTGGCGATCGCCCCTTTTTCCAAGGCCTCCATCTCTTGGAATGCCTTTTCAAATTTGGGTTTTAGGGTGTCTAAAAGACCGGGTTCAAACCGCATCCGGCTGATATCGAGGTACAGGTCGAGTCCCCCGTGGTAGTACAGCCAATCTTGATATCTTTGCCAAAGTTCCTGAGTCATAGTCGAGAATTAAATACAATGAACGTTAAAGGTCGATACGGTCGCTACGAATGGGGAATTTTGACTTCATTTTTGAGGTCTTTTCCTCCCTCAAAATCGGCGATATTGCCCACGGTCGTTTCCGCGATCGCCGTCAGGGCTTCTTTCGTGAAGAAAGCCTGGTGTCCGGTGATGACAACATTGGGGAAGGATTGCAGCAGTTGAAACGTATCATCTTGAATAATTTCCCCCGACCAGTCTTCAAAGAAAAACTGGTCTTCTTGCTCGTAAACATCGATTCCCAAGGAACCGATCATCCCAGATTTTATCCCCTGAATGACGGCTGAGGTGTCGATCAGCGCCCCCCGACTGGTGTTGACGAGCATCACCCCTTTTTTCATTTGTGCGATCGCCCCTTCGTTGATAATATGGTGAGTTTCATTCAGCAGGGGGCAGTGCAGGGAAATAATATCAGAATTGGCAAACAGTTCGGGTAATTCCACATAACGGGAATCGCCAATTTGTTGAAATCCATCATTAGGATAGGCATCGTATCCCAGTAAATGACAGCCAAACCCGTGCATGATTTGGGCGAAAATCATGCCGATTCTACCTGTCCCGATGATGCCGACGGTGCTGCCGTTCAGGTCGAAACCCAACAGGCCGTTGAGGGTAAAATTATCCTCCCTGACGCGGTTGTAAGCCTTGTGAATTTTGCGATTGAGTGTCAGAATTAACCCCACCGTATGCTCGGCGACGGCGTAGGGAGAATAGGCTGGGACTCGGACGACTTTCATTCCCAATTCCGCCGCAGTTTGGAGATCCACATTGTTGAATCCGGCGCAGCGCAATGCGATTAATTTCGTGCCATTCTGTGCTAAGATTTTGAGGGTTTCGGCATCGGCTTCGTCGTTGACAAAAATGCAGACCGCCGGAAATCCAGAGGCGAGGGGGGCCGTCCGCGATCGCAGGCGGGCCTCGAAGTAAACCAACTCGTGGGGCGTTTCTCTCCGAGAGTTGGCCTCGTCAAAAAACCGGCGATCGTAGATTTGGCTACCAAAAACAGCGACTTTCATTGTTCGGTCGTGAACCTCTCGAACGTTTGCTTTTACGGCGATCGGGTTATAGTACAGAAGTCAGTCACCGTCGTGGGAGCATTATATTTTAACCGCTCGCAATTGGAGTTAAAAAAAGATTAAGAATGGACGGGGGCGATCGCCTTCTTCCCTGGCAACTCCGGACTCCGGACGCTCCCAGAAGACCCTTCCCGCCATTTTATCCCGAACCCGAGCCCTGGAAACCGTGGCGTTCAGACGAACCGTTCCCGGCGGGCCAGAAACGGCTGCCACCGCCGAATTCCATCTCTCAAAATAACACCGACCATCAAATTTTTGTTAACTTTTCATTACCGACCGATATGGAAACTCAAGGATTCGCAGTCAAACAGGAAAAAGCGACATTAGAACCCCACCATTTTGAGATAAAATCTCCCGACAATTATGGCTGTGTCATCCGGGTTCTCGCCTGCGGGATCTGCCACTCGGATATCCACATGATCGATAACGATTGGGGAATGTCGAATTATCCCCTAGTTCCCGGCCATGAAGTCGTCGGGGAAGTGGTGGAAGTCGGACCCCAGGTGAAGCATTTAAAAATCGGCGATCGCGTCGGGGTGGGTTGGCAGCGATCGTCCTGTTTGCAGTGCATGGACTGCCTGCGGGGCAACGAAAACCTCTGCGACGACACCCAAGCCCTGATCGCCACCGGGCCGGGGGGATTCGCCGATCGCCTAGCGATGGACGCCCGGTTCGTGTTTCCCATCCCGGAGGGCATCGAAACCGAAGTCGCCGGCCCCCTACTGTGCGGCGGGATCACCGTCTATTCCGCCCTCCGCTACGCCGGAATGAGTTCCGGACAGGAGATCGGCGTGATCGGAGTCGGCGGTTTGGGACACATGGCCGTCCAATTTGCCGCCCAACTGGGCAACCGCGTTACCGTGTTCACCACCTCCCAGGATAAAGCCGATTTTGCCGCCCAACTCGGCGCCCACGAGGCGATCGTCGTGGGCAAAGGAGAGGCCCCTCCCGCCCCTCCTCGACTGCTGAATATCCTGCTGAGTACCGTTCCCGCTTCTTTGGACTGGGAACCCTACCTGGATTTTCTGGACTCCGACGGGACGTTAAGTTTTGTCGGCGTTCCCGACGAACCCCTAAAATTGCCCCTATTTCCCCTGCTGATGAAACGGCGGCGGATCATGTCCTCTCCCATCGGCGGACGGGCGATGATGCGGGAGATGTTGGACGTGGCGGCGACCTACGGAATCAAGCCGATTGTGGAAGTATTTCCGATGGAAAAGGTGAATGATGCCCTGCAGCGGGTGAGGGAAAATCAAGTCCGTTATCGGGCGGTTCTTGTCAATTCTTGACGGATGGAAAAAATCAAAAATCAAAATTCAAAATTCAAAATTGGATTTTAATTGGATTAAATTCTAATGCTCACCGCCATTATTTTTGACCTCGACGGAACCCTCGCCAACACCGACCCCCTCCACTATCAAACCTGGGTGGATGTCCTGTCGGATTACGATATGGAACTCAATCCGGAATTTTATAACGCCCGCATCAGCGGCCGTCTCAACCCCGATATCGTGCGGGATATTCTTCCCCAACTCACCCCGGAAGAGGGGCGATATCTGGCCGATCGCAAGGAGGCAAGATTTCGAGAAATCGCCCTCGGTTTGGAACCGCTGGCGGGGTTGATGCACTTGCTGAATTGGATCGAAAACAAGGGATTGAAAACGGGGATCGTCACCAACGCGCCCCGGGCAAATGCCGTGTTCATGTTGGAGGTTCTGACGTTGGGCGATCGCTTCGAGCACGTCATTTTATCCGAAGAGGTGGGTGTCGGAAAACCCGACCCTGCCCCCTACAAAGTCATTTTAGAGCGCTTGAATGTCTCTCCAAAAGAGGCGATTGTTTTTGAAGATTCCCCCTCGGGAATTCGTTCTGCCGTCGCCGCCGGCATCGAAACCTTCGGCGTCGCCTCCACCCACGATCCAGAGGGGTTAAAACGGGTTGGGGCAACCCGCGTCATCGACAATTTTGAGGATCGGGAATTGTGGCAATACTTGCAAAGTGCGATCGCTTGAGTGACCGGGTGGCGGATGGCGATCGCGTCTTTGCAAGACTGAAAAAAGGAGTTAATTCTGAGGCTGAGTTCCATGACCGTTACCCATTACAAATGGACGGTCGATCGCTATCACCGGGCGATCGCCGCCGGATTGTTTGACGACGAACCCATCGAACTAACGCCATCCCCATCCCGACGATATTTTTTGGTTGATTGAATTTTCCCATACCACCCTCAACAAAGATTTGACCGAAAAACGGACTCTTTACGCCGAAGTGGCGATCGCCGAATATTGGGTCGTCAATTTAAGAGATCGGGAGCTGATTGTTTTTCGGAACCCAAAACATGGCAACTATACCACCGAAATTATCTACAGGAGCGGGATCGTTTCTCCCCTCGCCTTTGGCGACATTCGGATTTCGGTCGAACACCTGCTCGATCCCGAATCCCCGTAACCGACAATTTTTTATTTCGATCGCTCGTCCGAATCTCCCAACATCACGGCGATGGGGCGGGTCGCTTTAAATTCGTGGGTGAATAAAATGATCGCCGCCGTCATCGGAACGCCGATAAAGGCGCCGAGAATGCCCCAAACCCACCCCCAAAATACGATAGAAACAAGGGCGATAAACGGGGAGAGTTTCAAATATTTTCCCTGCAGCTTGGGATCGATAAAATTGCCGATAATAATTTGAAAGACAGCCAGTCCGACGAAGGTGGCGATCGCGGTTCCGGGAGAGTGAAAGAGGACAGCGACACCGGAAGGGACAATCACCGAAATAATCGACCCCAAAGTGGGCACAAAATTAAGGACGAAGGCGATAATTCCCCAAACTAAAGCCAGATCGACGCCCCAAATCAGACACCATAACGCCGTGACAATTCCGGTGATCGCGCTGGTCACTGCCATCACCAGAAAATAGCGACGCAGTTTTTTGCTCATGCTGGATACAGCGTTGATCAGGTGATTTCCGACCGGTTCAGAAAAAGCCCTGCGAGTCCGTTCGGCATATTTTTTCACTTCCAAAAGCAACAGCGCCAAAAAGGAAAAAATCAGGATCAATAAACTGACGGCACTGAGTAAAGATTTTAAACCCCCGATCGCCTGGGTGATCACTTGCCCCATCGCCCGAGCCAACTGGTCGGATTCTCGGGAAAAGGAAAAGCCATAATTTTCCAGCCACGATTGGATAGTTTGGGCGATCTGTTGGAAGCGATCGATATATCCGGGAACCTTGGGTTCGATCAGTTCCAAACTCAAATCGATCGCCCCAATTAAAACCCCCAAAACTGCGACGATGACCGACAATACAATCGCCAGACTGAGCCACTGCGGCAGGCGACGTTCGAGCCAGGTTTGCAGGGGATTGACCAAAACGGCGATCAAAAATGCGAACGCCAGAGGCATCGAAACCGCGCGGGTTGCCCGCAGAGATGCCACGATCAAAATAATGGCGATAATGCTCAGTAAGACCAGGATAAACTTCGCCCGCGATCGCCCGGATATCAATTTTTTGGATTGCATCGTCCCCCGTCCTGCCGTCAGTGTCCCTCTAGCTTAGGGGGGATTTTCCCGGCGATCGCCTATCAAAAGGGGGAAATTTTCAGCGATACCGTTTCGCTTTTTTCCGGCGCATCCGTCGCCATTTTTCCAGTTCCAATACCAGATAAATTAGCAGGGAAGCCGATAAAATAATTCCCCAGTCATCCCACCCGAGCGCGGCGGTTTGAAAGAGTTGCTGCATGAGGGGAAGGTAGGTAAACAGTAGTTGTACCCCGATCATCAACCCCACGCCCAGAAGCAGCCAGGGGTTGGAAAATAAGCCCAACGTCAACATCGAATGGCGCAGCGATCGGCAGTGGAACAATAGAAAAATCTGGCCGAACACGATCGCATTCACCGCCGCAGTTCGCGCCACCTTCAACGAAGTTTCGGGGTCGATTTGTTCCAGGTGGTAAACCAAAAATGCCGCCGCGCACAAAATCCCGCCCACCACCATGATCCATTGAACGTCCCCCCGCCGCAGCAGGGGACTTTTTGGGGGGCGCGGTGCCCGTTCCATAATCCCCGGTTCCCCCACTTCAAACGCCAGCGTCGTCCCCAACAACACCGCCGCGATGGTATTGATCCACAAAATTTGCAGGGGAGTCGCGGGCATTTCCAAACCAAAAAACGAAGCGATAACAATAATTAAACCCAGACTGGCATTTGTCGGCAACAGCCAAATAATACTTTTGATGATATTATCGTAAATTCTTCGCCCCTCCTCCACCGCCGCCTTGATCGTGGCGAAATTGTCGTCCGTGAGTACCATGTCCGCCGCCTCCTTCGCCACCTCCGTCCCCGTCATCCCCATCGCGATGCCAATGTCCGCCTGTCGCAGGGCCGGGGCATCGTTCACGCCGTCCCCCGTCATCGCCACCACGCGATCGCCAGCCTGCAGGGCTTTCACCAGGCGCAACTTCTGTTCAGGGGCCACCCGCGCGAACACCGACACCCGACCGGCCAGTTCGATCAGTTCATGATCGGACCATTTCGCCAACTCCTGTCCGCTGAGGGCGAATTCCCCCCCGTCGATGTCGTCGAGTCCAATTTTTCGACCGATCGCCGTCGCTGTCCGGATGTGGTCGCCGGTGATCATTTTTACCTGGATGCCCGCCCGCCCGCAGACCGCGATCGCCCGGACGACCTCCGGTCGTGGCGGGTCGATCATCCCTTGCAGTCCCAAAAACGTCAGGCCGTCGGCGATGCGATCGTGATCCAGGGAATGGGTTTCGGGGCCGAACTCAGCCCGGGCGAAAGCCAACACCCGCAGCCCGCGATCGGCCATTTCCCCCACCACTTGCTCGATCGCCCCTTTATCGATGGAAATCGCCGTTCCGTCCCCATCCAACCCGTCCCGGCAGCGCGGCAGTATCCGCTCCACCGATCCTTTGATGTAGGCGACGGGGGGTTGACCTTCCCCGGTCTGATGCAGGGTCGCCATATATTGGTATTGAGATTCAAAAGGGATGGTATCGAGGCGGGGAAATTTGTCTTCCCAGTGGGGGGAGGAGCCGTCGATTTTGTTGGCCGCCGCGATCAGGGCCGCTTCCGTGGGGTCCCCCTCCACCCGCCATCCCTCCGGCGTGGAAACCAGGCGGGAATCGTTGCACAGAAATCCGGCTTTCAGACATTCCATCAAAGCCAAATCGGAGGTGGCATCGATGGGATCGCCCCCGCTGGTGAATTTTCCCTCGCAACCGTAGCCGATGCCGGACACTTCAAACCGCCCGGTCCCCGCCAGGATTTCCTGGACGGTCATTTCATTTTGGGTGAGGGTTCCGGTTTTGTCGGAACAGATCGTCGTGGTACTGCCTAGGGTTTCCACCGCCGGCAGTTTGCGGATGATGGCGTTTCGCTTCGCCATCCGCGACACCCCGATCGCCAAAGTGATGGTGACGACGACGGGCAGGCCTTCGGGAACCGCCCCCACCGCCAGGGCGACCATTTCCAGAAAGGTTTCTTCGACAACTTCCAGGGTGACGGCCTCGGCCCGCAGCAACCCCACGATCAGGGTCAGTCCGGCGATCGCCAAGATCACTTTCATCAGGGTGAGACTGAATGCCTCGATCTGGCGGGTGAGGGGTGTTTCCAGCATTTCCGCCGAGGCGATCATCTCATTGATGCGGCCGATTTCGGTGCGGTCGCCCGTAGCCACCACCACCCCCGTGCCGGTGCCGTAGGTGACGAGGGTGGAGGAGTAGGCCATATTGTCGCGATCGCCGAGGGCGGTATCTTCAGGTAACTGTTGGGCGGGGGATTTCTCCGCCGGAACGGATTCTCCGGTAAGGGCAGACTCGTCGATTTGCAGCTCGTGGCTTTGCAGGAGTCGCAAGTCGGCGGGGACTTTATCTCCGGACTGGAGGGCGACGAGATCGCCCCAGACCAGTTCCGCCGCGGAAATTCTCTGTTTTTGGCGATCGCGAATCGTCGTGGCTTCGCTCTGCATTTCCCGGGCTAAAGCGGCCATCGCCTGCACCGCTTTTTCTTCCTGCACGAATCCCACGACGGCATTGATCAGCACGACGGCAAAAATCACCCCCATATCCACCCACTCCCGCAGCAGTCCGGTGATGATTCCGGCCGCGATCAAGATGTAGATCAGGGGTTGGTTGAACTGCTTGAGAAACGCCATGATCGGTCCTTCGCCCTGTTGTTCGGTCAGGACGTTGGGGCCGTATTTTTCCCGGCGGGAAATCACTTGTTGCGAAGATAAACCGTGTTGCGGATCGGTTTCGAGGTGTCGGATCACCTCCCGGGTGGGGAGGGTGTGCCAGTCTGTCGGTTTAACAGTCTTCATATGTCAGCTCGAAGGGCTTGGGTTGGGGAGGGCGATCGCAAATTTCGGGCGCCGGCGAATTTCTGCCGTGTCGGCTCAACTTGCCGTTCGGGTTCGGTGTCCCCCCATCACAAGCGTAACAGATGATACCAATCCCGAAGAATTTCCCCCGCCATCTGTAAAAATACCGTTACAAAACTTGCAGATTGTTCAAAATTTCCGTGAAGTTACGGTGGGGAATCTCAGGGGTTGTCGCTTAAGTTGGGAATGAGTCCGGCGCGATCGTCCCTCTTTTGCAAAAAGTTCGGGAATGAATCCGGTCGGGCTTGTAGGAAAACCCCGTCGAGATACCACTGAACTTTCCCACCTTTTTCCATTTAAATCTGTCTTGAGTTGCTCCGAACTCCTGAACTTATTCCTATCGACGATGGCGGGGCGATCGCACAGACTGGATGTATCAAAGATGGGATGGCAATCCGGACAGAAGCATTAAAACTGCATAACAGGTGTGAAGGGCAACGTATGGTCGGGTCAACCCGAACCGAGGTGTAACTATCAACGCGGGAGGAAGATCCATGCAGGAAGGAATTGAATGCCCCAAGTGCGGCAAGCACACCGTCGTCCAGCGATCGGAAGCCGTGTTCCAATGTATCTCCTGTGATTTTAAGCGGGATTTGGCAAAAGAACTCAAACAAAACAAAAACAACAATGAGGGCGGATCTTGGCTCGGCGTTTTGTTGACTTTTGCTCTGATTATTATTGCGTTTTCCCTGGGCACCTCATCGACATTCCCCAATTCGGACTCGAATCCAAATGTCGGTAATCCGGCCGCTGAGGCTCTCGCCCCTTAATGGGAGTCCGTGGAAATGGTCGGGGCGCTGCGTCTGGCGCCCCGATTGGATTGGCTTTATTTCGGTTGGGATGGGGGGGTGATATCCCGTTGAGTCCGCACCCACTCTTTTTGGGGTTTGACGAAAAATCCCAGGTAGAGGGGAATTTTCCAGAGGATGTAGAGGGGGATGCTCAACAAAGTTTTCAGGGGGATGACCGATCGCCCGAATTGCACCCAAGCCAGCAGGATGGCGAGGATCAGAAATAGCCCTTGTGCCCCCAGAATTAGGGCGGGAAGCCAGGAGAATCCCAAAAAACCCGCCAGCAGGGCGATCGCACCTACGCCAGCCCACAAAAGCACCAAAAGGGACAGTGGCGGGACGCACAAATCCATCGCCATTTGGAACAAATCGAAGCGCCCCTTCCAAATGGCGGCTTTCAGCAGGCGGGGTACCTGAGTCCGCAGGGTTTCCAGGTGGCCGTGTTCCCAGCGGGTGCGCTGACTCGCCGTGGCTTTTTCATCTTTTGGCAGCAGTCCCAGGACTTTGGCGGCGGCGGTGAATTGGGGGGGATAGCCCGCGATCGCCAGATCGACCCCGAGTTGCATATCTTCGACGATATTGCCACTGGCCAGGGACACCGACTCAATGCCCGACCAGGGGAAGGCCATGCCGGTCCCCGTTAGGGCGCATGGACCCCCCATCCGCGCCAACCCCTGGGGGCGAACCCAGTTTTTCACCAAAAACGCGAAGGCGGAGATGGAATTTTTCACGGAGGGATCGGGGGGGGTTTCCATCAGGTAGAGGGCCTGGACGGGATTTCCCGTCTGTTGGGCTTTTCGGGCGATGGTCGCGATCGCCCCCGCTTCCACCTGGCAGTCCGCATCCACCATCACCACCACGTCCGGCGGATTTTGTCGCAGGTGTCGCAAACCGTAGTCGAGGGCGTATCCCTTGCCGCGGTTGTCCTGATCCTGGCGTTCGAGTACCGTCGCGCCTTTCTCCCGGGCGATCGTGGCGGTTTCGTCGGTGCAGTTGTCGGCGATGACGATCGCCTCGTCTGTTTCTTTGAGTTGGGACAGAACCCCGGCCAATGTTGCCCCGATCCCCGCCGCTTCATCGTGGGCCGGAATCAATACCGAAATCCTCGGTTCCGGGGAGTCGGGTTCGGATACAGCAGGGGAACCCGCGAAGAAGGCGACGCAACATTCGATCCAGAGAACGGCGATCGGAATTGCCAACCCAAAGGCGAGAATGACAAGTATTGAAGTCAGCAGCTCATTCACAATCTTTTGGGGCTGAATGTACTGGCTTCAAATTATATCAAGTCTTTTGGACGTGGGCCAGATGTAGCAAGCACAAAAAACCGTCGATTTTGATACCAATCGATGGCGATTTTAGTTCTCCAACCCCATGAAATTCACATCGGCCTCATTTCCGGCACGTCCGCTTCTACCGCATCCAATTCGACAACTACGTTGAGGGATTCCGACACGAACCACTGGCGGGGCAAATTTTGAATGGTAATTTTTTTTCCCTCCCGTTCGACAACGACATTTCCGGTCACTTTTTCGATGTGGCGATCGCTATTCATCAGGTACGTCGCCTCATCGGTCACTTTAATCCACATATTGAATCCCCCTCCATTGAGAACAATGATTTTAAAAAACGCCGGAGCGATCGCCCCGACGTTGTTGAGATGGAAATTATTCGGCGCCGAAATCTTCGCGCAATTTTGCTTCTTGTTCGGATGTCAAATTAGATTTAATTAATTGACCTTTTTCTTCGTCCTTGAAGGCTTCTTCGACTTTATCCATCGTCACGTTACCCGTCAACAAAAACAGGGCGGAAGTGCCTTCAGTAACTTGATCGCGGACGTCTTTGATAAAATCGTCGTCGATGCCGTAGTCCGTGAAATGTCCGGACAGCGCCCCCGCCAACGCGCCGACGGCCATTCCGAACAGCGGCACGAAGAAAATCAGCCCGAACAGCAACCCCCAAAACGCGCCGCCGAAGGCCCCCGCGCCGACGAGATCGACAGCCTGAGTGGTTTTGGGTTTCTTACGACCTTCGGGCCAATAAACGATCGCCGCATCCTCAATTTCAATCAAAAGCTGTTTTTGCAGCTCTTTCAGCTTGTCCAGAGCCTTTTCGGCACCGTCGGCGCTATTATATTTCCAAACAGTTAAGGTTGCCATCGTTTAGCTCCTCAAAAAGCGATTGGGCGCATTATAAATCAAAAGGGCACGCGATCAAATAATCTTCAGGTTAAGAATCCCCAAGCACTGAACGCCCCATCCCCAAAGACCGATCCCGCCCCCACAAATCTTCGGAAAGCCAACCCCCAAAATTTAATAGAATTATTAATTATTAATTATTAATTGTTCTTCTCAGCCAGCCGTTGAGGGTAAACCGGCCGTCCTCAAATTGACCGGACGAACAGCAGATCGGCAGGACTTGATGTTGACACCGGCTGTTAAAAAAGACGATACTATTGTTGCGCGGCTCGATCATTGTTGAACCTTCCCCAGCCGAAGCCGAACCGTTTCGCCATTCCGTATCGTAAAGTTGTAACTCCCCGCCGGAAAAAATTTTCGGGTATCGGTGAAAATAGTAAACGTAAGTGATCGTGCGGGTTTTGGTTTTGGTACTACTGGCGTCATTGTGGATTTTATAATAGCCGCCGTCGTGGTGGGCCGTCAGTTGCATCTGCACTTGAGCCACCGGAAAGGGGGGATGGTCTAACTTTGAGAGGACGGTGGGGAGGATGTGAAGAATGCGGTCTTTGAAAAATTGATAATAGTCGGGAAAGTGGGTCGCATAGAGGATAGAAGATTCCCGGTAGTTAGCGACATCCCCCGTGGTTGTAGAGGCGAGAAATTGAGTCCGATTTGCGATCGCCAATTCTAAGATTTGTCGGTTCTCGGCGGGGGAGAGAAAATTTTCGATGCGGACGAACCGTCCCGGCAGAAATTGCGAATCTTTTTGGGGAGATGGTGGCGGACTTTCCCCCGCTAACTCCAGAATTTTCAGGCCGATCGCAGTCCGTTCCTGCAGCGGCACTTCCCCGTCCTGCAACAGGGATTCTAACGTATCGAGCGATCGCGCCGCCAGCCTCCCCAGGCGATCGCTCTTTTGTAACGGCATCTGACCCCGATCGGACATGGACGAAATCTCCTCCCGAAACGCCCCGACCTCCATATTCTCCCATTCTTTCCCTATAAAATAACAAGGACAAACAGAAACCTCTCAATTATCCATGTCCAAACCGCCGGTAATCCTAGACCACGACGGGGCCGTTGACGATTTCCTGTCCACCGTTTTGTTGATGACGATGGACGGGGTGCAACCGTTGGGAGTCGTCGTCACACCCGCCGACTGCTACATCGGACCGGCAGTGAGTGCGACCCGAAAGATTTTGGACCTGATGGGGAAAACTGATGTCACCGTCGCCGAAAGTACGGTTCGGGGCGTGAATCCCTTTCCCGGGCGATTTCGGCGGGATTGTTTCGTCGTCGATCACCTGCCCATTTTAAATGAGCGGGATGCGATCGCCACCCCCCTCGCCCCGGAACCCGGACAGGAATTTTTAGCCGAGGCGATCCGAAACGCGGCGGAACCCGTCACCCTCATGGTCACGGGCCCCCTGACCACCGTGGCCGAAGCCCTGAAAATTGCTCCGGATATCGAATCGAATATCGAGAAGATTGTCTGGATGGGAGGGGCTCTCAACGTACCGGGGAACGTCGGCAAAGACATGGAACCCGGACAAGACGGTTCAGCCGAGTGGAATGCCTACTGGGACCCGTTCGCGATCGCGCAAATTTGGGAAACCCAGATTCCCGTCGTCCTCTGTGCCCTCGACATCACCAACACTGTCCCCCTCACCTCCGACTTGATTCGCCAACTCGGCCGACAGCGACGGTATCCCCTCTCTGATTTGGCTGGACAGTGTTACGCGATCGCCATTTCCCAAGATTATTACTTCTGGGACGTACTCGCAACTGCATATTTAGCAGATCCCGAACGTTATGAATTACAAGCCCTGGAAACGGGTGTGATCACTCGTGGCGAAAGTCAGGGTCGCATCGTGTTAAAGCCCGGAGGTCGGAGGATTCAAATGATGAGACGGGTCGATCTCGACTGGTTCTATTCTTATATTTTGGAACAGTGGCGACGCTAATGACAGAGCAGATACAGCAATTTTCCAGTCCTGGCGATACAGATTTCAACTTCAAGTCCCCCTTATTAAGGGGGATTTAGGGGGATCGAACCGTATCGCAGCAAATCGATAACCGCTATATTCTGCCATCATAAAGTTCATTGAATCGGGGTGACGACTACTCAAAAAACCATTAACCGGAGTCAGGCGATGACATTTCACGAGATGTTGAAATCTATTCTGAATCAGAATCAACCATCGATGTCTGCAAAACTTTGGAAACAGACCGATGAGGCGATCGATGAAGTCATTTTTGATGCCGAGATTGACGGCGATCGCTATTATTTGGTGCGCCGCCGCCCCCAATCAGAAGATCCGGCCATCAACCTCACGAACCGAGAGCAGGAAATCGCCCGACTGATCGCCGAAGGTTTGCCCAATAAAATCATCGGCAAACAATTGGGAATCAGTCCGTGGACGGTGGCGACCCACCTGCGGCGGATGTTCGGAAAATTGGGTGTCAATACCCGAGCCGCCCTGATCGCCCGGTTGATCGAAGACAATTTACTATTTGACTAAAAAAATCTGATAATCATCCAGATATCCAGAATCAATTTTCGTCCATGTTTCTATCCCCGTTTACGCCTCCTGCCCTATTCGCCCAAGTTCCATCCCCCGTCATTACCGAACCCCGCGACGTCCGCCCCCTGCCCGGAGAACTCGATCGCATCCCCGTTTTTAACAGCAACAGCCCTGAACTGGTCCTATCCGAAGGGATTTTGCTGTCTACCTTTTCGCCCCGGGGGAAACGCCAACCGACGGCCCACCTCAATTTTCCCCTGGAGGGGCGATTCGATATTTTTGCCCACCACGTCGCCAAACCCGCCGAACCGGGGGATTTGCGGACATTATATTTGGGGATTTTGGTTTACAATCCGGGGACGGAACCCGTGACATTAGAGATATTGACGGCGGCAAGTTATTTGAGTCAGCCGGATGCGCCTTTTGTAGAATTGCCCCCGATCGCGGACAATGATGCAGGTGAGGTGTACGCCGGCCCCGGCTCTCGGGTGATGGCCGATATTTTGCGGGGCAAGCGAGGGTCTGAATTTCCCGAAACGATCACGATACCGCCGCGAGGGTATCGGATGTTGCTCAACGCCCCCATCCCCGTGCGTCCCTTAGAACCGCCCCTGAACGGGCGATCGCTCCTGATGCAGTTGGAAAGTAGCGACCCGGTTTATGTCGCCAGTTTAGCCCAATATGCCGTTCAAAACCCCGACGGGAGCGAATCCGCCCCTTCCTTGGAATCTTGGATTCAACTGTTGAACCGGGGAGAACTCGCCACGCCCCGCGATCGCGCCCCTACCCCCCCCGACGCCGAAACCGATACCGTTATATACGGCCGAGTGGCCGGAGTCGCCCTCGGTTCAACCTGGAAAGCCGAAATCCCTGAACTCGAAATTCCCCAACCCGGTGCCGCCATTTCCTACGTCCTCAGTTCCCTCCCCGGCGGACAACTCGGCACCGACCAAATCCAAAGTGCACCTTTAGCTGTCCGCTATTCTGACACCGCCTACCGCGCCCACGGCAATTATGGCATCCGCTACGCCCTCGATCTCCCCCTCTACAACCCCACCGACACGCCCAAAACCGTGGTATTGACCCTGGAAACCCCCCTCAAAACCGACGCACTCTCCGGCGGCCTGCAATTTTTCGACGAACTCCCCAACGCGGTCTTTTTCCGGGGGACGGTGCGTTTCCGCTACGCCGACGCCGGGGGAGAGATGCAAAATCGCTATTTTCACCTCGTCCAAAAGCGGGGACAGCAGGGCGAACCCCTGATAAAATTGGAAATCGAGCCGCGGACGCGGCGGCGGGTGGAGTTCGAGTTTCTCTATCCCCCAGATGCCACGCCGCCCCAAGTGTTGACCATCCAAACTTTAGATTAAATTAGCGATCGCGCCGATCATGCCTTGGTTTGCCAAAATTGAAACTGGAATCGTCGAAAAATCGGTCTTCGACCGATACGTTCGGGCCCACGTCGCCTATGTCAACGAACTGGCCGCCAAAGGACACCGGGCCAGAAGCGGCTATTGGCAACGGCGGGGGGGAGGAATGTTGATCTTTGAAGCCGAATCGATAGAAGCCGCAAAAGCGATCGTCGCCGCCGATCCCCTCGTCGCCAACAACTGCGTCACCTACGAGCTCTATGAGTGGTGCGTGGTCGCGGGAGAAAATTAGGGTGTGGAAAGTGAAAGAGAAAGGTTGACTTTCACAACAGTTCGGGGTACCATTTTTACAATGGGAAAATGTGCCGACATATAAGGTCTATTTTGATGGAGTTGAGTGCGATCGCGCAGCGCACTGACATCGGACATTGCAACGCTTCAGCCAGCGATCGCCTTTTGGGAAATAAGAGAGCGATCACTTTTGCCAATTAACTGCCCTTCCAAACGTCAATCTTGACAAATTTATCAAAAGGCTGCTACTATAAAATAATTTGATTTTATCCCGCAACAAACTTAAAAAAAGAATAAGAATGACTATGAATAGGCTTACAGAGATTAAAACGGCGATCGCGGATTTACCCGAGGCAGAAATGCGTCAGCTTTCCGATTGGTTGCAAACCTACCTGAGCGATCGCTGGGACCAATAAATGGCAGCGGATGCGAGTTCTGGTAAATTAGACAGACTGTTGCAAAAAGTCAACGCAGATATTGAAGCAAATCGCATTAAACCTCTGGATGAAATCTTTCACGACTCTTGATTTTTGGGATTCTTACAACTATCGCGCTTTAGCCTTGAAGAAAGGAGAGGATTATTACTGGTTTTGGATTGGTTCTCATAGCGACTATGAGGCTTTGATTTAAAGTCAACATCGCTTTTGTGGGAGTCAAATAAAAAGCGATCGCTTGACGGAATTAAACGTGCGGGCGGCGATCGCTTATGCAGCGGCGCTGGTGAAAGAAGAAGAACTATTACCATTAAGATGAGGACGATGTTAGCTTTCGCGTAGGGTGGGTTAGGCGGCTGAAACCTATGCTTTGAAAGCCATCTATAAATCCGCCGTAACCCACCGTTTAAGGTGTGTCGGTCTAGTCCAGTAGGTTGGGTTGAGGAACGAAACCCAACAGATTAATACTTGGGTGTTGGGTTTCACTGTTGCCACCCAACCTACAAAAACTCAAAATGTAGCAGTGAAGAAACCGGGTTTTTTAGAGAGTGCTTCGGTTCCCATCCAAAATTTTGGTAAAAACCCGGTTTCTAATATCAATCCGGTTGAATGCCCGGAAAAAAACGGGTTGGATATCCGGACTGCTTGGGAATCAATTCCCAAGCTAACAGCTCAAATCATCTAAAGATGATTGGGGAGGTTGAAGGAGGGGATAACCGGATCTGATATTAAGACACAATTACTCCAACCGAGTCCACTTGAGTGGACTTTTGCTATGAGCCTTGAAATTCATTTCAAGGCGGGTCGCAGAGAAGTTCGTCAAAGCCAACTGCTACGACCCCCAAGTGGCGATGCAGCGGTTCGATGATTCTTGAACCCAGAACCTACCTGGCATCCGTGTCAGGTGCCGTTCCGCCCGTTTAAAATATTTGTTAATTTGAGCTTTATAAGCGTCATTTTTGAGCGTTGAAATATCGATTTTCGTTGCATATTTCGGCATTAAAATCAAGTGAGACTTTTCAATCGGGTCGGCCATGATGCGCGGCGTTTGCCGTTTCCCCTGTTTCTCAGCCAGTTCCCTGACCCGATATTGAAGATACTCATTCAATCTCTCGACGGTTGCTTTTTGACCCTTACTACCCAACCCCTCCAACAGCGCATACGCTTTGCTTTCTTTGACTTCCGCTGAACTCAGTCTAACAGCTCGCATTTCTAGAATCGAGCACTTCATTTCCCACAGCACTCTCCTCTCTCTTCCTCCGC
>JBNGCR010000068.1:0-24751 GCA_050045915.1 Limnospira sp.
TGCCTCAGATTTTTTTTTGACTTTTTGGGGATGATGCCTCAGAGGACGGAGCGGGAACCTCTCGGAAGGCTGAGAGGGGACCCCGGGGATGGGGTAGATCGGAGGGGGTGGGTTTGACCGGCGACCCGAGGGGCGATCGCGACATATAGCAGTGCGCGCTCGTATAGTTACAAAACCTATAAAAGGGAGTCGGTCGTCGGTCGTCGGTCGTAGGGAGATTGATCATTCCCGGCGTGTAACCACGCCAGCGCTCGTTGCTATAAATAATATCTGGGGGTAAGGGTGGAGGAGTCGGGAAGGACTCAAGCCCAACAACTTATAAGAAATGGTAGGGGGGGAGGGCTCGGCTGAGATTGAGATCCCAGGCTCTCGTATTCTGTTGCTGTTGATGCAACCACTCGATCAGGGCAGATTCACGATCGCGGTCGATCAGAATATAAATGCGTTCCGTCCCACCTTGGGGTTGGGCATGAATCCAGTTGGGGTATGCGTAGCCGATCGCATCTAGAAATTGTTCCCACTCCCGGGTTTGTCGCCGTTGGCCATCGAGTTGCCGTTGGTGTCGGCGCTTTTTTTCCAAAAAGTAGGCCCGCCCTGTGGTCGGTTCCGGCTCCGTCGGGGGCTCCTGGGGGCTAAAGTCTCGGGGGACCCCTCGCAGCAAATATTCAGCCCGACCCCCCAATTGCTCTAACTGACGGGAATAGCGATCGCGTTCGGAAGCCATATGTTCCAACAACCGGGCTTCCGAGGGAAAGCAGGTGCCAAACCGCAGCGGCAGGACCGTCGTTTGCTCAAATAGTTCGCGGAGGACGCGATCGTGAGCCAAAACGGCCCGCATCAATTCTTCATCGTCGGTTTGGGGCAAATTGTCTGCCCCCAAGTTCGGCTCAACCAATGCAGATAGATCGTCCGTTTTCAGCAAATCTACCGGATTCTCAATTCCTCGGGGCAATTTCAGCGGAACTCGGGGAGTCTTTAAAAAAGCATAGACATACATCAAACACGATCCTCACTGATATTCAAGATGTCGTGAAGGGAATCGGGAAGGGGAGACGGGGAGACGGGGAGACGGGAATGTTTGACTTTCCCTACACCCTACACCCGACACCCGGAGGTCGGCACCCATTCTAAGCCGAGGACGAGTTGAACCAATCCCGATCGCGTCTCAGAAGCGCGTCGCCACTGTCGTTCGCCCGCCGTCGGTTCAACCCAATCCACTTCCACCCCATCCATCCAGATCCCCAATTCAGGGGATACCTTCCGAAATTGCTCTCCAATTTCCACCAGTGCGAAACCGCTCTCCTGGTATCTCGGAGGGCGATCAGCTTTGCCGGCGGGCGTGATCCTTCTGCCATTTTCCCAATCGATGACAGCATCTTCAGCCAACCAATCCGCCGTCAGTTGGGGGTCTTCACGGGTGGTGATGTCAATTTCCCAGTGAGATCCGGTAAAATCGGCGTTCAAAATAGCCACCAACCGCACGGTGCCCCGTTCCCATCGGTGTCCAGGTTGCAGGACTCGGGCGGAAATGCCACCGATGAGTCGCGCGATGGCGCGATCGCTCTGAACCATGTGCCACAACAGTTTCGAGGTCAACCGACCCAAATTGAGCTGTGGGGGGTTCCAGGGGGTGGCAGGAGCCGGCAACCCAGAATAGACTCGTCCAGCGAAATCCCAAGCGGCTGGGAGCAAAAACCGATTCAAAGCCTCAACGGAGATTTCAGATAAAGATTCATGTTTCCCCAAAAATAATTGTTTCAGGGGCATCGCCAGTTGTTGGCGGATCGATTCTCGGATGTAGCGACTCAAAACTACCGTATCCGTGAGCTTGAGTTGGCTCGACAGGAGAGCCATCGGCGCGAGTTGAGGCGAGGTATCTATCATTTCTAGCGGGGATGACTCGAAGGTATCGTCAAACGAGGGGGAACTCGCCAGGAATTCCAATCCCAATATCAAAGACAGTTGGCCGACTTGCCAATTTTGTCCGGGCCACAGAAGGGTAACGGGCTGAGATGGCAATTCGGCGATCGCCGGACATCGCTTGTCGATGGTATTTTGGAGTCGTTCGAGTAACGATTGGGTGTCGATGGGATATTGGCAACATCGACAATCGACCGACTGAACTTTTCCCGAGGCGGGCAGGTTAAATTGAGGAGGATGGCGGGTCGCAATGTCGATCTGATACTGGGTTTGGGGCGTTTTCAACGTCAGAGCCGCGATCAGTCGCAGGATGCCCCGGTTCCAAGTGCCGTCAGCCGAAGTGACTTTTGCTTCAATCCCCGTGAGGAGCCGGAGCGTATCTTCGGCACTGCGGGCTAGATGCCACAACAACAGGGGCAGCAGGTCATTTAAAGGGATAATTTCAGAGGGGGGTCTAGGGGGGGCCGGCTGTGGGCGGGATTTTTCGTCCTCCAACGCATTCAGGATATCTCCCATTTCTTCAGTGACGTAGGGGAGCAGATGTGCTGGGGTTTGGGGGGGGTCGGAGGGGAGGCCGCCACCGGGCGATCGCAAATTGGCGATTAATTCGACCAATTTTTCCAGGCTGTCCGTCAAGGCCGGAGATACCTGGTCTTCGGGTTTCGAGAGCAGAGTACGGGCTCCCGGAAGTTTGAGCAAGGTTTGATTGAACCCTTCGGCGTTGAAAAATGAGAGGGGTTGGGGGGCTTCGGCTGGAGTTGGGGAAGGTTCGCCGAGGGTTCTCTCGGGGGTATCGTACATATTCGGAATGCCTCCAAAGGAAATTCTGTTCCGATAGTAAGGAGTGATATCAAATCCGGATTCGTCGATCCGAAAACATCGGGGTGGATCTCTTCGAGTCCTGGGAAAATTGACCCCTTATCCCTGCCTACACCCTACACCTGATTTGGAGATGTCAGGGGTCGAGGCAGAAGTCAAGGTGATCGAGGATCTGGATAGAGTCCCAAGTCGGGGGATTGGTAACGATCGCCAATCCCGTTTTTCCCCAAGGTGCGATGCAGGAGGGGACTGGGGAGGTGTGAAACTCACCGATCCGGCGACCGTCCCAATTGACGATCCGGAGATTGCCATCTGCATCGGCCCAACCATATCCCCAGTCTGCAACAAAAAAACAGGTGGGGGGGGATTCCAGAAAGACTCGAATCAAATGGAGGGGTTTGAGATGAATTTGGTAAAGGAGGGAGGGGGAATCCTTGGAGAGGGCGAGTATCGTGTGGGGTCGGGGGGTCGCCAATACCCGGTTGACGGAGATGGGCAATTTGAGCTGTCCCATGCGGATGCCGCGGCGACTGTAGATTTGAAAGAGGGTTTTCGGAGGTTGGGCTGGGGAATTTGACCAGGTAGCGAGGAGGTGTCGGCGATCGAGAAAGGTCAATTTGGGCAGTTTTTCGGTGGATACCGAGAGAATTTTGAGAGGTTTGGGGGGGAGTGGGGAGGTTGTTTCATCCCGGAGGCGGTCGATGGGGGGGTAGAAGCGCAGTTGAAAGCGGAGGGCGAGGGCGAAATAGTGACGGTTCGGGGCGATCGCGACGGTTTCGGGTCGGGGTTCCGGCGGGGGGTCTAGGGGGGGGCGGGAGCGTTTTCCGACGGTTCTGAAGTCGAGCAGGGGTCGTATGTGGGGGGAGTCGGGGTGCCAGCGATATAAATGGTGGCGGGTCAAAATACAACATCCTTCGTCCAGGGGATACAAAGCCAGGACGGGTTCGGGTAGGGAAAATTGGGAAGGAGAAATGGTTTGATCGGATCGGATGGCTACGTTCGGACCGATGGCGCGGTAAAGGTAGCCCGGGCTGGAAACGAGCAGGGGTGGGGCTTCGGTGGGCGGGATTGGGGAATCATCTGCGTCGGGGGTTTCTGGATTTTGGGGGAAGGATTTCAGTTTCAGAATGCCGGATGTTACCCTCGGGGAAGTTGGGTCGTCGTCTGGGGGTGGGGATTCGGTTTCGGAATCGTCGGGTATCCAGGGAACCAGACGATCGCCGATCGCCCGAACTTCCGGATCGGCGATCGCTTCGGCCAGGGCTTGAGCCATCGCCCCAGCGGTGGGGAAGCGGCGGGCGGGCAATTTTTCTAGGGATTTTTTGATCGGCTTTTGGAGGGACTCGGGCAAAAAGGCGGGTAGCTCGATGCGGTGGTTCATATGGGCCGACATCAATTCGTTAAAGATGCCGTGGAAGGGGCGGTCCCCGACGAGCAACTCGTACAAGACGACGCCGACGGCATAAAGATCCGATTGGGGGGAATAGAGTCCGTAGAACCGCTCTGGGGCCATATAGGCGGGGGAGCCACCGGTGGGTTGGTTGGCAATCGCACGGTTGCCGTCGCCGGATGCGGGCAGGCGGCGGGCGATGCCAAAATCCGTGAGTTTGGGCTGCCACGTCGGACCTCGGGCGGTCAGCAAGATATTTTCGGGTTTGATATCGCAGTGGATCACACCCCGTTGGTGGGCGTAGTCCAAGCCTTTCAAGACATCTGCGACGATCTGCAAACTTTCGAGGAGTCGGAGGGAGCGATCGCCTTCGAGGGGGCGGCGCAGGGTTCCTCCCTCGCAGTAGTCCATCACCAGATAGCGCCCGGTTTCGATGTGTTCCAAACCGAGACAGGCGGCGATGTTGGGATGCTGCAGGCTGATGATATACCAAAGTTCCTGGAGAAACTGGCTGGTCGGCGATCGCCGGTGGCTCAGTTCCTTGAGGGCGACGAGTTGACCCGTCTTGCGATCCGAACCGCAGTAGACCTGGCCGTACTGCCCCTGTCCGACCCATCCCAAAATTCGGTATTTAGAACGCCGCATTACGCCAGTTTATAACCCTCCCAATCGGATTAAAATAGATTTACCCAGATTGAAATCGCCTCCAGCAGCGATCGCACTCAACTGTTTTACAAAACTGCCATGTCATTTCCGATTCAGTCCGACCCCAATCTCAAGTCTGATTTTCCGGCCTCTACCAAAATCATACAATCGAGGAGCCAATATCATCCCTGCCACGTTCGTGTCCCCGACCTAGAACGACCCGTCCCCGCCATCCGCGTCGGCCAAGAATATTATAGTTTTTTTAAAGCCGTTCAGACCGCCGAAAAAACGTTGGCAATCACGGCAAAACTCGGCAACCTCGGCGAAGATACCGTCATTACCCAAACTCCCAAAGCCTATATCGTCTGGGTGAAAGAACCCGATGCCTCCCCCTGTTGACCCCCCTCGTTTCGGGTCGCCCCGCTTGTCCGGAATCAATTCGAGAAGGTCATCCGCTCTTCGGTTGACTGACCTCGCCCCCTAACCAAAAATTTCAACGCAATTATGGCCAAAGTGATCCGACTCGAACCCATCGCCGAAGAGATGGAGGTACAAACCAACTCCAATCTCCTTTCGGCTCTCCTGAGCAAAGAACTTCACGTTTTGAAAGAATGCGGCGGTCGCGGGATGTGCGCGACTTGCCACGTTTATATCAAAGATGGAATGGAGAGTTTATCTCCGGTGAATCGACGGGAACAGAGAACCCTGGAAGTGATCACCACCGCCCAGAAAACCTCCCGTCTGGCTTGCCAAGCTCACGTCCTGGGGGAAGGCATCGTCATCGAACTGCCCTCCGGGATGTATATCAACGCGATCGAAGATATGGAAAGTCTGATCGGGCGGCGGGCCGAGCAGGAACTGCTGCACCCCATCACCGGCGATGTGGTCGTCGAAACGGGGAAACTGATCACGCGATCGATTATCAATCAACTCAAAGAAACCCAATTCCAGGTGGACGAATATATGGCCCGGACGAAAGACGCAAAATAAGGTCGGAGCCGGTTTTTTACCCAAAAATTGGGTCTAAAGCCTCGCCCCTTCGACTTTGCTCAGGGCAAGGCTTCGAGGGCGACTTTGTGATACACTCAACGCCACACAAAATACCGGGTTGGCTTCACCATATTTGGACTCGGAGCCGGAATTTGACCTCACTTTCATTTCTTCGAGGGTTTGTAGACTTTCCCATTGGGGAGGGTTGCGCCCGCCAAATGGGCGCCCTTGAGTTCGACCTGGGCTAAAATCGCGTCGCGCAAATTGGCTTCGCGGAGGTCGGCGCGGGTCAAATTGGCTCCCGTCAGGTTCGCCGCGCTCAAATCGACCCGTTCGAGATAAGCCCCCCGCAGGTCGGCATTGATCAGACAAGCATCTTTGAGGTTGGCGCCGCTGAGGTTGGCGGAACTGAGGTTCGCCTCCATCAGCAGGGCACCGACGAGGGTCGCCTCGCTCAAATAGGCTCCGGCCATGTTGATGCCGGTCAACAACTTTTTGCTCAAGTCTACGCCCCCGAGATCCGCCCCGCTGAAGTTCACCTTGGTCAGATGGGCGCCGTTGAGACAGATATCTCGCAAATAGGTTTTGCTCAAGTTGGCTTTGCTGAGGTTGGCGCGGGTCAAGTTGCAGGCGAGTAAGTCAGCTTCGATGAGGGATGCGGAATTCAGGTAGGTGTCGGTCAGGTTGGCGCCCCGCAAGTTGGTTCTCATCAGGTTGGCGTCGCTGAGGTCAGCTTCCGTCAAGTTGGCGCCGGCCAAGTTGGCGCGGGTGATTTTGCTCTCGGAGAGGTTCGCCCGAGTTAGGTTGACATCCTTGAGATTGGCAGAACTGAGGTCGGCTTGACTCAAATCGGCCCGGGAAAGGTCGGCTTTGATCAGATAGGCTCTGACCAGGCGAGCTCCTCGCAGGTTACTTTGAGTTAAATTGGCGGAACTGAGGTCGGCTTTTTGAAGGTTCGTTTTGATAAAGGTGGCGTTCGTCAAATTAGCCCAGTTGAGATGGGCGGATTCGAGATTGACACCGCTCAAAGTCGCCCCCTGCAGGTTGGCGCCGTTGAGACTCGCGCCGCTCAGATTCGCGCCACTCAAGTTCGCGCCGCTCAGATTCGCTTTGCTGAGATTAGCCAAACTCAAATGAGCTTGGGTGAGGTCGGCTTCGCTGAAATCGGCACCGATGAGTTGCGCCCGGTTGTTGAGCTGTGCCGCCCCTATCCCCAGGGTGGAGATGCTATTTCCCGGATAGGTGTTGGTGGCGAGGATAATTCCGCGCAGGCTGATTCCTTTGAAGTTTCTTTCCCCTGAAGCATATCGACTGAGCAGTTCTGTGGCATCCATAGGTTCGGTCGAAAGTAAATCTGGCTGAGTCGGCTCGGACTATCCAGATTTTTGTTGGCAAAGTTGCCGGAAAATCGTGTCGTGATCCTGACCCGCATCGACCATCGATTCTGCGACCTTGAGGCGATCGCTCAGGCCGAGAATGAAGCAATTGCAATCGGCGCCCAAGGATTCGCAGGTGGTTTGGACGCAGTGGAGGTCGCGGCCGGTCAATTGGCTGAAAAAGGAACTCAACAAGCCCGCTTCGAGGTGGCAGACCGGCCGCTCCCCCTCGGGCGCTTGGTCGATGAAAGGGGAGTTGGTGGTGCGAATCAGCAGGAATCCCTGTTGGGAGTGGCCCGCATCCATGTCCAACGTCCCCCACCCGTGGGTTTTCCAACATTGTTGCAGGCACTGGAGAAATTCTATCATTTCCATTTGGCCGACGGGTTTGTGATAGTATTCGCCAATTTCTTCGCAAAATCGAACGTAAAAATGTTTGCCCCACCACCGGCCGCAGTTGAAGAGAACCAGGCGGGCGGCGAGTCCTGTTTCTTGTTCCAAACCTTTGTACATGGCTCGGATCAGGGTGTCGGGCAGGGCGAGGAGGCGATCGCCGCGCCGATTTTCCAGCAGGCCGAGTTCGAGATCTCCCCGGACGTAGGCGTTGAAGGCGAAGTAGTTGCCGGGGAGTTGGGGTTGTCTGAGTAAATCGTCGATTTCTATCATCAGTTTTACCTTCTTTTGATAACGGTCGCTCCGCGAAGCGCATTGATCGCTTCTGAGGTCAGTCTCCGAGCAAGGTGTCTTTCGCCCGGTCTAAACTCGGTTGCAGGTACTTGATGGCTTTGGGGGAGAGCAGTTCTTGCAGGCGAGCCAGTAACAGTTGATAAATTTGGGTTTCGATGTCTTGGCTGTGGTGGGTGGCGACCAGACCTTTGAGCCACCCGAGGAGATTGTTTTCCAGGTATTCCATATCGTCGAGCAGCATCGCCATCGCGCAGTGGCGCAGGATCAGAATCCACCGCTGCAGGGAGGGTTCGAGGAGCGCCTGTCGCTCTTCGGGGATGTCGGCCTGCAGGTGTTTGAGAATGGGTTCAAAGATGGCGGCTTCGCGATCGCGTAAAAATTCGTAGATCTTGAGCCGCTGCGCCATTGTCGAGGCTTGGCGTTTAAATTCCTGCAGTTCTTCCGATTTGAGATAGCGATTTTCTGCCTGCACTAAGAGGCTGTTGACATCTGATTGCATGACATTTTCCTTGCAATTGTCGATTTCGGACGGGGACGACCCGCCCCCGACTCTGGCGGTCACGGTTTCGTCCGACGTCAGAACAAATTCACGAGGTCTTCGATGGTGACGTCATCTTCTTCGGGGGGAGTTTGAGCTGGGGCGGCTCCTGAGTGGCTCGGAAGCTGTCCGACTTCGGGGGTTCCTTCCCAAATGAAGGTCTGGAAAAACTCGCCCACCGTTTGGGTCAAGGATTTGACGGCATCCCGGCGGTGGCCGTTGGTCGTCTGGCTCTGGGGGGTTCCCTGCCAATTTAAACTGCCGAAAAAGTCCTGGACGGAAAGACATAACCAGTCGGAATCCTTCTCCCCGCTGGGTGTTGCCTGAGCGTTCATGATGTGCGCCCTCCCTCTTGCAATTTCCGTTGAATGTCTCGGGCTGTCGCTCCCTCGTTGAGCCAGAAGGCGGCTGCGTCGATGCGGTCGGGATTGCCGAGCAGGAATTTACAGTAGGTTTCCCCCATCGAATAGCATTGCAGTTCGATGCAGCTCAGAGATTTGTTGACGAGGGTACTGAAAAATCCGGAGAACAGACCGGCGTAGATGTGGCAGACGGGTTTGCCGACGTCGCCGAGGCTGCGGGCGACGGCCGAGTCGAATAGATTGATAAAGATGCAGCCGTGTTTGCGATCGCTCATGTCCACTTCCCAACGTCCCCATCCCTGGGCGGTGAAGGGCCACCACCAGGTTTCCAACAGGAACATCAAGTTGGATTTGCGGATGCTGCGCCCAAATTCCTGCTCGAACCACTTTTGGAAAAAGGCGGCATCTTCGAGTCCCCACTGCTGTCCGATGGTGTACATGATCACGGAGGAGGCTGGGCCGACTTCTTCTTCTAACCCCTCCACCAAACCGATGATGAAGTCTTCGCTCGTCAGGATGTTGCGGGAGGAGTTCCAGTCGGCGATCGCACCCTGATTCGGTTCGAGGCTGAAAAAATCTTGAAATCGGTAGTGGTTGTGGGCTTTAGGATTCGTCCGTTTGAGCAGGGACTGCATCCGAGCCGGAGGTTGAGCTTGGGAAGTTGAAGCCATCCGTACAATACTCCTTTTCAATGCGGGTGGGTCAAAATGATAGTCCGGTCTGAGGGCATCCGGTCGGGGATCGCGGGAAGCTCGACTCCGTTCACATCCGGGCGCGATCGTCGTCGAGGAGTTGACCGGTGGGAATGCCTACAGGCCGCGGGTTGAGGTATGGGAAGCTCCAGCCGAGCGGGGTAAAAATCGACAATTGCGGGTGGGTTTCCATCTCAAAGAGCGCCAAAGGATTTGACATCCGAACATTGATTCCCTCGGGCTTCCCGGTGTTGTTCGCACTCATGCAACTCACACACCCCTCTTTACTAATTTAACTCGATTTACAGGGGCAGATACATCTCAATTTGTTTACAATGTGCCCCGCCGGGGTTCTCATCTGTGGCGATCGCGCCCTGAAATGAGGCGGAGGACGGTGGTTCGGAAGGGTTTTTGAGGGGAAAATGAATGTGTTATTGTTTTGGCAGGTTCCACCCCGGCGTCCGACCGGCCAAGCGCACCGCTCCGCCAAGGACACTGATCGCACCTCGGAGGTCGGCGACTCAATGGCCTGGTTCCGGGAAAGGAGGTGTCTGGCGCGGGGACGGCCCGTCAACATTCGCCCCGGCTGAAGCCTGCTCGCCCGGGGAATCCCGGATGCCCAACCGAACATTTGCGCTTTGTCCTCCCGACCCCCACCTTCGAGAGGGGGGCGGGCTCCCAAAATAAAAAATTTATGAAACATCACGCTTGTATCGCGATCGGAATTAATCAATATCAATTCCTGCAACCTTTGAGTTACGCCCAAAGGGATGCGGAGACGGTTTATCAATTCTGGGTTGAAGAGGCGGGATTTACGGCGGACAACTGCCTGCTGATCACGGATACTTCCCCGGATCGCTCGGAGATGCCGACCGATCCCAACCGGGAAAATATTTTGGACTGGTTCGAGAGTATCTGTCTGGAACACCTGGAACCGGAAGATACGCTCTGCTGCTTTTTCAGCGGTTACGGTGTCCACCACGAGGGCCGGGATTACCTGCTCCCCATCGACGGCAACGGGTTGAAGGTGGAAGAGACGGGAATCCCGGTGCGATCGCTGTTCGAGTTGCTGGCCAAGGCCCCGGCACGTCACCGCCTCCTGTTGTTGGATATCAACCGCAGCCAGGGTATCCGAGCCGGAGATCCCGTCGGCACGGAGACACTCGCCCTGTCGGAAGAAATGGGGATTCCCACCGTACTCTCCTGCCGCCCCGACCAAGTGTCCCGGGAAACGTCGTCTCTGCGCCAGGGCTTTTTTACGGCGGCGCTCTTGGAGGGGTTAAAATCGGGACGGTGTAAAACGTTGGCGGATCTGAAGTCGTTTTTGAGCGATCGCCTCCCGGAATTGACGGAGCAGCACCTGCGACCGCCGCAAAATCCGGTATTTGTCGGGGAACCAACCGAATTGGGCGAGTTTCAACTGCAGCCGGAACGGGCAAAAGCGACCGCGACGGCGGGGACTCGCAACGGCAATTCGGCGGCTGGCCCGGAGTTCGCGCCCAAACAAAATGGCATTCCTCCGGGTTCCCTTTCGGGTTTGAAACTCTCCCCGCCACTGAAAGCGGTGGATGGGGAGGAAGGGGCGACGTCGCCGCCTCCCATCCCACCGACTCGGGGGACGGCTGGCGACCGACCGGATGCAGGGCGAGGCAATTCGCCGACCAATCAACAGCCTATGGAAGAAATTATGTCGGATCGATCATTTTTTCAACAACTGATTCTTTGGAGTGGCGTGACGGCACTGCTGCTGTTATTGGGTGTCTTTTTCACGAATCGCTCGCTCTTCGTGGGGTCGCAACCGACGGCGACACTCCCCCTCCCCCCTGCCGAGTTATCGGAAGAGCGGGAGACGGAAGTTTCCGAACCCGCGACGGAAGGAACTCCCGAGGGGAATGTCGCCTCGCCGCCGCCTCCCCCCGCTACCCCGGAAGAACCGACTGCAACTTCGGGGGAGACGCTGCAGACGGCTCAAGTTCTCCTGCAAGATACTTCGGCTTCGAGTCTCAGTCAGGCGATCGCCCGAGCCGGTCAAATTCCGGAGGACGATCTGGGCTATCCGGAAGCGCAGTTGGCGATCGAGCGGTGGAGTTGGATGATCTTGGATATCGCCGAGGGGCGGGCCGCGACGGGTAATGTGGAGGAAGCGGTGGCGGCGGCGAGGCTGATCCCGGAAATTAAGCGCCCCATTTATGAGGAAGCCCAACTGCAAATTCAGAAGTGGAACCGGGAAGTGGAACAGTTGCAGGGGAACCGGGAGAAAATCGCAGCGGCTCGCTCTCAAATTAAGGCGGGTCAGGCTTCGACTTACAGCAACGCCATCAGTGCGGTGTCTGAAATTCAGCCGGCGGAACCGGGCTACGGGGAGGCTCAGGAGGCGATCGCACGGTGGAGCGGCGAAATTTGGAAGCTGGCTCAGTCCCGGGCCAATGACAAACAGTTCGATACGGCGGTTCAGGCGGCGCTTTTGATCCCGCCGGGGACGCCGGCTTACCAACCGGCCCAGACGGCGATCGCCAAATGGAAAACTCAAGCGGCCAGCCCGAAGGAGAATTGACGGGTTGGGCGACCATTTTTTTCAAATTGAGGTTGAGGGCAGACATTGATGGTCTGCCCGTTTTTTTTGTAGCAGTGCGCGATACTTGCGATCGTTTCAGGTTGCCGTATCGCGCTCCGAAAATCGGACGGGCGATGTCGCCGCCAATTCTCAGCCCAATTTCAGACCGCTCTTGCCGGAAATTCAGAGATCGGGAGTTGACTGTTAGAAGGTCGATGTGTTGCGGATGTCTGTCCCCCAACTTGCATCACTCAATCCTGCAATTTTTCGGAATTTGTTAAATAATGTAACAATACGATCAACCCGTTGGCAAAATCGCTGTGGAAAAAAACGACTTTTTACCTTTCCTGCTCAAATTCATGTTGGAGTGATGTGATGACATCCAGGTTTACCAGTCAACTGTTAAAACCGCCTTTTTTACCGAAAATCAAACGTCCCCAAACGGCTACGCTGGTGATTTTGGCGGCGATCGCTTGTTTGATCGCGATCGCCTTCGGATGGTTCTCCGGGGAGGAGACGATCGCGCACTTTTTCACTCGAGTGCACCTGGGCCAGCAACACCCGCCGGCGTGGCTGAAATTGCCGGATATTCCCCGAAAATATCTGTGGATGCCGACGGTGGTGTTGGCGGCGATCGCTTTTGCGGTGACGAAAATCTGCCCGAAACCGACACCGGTATCGCGGGCGATCGTGGTGGGAATTTTGCTGGCGTTGACGATCCGATATCTGCTGTGGCGATCGGTGTCTACCCTCAACGTCGGCGATCCCCTCAACGGCATCTTCAGCCTCGGTTTACTATTTGTAGAAATCTATATTTTGGTCATCGGCAGCATTCAACTCTATCTCTTACTCAAAACCCCAGAACGCAACGCCGAAGCCGACTGCATAGAACGGGAGGTGATCGCCGGAAAATTTTCGCCCACCGTCGATATTTTGATCCCCACCTACGACGAACCGTCATTCATCCTCCGCCGGACGGTCATCGGGTGTCAGGCATTAGATTACCCTCACAAAAAAGTCTACCTGTTGGACGATACCCGCCGGCCGGAAGTGCAAAAATTAGCCGCAGAATTGGGATGTCATTATCTGACTCGCCCCAATAATTTCGCCGCCAAAGCCGGCAATCTCAATCATGCCCTAGAATTCACCGAGGGCGAATTGATCGCCGTTTTTGATGCCGATTTTATCCCGACCAAAAATTTTTTAAATCGTACCGTCGGTTTTTTTAAAGATAAAAATACTGCCTTAGTCCAAACTCCCCAAAGTTTTTACAACCCCGATCCGATCGCCAGAAATTTGGGATTGGAAAATGTCATTCCCCCGGAAGAAGAAGTCTTCTACCGACAAATTCAGCCCTTCAAAGATGGGGCGGGGAGTGTCATCTGTGCGGGAACTTCTTTTGTCGTCAGACGCATCGCTTTGGAAAGTGTCGGCGGTTTCGTCACCGAATCTATTAGCGAAGATTACTTTACCGGTATTCGCCTGTCTGCCAGGGGCTACAAAATGGTTTATTTGAATGAGAAATTGAGTGCGGGATTGGCGGCGGAAACGATCGCCGAACATTTAAATCAACGGATGCGGTGGGCCCAGGGAACTTTGCAAGCATTTTTTATCGATTCAAATCCCCTCAGCATCCCGGGTTTGAGTTTCATCCAGCGGTTGGCACATTTGGAAGGGTTGCTGTATTGGTTTACGAGTATTTCTCGAGTTTTTCTGGTTTTTATGCCTTTGGTTTATGCCTTTTTGGGTGTCGTGCCGATCCGTACAGATATCCAGGAATTGCTGTACTTTTTCGTTCCTTATTATTTTGTTTCCCTCCTCGTATTTGCTTGGCTTAACGGGCGATCGCGGTCGGCGTTTTTGTCCGAGATTTACGCTTTTTTTGCCTGTTTTCCACTGACATTTACGATATTAAAAGTCATGATCAACCCCTTTGATGGCGGGTTTAAAGTTACTAAAAAGGGGACAAAAAAAGACAATTTTCAATTTTCATGGAAATTGGGACTGCCGATCATCTTGCTGTTTTTAGTTACCTTGATCGGCTTGGTTTTAAATTTAAATCGATGGTCAAACATGGCGGATGGGTTCGGACTGGGATTTATTTGGAGTATTTACAACCTCATTATTCTGGCGGTCACGTTGTTGATTTTGATCGATATCCCGAAACCGGACAGCTACGAATGGTTCGGACTGCGACGGGTCGTGAAGCTCAAAGTTGACGGACAAAAAATGCCCGTTTGGGGGGTGACTACTTCTATTTCTGAGGTGGGAATGGAAGTTGCTTTGACTCAAAATTTAAACGAGTTTTTAGTTGGCGATCGGCACACCCAAAAACACGCCAAATCGACGCTTTATCCGATTTCACCGATGTCCGTAAATCTGAAAATTTTGGATGAAAAATTGTCGCTCCAAGGGCAAATCACTCATTACAACTCCTCGGGCGAATTTCCGACCCTGCGAGTGACATTTGAGGGGGTGACGGTTCCCCAACATCGGAAATTGGTGGAGATGTTATTTTGCCGTCCCGGACAGTGGCAACACTTGGAAAGTCCGGGGGAATTGCGGTCACTGTGGCTGTTATTTAAGGTCTTGCTGAAACCGAGATTTTTATTCGATCGCGATCGCAGTGTTGGCGCAGTCCGCGTTTCCCAGTTTTGATGATTGAAGGCAATTTTTTCGACGGATTCGCCCCGTTGCGATCGCGCTACCATCCCTCCCCTTTTTCTCGGCCGGCACTGCCGGCAATTTAGCCCCGGCAATATCGCCTGACAAACTCGGGGAACTCTGTCACCTCCAGGGGAGGACAAAACCCGAAGCCTTGGATGCAGTGACATTTTTTTTCGACTAAAAAATCCCGTTCTGCCGCCGTTTCTACGCCTTCGGCAATAATCTGAAAATTCAACTGTTGAGCGAGACGCAAAATCGAGACGACGATCGCCTGATTTTTGAGGTTTTGGTCAATACTCGCAATAAAAGAGCGGTCGATTTTTAAAATGTCAAAGGAAAAATATTGCAGGTAAGATAGGGAAGCGTAGCCCGTCCCGAAGTCGTCGATCGCAATTTGAATCTGTTCGGCTTGCAACCGCTTGAACTGTTCGGCGGCAATGCTGAGGTTATCCACCAACACACTTTCGGTCAATTCTAACTTCAAAAGTTGGGGAGCTAAACCCGTTCGTTTGAGAATATCCACGGTGCGATCGACTGTAAAATATCCCTCTCCGTGACAATTCCAATCGGACACTGAATGGACCGATTGAATGAGAGCGGTTGTCGGAAATCCTCAACTGGGACGTGGGGCCGTACCACCACCACACAACTGATTTCGTAGGCCGCCAGACGCTGCACTGCCGCTTCCACGGAATCCGTGGGTAGAACTGTGACAACCTGAGATGTCATAATTTCTCCGACTTGGCGAAAGCGGAGGAAATAACTTTTACTGAGATTGCGCCGTAGGCTGGAAATGGTGATCAAGCCTTTTAAAGTTCCCTCTGTATCGACGATGGGAAGGTGGCGGATCTGGTGTCGTCGCATCAGGTTATAAACGACAAATAAATCGGTCACTTCCTCTTCTGGCAAACTAAAAACGGGGGTGGTCATCACCGTGCCGATCGCGATTTTTTCTAAGTTCATTTCGCCGACCGATAGGCGCACGATATCCCGCTCGGTGAGAATTCCCCGCAGTTGTCCCGCTTCGACGATTAAAATACAGCCGGCCATTTGATGGAAGTCGGTCTGACTGGGACTGGTCAATTCTCCGCGATCTCTATCCCGGGACTTGTGAATTTTATCCGCGATCGGACATTCTATGATGCCATTCATGAGTGGGAGCGCTTCTGCCAGAGGAGTTTGGGGAGAAACACAGATGGGATCGAGTAAAATGGCGGCTCGGACATTCTGATCGAATTGTGAGGGCAAATTAATCATGATAAGAGCGTTCTGAATGGAGACCCATTCTATTTATTGTAAGTCAGCGCCCACAATTTCACTCATATCAAATCCCGAATAATTGACCCAAAAATATCTGCCTTCCCCCTGGCTTTTGTGATGAAATCCGCAATTATTGAGTTTCAACCGAGTTACGGAGTTGCGATCGCACCGACATCAAAATTTCTCCCATTTTGTTGAAACCGCTACCGTCTGCGCCACACCCCCAGTAATAATCCACGGGGGAATTCTCGACCAATTCTTCGTCCAAAGTCGAAAGCAAAATCTCCCGGATGTCGGCGTGGGTTTCAAACTTTTTCAGTACCCCTCGCCCCATGATTTCATCTTTGACTCGGTTCCAGTCGGGGCGCAGGGGGCGTTTGCGATCGCGTCCCAGTCGGGCGGCATCTTTGGGGGTTTTCACCCGCTGAATCAAATCTTCGTGGTGGGTTCCGGCGAATTTCTGGGCTTGAAAATAATGTTCCACCGTCGGCCACCAGCGATCGCCCAATTCAAACCCGTGGGAGGAAAAATTGGAGAAACAGCCGTAGGAACCCTGGGCGGTGTAAAAGTAGATGGTCATTGAAAAGTGGGGGAGGGAGTTAGGAGTCGGGGGGGGAAGGGGCGATCGGTTAAGAAGCTGACAGCTTTTTTGAAGAAGTTCAGGCGGTTTGAATTTCCTTGATCACCCAATCGAAGGTTTCCAAAACCTGCTGAAGGGCGAGGTCATCTTGCAGGGTGGACAGGCGCAACGTCAGCGCCCGATACTCCGTCGGTTCGACGGGCAGAGACAGCCCGATAGAACTGAATTTATTGCGGAGTTCCGACCACTTTTCATCACGGTCGAAGGGCGATTGAGAGGCATATTTGTTGGAGGAAATTTCCAGGCGGCCGGAAATATCAATACCGAATAACTTGTGAGGTTTCTTGCCTTTTTGATGCAAAAAAGCCGAAAAGCCGCCGTAAATATCTCCGGTTCCCCATTGAATTTCAACTTCCGGCTGTTGATGTTTAGCCCAGGAGTGAATTTCTTGGGCGAGTTCGGCCTCGTCATTTCCCCGCCGGATTCGCAATTCGTCAAAGAACGAATCTTCGTCCCAGCGTCGCCGTTCTCCCGTAGCGCTGGATTTTTTCTGCTGGGCTTCGGCGGTCTGGCCGATCACCCGGGGAACCAGGGTTCGCAAGCCGTCCTGACTGACGTATTGCTTGATTTCCACTGCCCAAACTTCCCCGGGGTCGGTCTGTTCGTTGAGAAATTCGACCACCCGTCGCAGGGGGGGAGAAATTTCGTCGGCGACAAAAATCAGGCGGATTTTTCCAGCCTGCAGGTTGGTTTTCACCTTTTGCCAGAACCGCTCTTCGTTGGCATTCGGCCCGAGAAATTCTTCAAACACCTGTTCGGGGTCGCGGCCGGAGTCGCGGCAGTTGGCTTCAAATTGGGCGATGGTGGATTCGATGGGCCAGTAGAGGTTGACGTTGGCGGCGTAGTCGAGCATCAGGCCGATCGCCTTTTGGCGGACGTCCGCGTTGCGGGTGCGGCGAATTTCCACCAGGGTGGGGATGGCATCCTGGTCGATGAACAGGTGGTCGAGGGACCACCGGGCGCCCCCTTCTTCCTCCGGAGGAACGATCGCATCCCGAGAAATCAGCAGCCACCGCCTCGGGGTGGCGCGATCGATCTCATCCCCGGCGAGTAAGTTGGGATAAGCTTCCAGCAGCTCCTGAAGCTGATCTTCGGAGTCGTAGGCTTGTTCCATCATCTCTACCAGTTGATCGTCGTCCTGAACGAGATAAATGCCTCCACCCATAGAAATATCCTTCAATTGATGTTAGTTGTCTTCGGCAATCGGGAGGGTCAGTTGGCCCGTAAAGACGTGCCGAGCCGGGCCGGTCATATAAAGTCGCCCGTCCTCGGCTGACCATTCGATCGCCAGACATCCCCCCGGCAGTTCCACCGTGGCGCGGCGATCGCAGCGTCCCGTCAGGACTCCCGCCACCACGGACGCGCAGGCACCCGTCCCGCAAGCCAAGGTTGCCCCGGCGCCGCGCTCCCAAACCCGCATTTTCAGATAGTCCGGTCGCACCACCTGAATAAATTCGGTATTGGTCCGTTCGGGAAAGGCGGGATGGCGTTCAAACAGCGGCCCGATTTCGGCTAGGGGAACGGCGTCTGCATCCTCAACGAAGGTGATGCAGTGGGGATTTCCCATGCTGACACAGGTCACGTCCCAGGACTGGCCCGCCACGGTCAGCGGTACATTCACCACCTTACCATTCTCTCCGGCCAGGGTCGTGGGAATTTCCGCAGCCGGCAGGTGTGGCAGTCCCATATCTACCTTAACCTGACCGTCCGATAACAGTTGGGGGGCGATCGCCCCGGCGGGGGTGTCGATGCGGTAGGCGATCGCTTCTCCGGCTTTCCCCTCCAACTCGGCGACAAATTTCGCCAGACAGCGGATGCCGTTGCCGCACATTTGGGGTTCGGACCCGTCGGAGTTGAAGATCCGCATCGTATAATCCCCCGCCGCCGAGGCGGGGAGGGCGAAAATCACCCCGTCCGCCCCGATGCCGAAGTTGCGATCGCACATCTGCACCGCCTGGTCCGGCGTGATGATCGGCTCCGACTGGTGGCGGTTGTCGATCAGGATAAAATCGTTTCCCAAACCGTGATACTTTGTAAACTCGATTGCCATCATTCTGATTTCATGCTCAAACGTCTCGCACTTATGATTGATATTTAACATTAACTGATCGATTATGCCTGAGTTCAACACCGGTTTACCGAGCATTCGCAAGCTGCAAGGCTACATCCAAGAGAAAGCCACCGTCGAGCTCAAATTGCTGACGGGGGATTTGTTGGACGGACAGATCCTCTGGCAGGATCAGAACTGCTTTTGTCTCCAGAGTGGCGACGGGAAGTCCATTTTGGTTTGGTATCACGCGATCGCCTACATCCGGCCCAAAGGCTGATCCAAAACCGGTTCCTGCCAGCCTTCCGGGGGCGGAGATTGGGGCGGATGCCCCGTTGCTTTGGGTTTCGGGGGCTTGGGCGGTTGGGCGGGGATAATTTCCCGTCGGGCCTGGTTGAGGTCGTGGAATCCCCCGCACACCAGTAGGCGATCGGCGACTTGGATTTCCATCCCGCGATCGGGCCAGCGGATAAATTTTCCGTCCCGGCGGATCGCCTGAACCTGAATGTTATAGCGATTGAGCAAATCTACGTCCGCCAACTTTTTCGATAACACCGAACTGTGTTCGGGAACCTGTATCCACTGACAGGAAATGCTTTCCGCCGGAATCGCCACTTCTCCTCGGGCCAGTTGATCCAGAGTCACTATTTCTGCCGGTTCCCCCACCACCAGCAATTTGTCCTCCGGTTTCAAGGGCGTTTGGGGATCGGGATAGTCAAGCTGTTCCCCGTCGGCCCGCCGGATCGCCACGAGGGCGACCCCGCACAGGCGGCGGAGGTGGGTTTCTTCGATGGTCATCCCGGTGAGGGGAGATCCGGGTGGGAGGGAATACCAGCGACTGTTGAGGTCCTGGACGACATCTTGGAGGTTGCGGGAGGTTTCAGCTTTGGAGGTTTGGGGGCGCAGGGTTTGATAGTGGTTGTTGCGGATCTGTCCCATTTCTTGCTGAATTTGCAGGTTGGGCAATCCCATGCTGGAGAGGAGGTGGGAGGATAGTTCCAAACTGGCCTCGAAGTCCGGCTGGACGACTTCCCGGGCGCCGAGTTGGTAGAGGAGTTCGATGTCCCGATCGCGGTAGGCGATGGCGGTGATGTCCAGGTTGGGGGAAAATTCTAGGGCCCGCTTCAGACAGAGGCGGGTGGTCATGGGGTCCGGAAGTGCGATCGTCATCGCCCGGGCGCGATCGACTCCGGCGGTTTCCAAAACGTGCAGGCTGGCCGCGTTCCCGTACAAATAGGGAATCTGGGTCGATCGCAATTCCTGGATGGCTGCCTCCGACTGGTCGATCGCCACCACCGGATAGCCGTGGCCCCGTAGCAGTTGCACCAAAATTCGCCCCATCCGCCCGTAGCCGCAGACGATGATGTGATCCTGCCAGGGCAAATCCTCGGACACTTCTTGAGGAAAGGAACTCTGTTCGAGGAATTTCGCCAGCCGTGGCACTGTTTCCATCCAATCCAACAATTTCGGCACCACTTGCAATACGAAGGGCGCGATCACCAGCGTCACCGCTGTAGTTCCCAAAATCAGCAGATAGACGGGGCGGGCGACCAATCCCAACACCTGGCCGGCGCTGGCCAACACGAAGGAAAATTCTCCGATCTGCGCCAGTCCCAATCCCACGATGATGGAGGTTTTCAGGGGATAGCCGAAGGCCCGGACGATGGGGATGACGATCGCGGATTTGCCCACCACGACCAAGAACACCAACCCCAAAATCAATTCCAGGTTCTGCCACAGAAATACCGGGTCGATGAGCATCCCGATGGAGACGAAAAATAGGGCGGCGAAGATGTCCCGCAGGGGTTCCACATAAGTTAGGGTTTGGTCGGCATATTCCACCTCGGAGATCATCAGACCGGCCACGAAGGCTCCCATTTCGATGGAAAATCCCAGGTGTTCCGTCAGCAGGGCGATGCCGAGGCAGAGGGTGACGACGCCCAGGAGAAATAGTTCACGGCTCTCTGTACGGGCGAGAAACCGCAGCAGGGTGGGGATCACCCAGAGGCCGAATCCGATCGCTCCCAGGGCAAATACGGCGATCAACAGGAGCGATCGCCCCACGGCCAGCCCGAGTACCTCGGCGGGGGAGTCGAGGGCGGGGAGGACGGCTAACATCAGCCCCAGGGCGAGGTCCTGCACCACCAAAATGCCCAGCATGATCTGGCCGTGTTGGGTGGCGGCTTCGTTGCGTTCCATCAGGCATTTGAGGACGACGGCGGTGGAGGACAGGGATAGAATCGCCCCCAGAAATATCCCCTGCACGGGGGATGTCACCCACCCCATCGCCAGGGATGCGATCGCGGTGACGGCGACGGTGAGGACAATTTGCAGCCCCCCGCCTCCCAAGCTGATATTTTGGACTTTTTTGAGTTCCCCCAGGGAGAATTCCACCCCCAAGGCGAATAGCAAAAAGGCGACGCCAAATTGGGCGAGGGTTTCTACCTGGATCACTTCTTTGATCAGTCCGAGTCCGGCTGGTCCCACCACCATCCCGCCGCTCAAATAACCCAGGAGTGCGGGTTGTCGCAATAGGGATGCCAGCAGTCCCCCTCCCGTGGCGGCGGCGAGGACTAATACCAGATCGATGATGAGTTGGAAATCTTCTTGCATCGGTGTTCGAGGATGAGGATTGAGCTTCAGATATTTAGTATGACCGATAATTTGGGTCTCAAGCCTCGCCCTTTCAGGGCGACTTTTTCTTGAACCCGTGGTAGAATTATACCGGATGTTTCGGGTTGGAATTCAAACGAACAACGCCAGGGCGACAAGTTCCAATCCTCGTCATGGGGTCGCATCATCCAGAAATAACCTTTCAATTCCGAACCTTGATACTCGCAGCCCGAAATGTCTTGATATTTGATTTTATAATCCGTTAAAATTCGTCATCTTTGTGGTTTCTCACCGCTGATTTTGAGATCAGACCAATCATCTGAATCCGATTTGAGTTGGTAGGGGCGCAAGGCACGGCACCCCCATTGCCCCTGGCTTACGCCCTCGGGAATTGATTCCCAAGCGGTCTTGATATCCAACCCGTTTTGTTCCGGGCATTCAAAAACCGGACATGATATGACTGATAATTCCCACCTCGTTCAAATCCGATCGCACGTCCTCCAATTCCTCTCCGCGTCCTCCATGCCTCTGCGGTGAATTTTCCGATGCCACCCCAAATCTAATCTGATTAGATACAATTATCCACGATTCGAGTTAACTGGCAGGTTGATGATCCAATTGCAAGAGTATGCTCTACTCGGAACCCGGAAACGCCGTCGGGGACTGCGACGACTGACGGGCGGTTTCTTTTTGGCGATCGCTACCCTCGCCTTGATTTTATTGGCGAAACCCGCCGCGGCATTTCAGGTGCGGGTGTCGCCCACTTCTCCCCAGTTGGGGGATACGATTTCGGTGGTGGTGGACGGTGCCGGGGTGGCGGAACCCACGGTGACGATGGGGGGGAACAATTATCCGATGTTTCCAATGGGAAACGGGCGCTACCGGGCACTACTCCCCACCACGCCGCTGGATGCGCCGGGGCCGAAATCCCTGCAAATTAGCGACGGAAACCGGCAGAGTGCGGTGAATGTCCAACTGCGCGATCGCTCCTTTCCCACCCAGTCGATCTGGCTGCCCCCGGACAAGGAAAGTCTGACGGGGACGGACTTGGAGTTCGATCGCGTGGCGGCGTTCAAAGCGATCGTCACCCCCCAAAGGTATTGGAACGGGCCGTTTCTGCGGCCGAGTTCGGGTTATGTCAGTACGATTTACGGCGTGCGGCGATACTATAACGGCGAATTTGCCGAAAATTACTACCATCGGGGCGTGGATTATGCTGCGGGAACCGGTTCCCCGGTGGTGGCCCCGGCGGCGGGCCGGGTGGTGTTGGTGGGGCGGGAGTCGGAGGGGTTTGAAATCCACGGCAACACCGTCGGCATTGACCACGGCCAGGGTGTGACCAGCATTTTTATCCACCTGAGTCGGATCGACGTCCGGGAGGGAGACATGGTGCAGGCAGGCCAGACCATCGGCGGGGTGGGGTCGTCCGGGGCTTCCACCGGGCCGCACTTGCACTGGGGCCTGTACGTCCACTCTCAGGCGGTCGATCCGGTTCCGTGGCGTTACGAGGGTGTGGATTGAGATGGATGGGGGCGAATTGATTTTTGATATCAACCGAATTTCATCGATTGACGGGGAGAATGGATGGCGCGGTGTTGGCAAATTTTCCTCCCCTGAACGATACTTTGAACGCTGGACAAACGTAGTACCATAGACAAAGAATCAACGACATCTCAAGGGTCGATGGCCGTCAATTGAAAGAAATTGCTGTGGGATTGCAGAGCCGGTCAAATGTTCCAATTCCACGGAGTTTGAGGATCATTTCCTCTAGTTCGGTTGTAGGGTGTAGGGTGTAGGGAAAATCGATTTCCGATTCCTTTTCTACAATGGCAATGTCCTAACCGTTCTGTCTGTTGCCGTCAAGTCGTCCTGAAGGGGCGAGGCTTTAGACCCAATTGTGTGATAAAACTGATGTTGCGATCAGCTAGGAAGCTTATGAGCATTGAAAAAATTGTCGATCAAGCGTTGCAGGATGGTTATCTGACACCGTCGATGGAGGCGGAAGTGGGGCGAATCTGCAATACGGCCTCGGAGTTGTCGATTGAGGAGTACATGGCCCTCGATCGCCTGATGGGTGCGCTGCTGACCGGGGAAGTGGTGGTATTGCCCCGCAAACAGTTTATCAACGTGATGGAAGAATTGGTTCTCAGCGAGGCGATCGGCCAGGTAGCCCAGATCGACGAGAGTGGCGATCAATCTCTGGACGTGGGGGATATCGCCGCCTATGCCCTCAACCGCCTGCCGCCCCTCTACGCGACGACGGAGGAGGGTGCCCAGTACCAGCGATCGCGGGCGAAGGAAGAGCTGCAAAGCCTGATTTCGAGCCAGGTCAAGGAAGCGATCGCCCGCAATATGGATCGGGCCGCACAAAACCGGACGGTTCTCGGCCAAATTTCCGATTCGTCCGTGTTGTCGCAGATGAGCGATTTGCTAAAAGCCTACGCGGCGGATTACGAACCTGACAACGAACCGAGCTCTTCCAATTGATGAAAGGCGGTGGGTTCTCCGTTCCGGAGCAGGAAAGGGGGTCGCGATCGCCGAGTTCCCGCTTTCCCGCCTTCCGGTTTAAGAGTCGGAAACGGTTTCCTCCGCAGACTCACTCGGGGATTCGCTGCTCGGAGCCGAGCCGGCTGTTTCTTTTTGGCGCTGTTCCCGCTTTTTGCGTTCGGCCTGGGTCAACTCGTCCATGGCGATCCGCGCCTGGGCGACTTTTTCTAGGTTGCTGCGGTACAGGTCGAGATCTTTGATCAGCTTGTCTTTGGGCAGGTTCAACGCCTCGCCCAGATTGCCAAGTAGCGTTTCCAACCCTTCTTTGTCTGCGACCTGCTCCGGGTCACTTTTTTCCACCAAGGTATACAAACCGATGGCGAACAGCCGGGAATATTTGAACTTGGGATGGGTGGCGACGGAATGGAACGTCTGCTGCAACCGATCGCTTCCGGCGTTGTCCCCGGCTGCTTTGGCCCGCTCCTGCAAATCTTTGACGGACTCGGCCGCGGCGATCTCTTCCACCTGTTTGGCATCCGCCCGATATTGCTGGGGATCGCTCTCTTGGGACCCGATCAAGGCTGTAAAAATGGATGGCACGTCGGCTTCCGGCTTGTATCCCTGCATGAAGCGATCGAATGCCGTCACGACACCGAGGGCATAGATGGGATCGTATTGGAAATCGACATTGACCGCCAACAGGTGCATCTCCACCATCAATTCCTCGACCACGCGACGGTAGATCGAGTTGATGGGGCGAGTGTGAATGTTGTAAAACGCTCGCTTGGTATCTGAAACAGTGCGGATGTTGTTCACAAGTCAATCTTAAGAGGGACTTAATATATTATTGTCCCCTGACAAGGTAAGTTTGCCAAGTCAAGGGGGGGCGGAGGAGGCAGAGGAAGCGGAGGAGGCGGAGGAAGCAGAGGAAGCGGAGGAGGCGGAGGAGGCAAGATGGAAAGAATCTAAAATCTAAAATCTAAAATCTAAAATCCCCCACACCCCACACCCCACACCCCACACCCCACACCCCATTCCCCATTCCCCATTCCCCATTCCCCATT
>JBNGCR010000069.1:0-24440 GCA_050045915.1 Limnospira sp.
CCATGAACCAACTTTTCACCCGCACCGCTTCCGCCCTCTGTTACTCGATGATCCGCGATCGCACCCCCGCCGACGAAACCGCCGATTTCCACCAGAATGACGTAGTGAGATTCGTCCTCGACCAACATCGCCGGATGCCGGATTACCTGCAATTTCCCATCTGGTTACTCACTGTTATTTTCGACTGCTGGGGATGGCTGCGCGGGTCGCCCTTTCACCGCCAAACCCCCGATCGCCGCCGCGGCCAGATCGAAGCTTGGAAAAATTCCCCCTTCGGCCCCTGCCGAGATTTGATGCGCTTTTACGAGAGTTTGGTGGTACTCTGTTGGCAATCTTTGGTCAATTCGAGTCCCCGCGATCGCCATGTCTGAATCCCAGTCCTGCGAAATTGCCGTCATCGGTTCCGGCCCTGGGGGTGCCATCACCGCCTGTTTGCTGGCCGAAGCCGGACGGGACGTTTTGCTAATCGAAGACGGATCTTTTTTACCCCTCGAATCCTGCGAGCCCTTTTCCCAGGAAGAAATGGTGCAGAAATATCGCAATGGGGGGTTAACCGCCGCCCTCGGTAAGCCGAAAGTTCAATATGTGGAGGGGCGCTGCGTGGGGGGCGGCAGCGAAATTAACAGCGGGCTCTACCACCGCACGCCGCCGGAGATTTTGGAACGCTGGCGCCGGGAATTTCAGGTGGAGGGACTCGCGGACGCCGACTTACTGCCCCATTTTGAGGCCTGCGAACGGGCCGTCACCGTCTGTCCCCTGCCGGGAAAGCCCCCCGCCGCCTCCCTGAAACTCCACGAAGGGGCGGTGAAATTGGGGTGGGAGTCCCTGGAAGTCCCGCGCTGGTTCCGTTATGAAACCCAGGACAACCCGAGTTTGCCGCCGAAAGGAACTCGCCAGTCGATGACCCAAACCTTTATTCCCCGGGCGTTACAGGCGGGTTGTCGGCTGTTGTCGGAGACGCGAATTGACCGGATTCGCAGGCGGGGGAAACGGTGGATTTTGTCGGGAAATCGGGGAGAAATCGAGGCGGAAACGGTGTTCGTCTGCTGCGGGGCCATCCACACCCCGGCCCTGTTGCGGCGCAGCGGCATCACTGAAAATATCGGCAATTCCCTGCAACTGCACCCGACGGTAAAGGCGATCGCGCAATTTCCGGAGGCCGTCAACGCCCGCGACATGGGGGTTCCGGTGCATCAGGTGAAGGAGTTCGCCCCCCGGTTCAGTTTCGGCTGTTCGATCAGTTCCCCGGCTTACCTGTCCGTGGGAATGGTGGATCATCCCGAGTTTGCGGGGGAGGTGCACCGCCACTGGCAAAATATGGCCATTTATTACGCGATGATTACGGGGTCGGGCCGGGGTTCGGTGCGCCCCCTCCCCGGTTTTCGCGATCCCCTGGTGCGCTATCGCCTGAGTGGAGAGGATTTGCGGGATCTGGCCGAGGCGTTGCGGAAGTTGGGCCAACTGCTGTTCGAGGCGGGGGCGATCGCGCTTTACCCCAGTTTATCGGGGTTCGGGCGGTTGACGGGCACGGCGGATTTGGATCGCATCCCGGAGGTGCTCCCGGCGGCGAGTTCCAATTTGATGACGGTGCACCTATTTTCCTCCTGTCCGATGGGGGAAAATCGCCGGGTTTGTGCGGCGGACTCCTTCGGCCGGGTGCACGGTTTTGACAATCTTTATATTGCCGATGCGAGTTTGCTGTGTACGGCGCCGGGGGTGAATCCCCAGGGGTCGATTATGGCGATCGCGCGGCGGAATGCGTTACAGTTTTTGGGCAAAATTTAGGTGAGGAGAAAATGAGCGATCGCGTTTTAATTACGGGTGCGTTGGGTTGGCTGGGAATCAGTTTGGTAAAAGCGTTAATCAAGGGACTTCCGGATGTCGAACGGTTTTCGCAACCGAAGGACGATTTAACCCTCCGCTGTCTGATTTTGCCCGGTCAAGATCCCGAAATTCTCCAAAAAATTTCGGATCAAATTGAAGTAATTGTGGGGGACTTGCGGAATCCCAAAGACTGCGATCGCTTCTGTGAGGGTGCGGACGGTGCGACCCTATTTCACACCGCCGGAATTATCCACCCCCGCCGGGTTTCTGAATTTTACGATATCAACGTTGAGGGGACGAAAAATTTGTTAAATTCTGCGGTAAAAAATGGGATCAAACGGGCGGTTATTGTATCTTCCAATTCCCCCTGTGGCTGCAATCCCCACCCCGACCATTTATTTGATGAAAAATCCCCCTACAATCCCTATATGAATTACGGGAAATCTAAAATGTTGATGGAATTGGCGGTGTCCGAGGTACAAAAATCGGGCAAAATCGAAACCGTCGTCGTCCGTCCGCCCTGGTTTTACGGCCCCAACCAACCCCCCCGACAGACCCTATTTTTTAAAATGATTCGGGATGGCAAGGGGCCGATTGTCGGGGACGGAAATAATTTGCGATCGATGGCTTATCTGGACAATCTCTGTCAGGGAATATTGCTGGCGGCGGAGTCGGAAAATGCGAACGGCGAAACCTACTGGATCGCGGACGATCGCCCCTATTCGATGAATGAAATTATCGACACGGTTGAGAAGTTATTGGAATCTGAATTTAACCAAGTTTGCGCCCACAAGCGCTTGAAATTGCCGGGAATTGCCGGGGATATCGCCACGGCGGTTGACGGGAGTTTGCAACGTCTGGGATTGTACCAGCAAAAAATTCATGTTTTGTCGGAAATGAATAAAACCATCGCCTGTTCTGTCGCCAAAGCTAAACTAGAATTGGGCTATTATCCTGTAGTTTCCCTGGAAGAGGGGATGCGTCGCAGCCTCCAATGGGTGTTCGACAATTACGGGGGAATCGATAACTGATGGCGGATTATATGATCGTCACGGAGGGGTTGACGGCGACAGAATCGCCGGAAGCGGTGGAGAATTTATCGGATTATTTTGAAGCGGTGGTGCGTCGGGTGGCGGCGGATGCGGAAACGGGCGATCGCGTGTTCGTGTCCCCCGGAAATTCCTTCGGACATTCCAAGTCGGAGGAGGATTATGCCGCCGAATTCCTGCAAAAACTCCGCCCGGATTTGCAAATTTTCGTGCCTGCCAATGTGCGGGATAGAACTTATTTGGATACTTTTGACAATGCCCGGGTATTGAGGATAGGGTTGCAACGGGAAAAATTATGGCCGCTGGGAGATGTTATTTTATACTGCAATCAACCCCACAGTCGCAGAAGTCGGGCGATGTTTCAATTCTGTGGTTTTCGGGTTGAAAGGGTGGTGGGGTGTCGCCCGGAAACGGTTTCTCGCGAAATCGCCCCCCGGTTGTGGTTTTACAATTATCCGCCGGTTCAATTCCTTTACGAATCGGCGACATTGGTTTACGATTCTTGCAGGTTTATCGTTTGGAAGGTTAGCGGCAGTCAATGAAACATCTGGTGACGGGGGGTTCCGGCTTTTTGGGCAATCTGATCGCCCGCCGGCTGTTGGAACGGGGGGAAGATGTCAAAATTCTCGATATTTGGGACGATCCCACTCGCCCCCCGGAAATTGAATATATCAACTGTGATATTCGCGATCGCGCGGGTGTCGCCGCCGCCATGAAGGGGATCGATATCGTCCACCACAATGTGGCGTTGGTGCCCCTCACCAAGTCGGGGGATAAGTTTTGGGAGGTGAATGTCGAGGGCAGCCGCATCGCCGCCGAGGAAGCGGCAAAGGCGGGGGTTGGCAGTTTTATTCACATGAGTTCCAGCGCGTTATTTGGCGATCCCAAATGTCCGATTACTAACGACACGGAACCCCAGCCGGTGGAGATTTACGGACGGGCGAAGTTGGCGGGGGAATTGGCGGTTCGCCAGGTGTGCGATCGCGAAGGTTTGCCCTTGATTGTCATCCGCCCCCGGACGATTTTGGGCGAGGGACGGCTGGGCATTTTTCAGATTCTCTTTGAGTGGATTCAAGAAGGGCGAAATGTTTACGTTATCGGCGATGGAAATATCAAGTTTCAGTTCGTCCACGCCCTGGATTTGATGGACGCTTACCTGCTGGCGTTAGATTTGGGAAAACCGGGAATTTACAATGTCGGAAGCGATCGCTTTGGAACCCTGCGACAGGGGTTAGAGAATTTAATAACCTACGCTGGAACCGATTCCCAGGTGAAAAGCCTCCCCACCGGGTTGACAATCGGAACGCTGAGGCTGTTGGATATCGTGGGTTTGAGTCCCCTCGCACCCTGGCACTATCTCACCTATCACAAAGAATTTTATTTCGATGTTCAACCCCTGTTAAACTTGGGCTGGAAACCGAAATACTCCAACGACGAAATGTTCAAGAAAAGTTATGATTGGTTCCAGAAAAACTATGATAAGCTACAGGCAGAAAAGGCGGGTTCTGCCCACCGAAAACCCGTGAAAGAAAAAATGCTTTGGCTTCTCAAGCAGTTTTCATAGGAGAGTTGAAATATGACGGTATTAGGTTTCGATTCAAAACAGTTAAAAATCCACGCGATCGCCTTAATTGTCTGTCTGGCTTTGAGTGCGATCGCCTACGTAAATATCGTCGATTCGTTTTTCCTTTCCGATGATTTTAACTGGGTTTACCAAGTCAAAACGCGAGGACCACTGGGCGTTTGGACGACTCCCCCGGATGTGTTTTTCCGCCCCCTCGTTTCCCTGACACTGTTTTTTGACTATCAGATTTGGGGATTAAATCCCGTCGGCTACCACCTGACAAATATATTCTTTCACGGGTTGAATGGTTTTCTGGTTTATCAACTGTCTCGTCTCCTATTTCGGGGGGCAAAACTGGCTGGAAAGTTTGTCACTATTTTCTCGATTTTATCGGCATTTATTTTTATCATCCTCCCCAGCCACGTCGAAGCCGTCACCTGGATTGCGGCGCGATCGGATGTGATCGCTACCAGTTTTGGGTTGGCGGCATTTTGCTGTTATTTGAAATATAAGGAGACGGGCGATCGCAGATGGTTTCTATTCTCCTATCTCCTTTTTTTACTGGGTTTGCTATCGAAAGAATCGGTTCTCGTTTATCCCGGCTTCCTATTTTTGTATGAAATTTACGATCACATTAATCAAAAAAAATCCGCAAATAAAATTTATAAAATATTTTATTTGCCCCTAATTTATGCCACTGCATTTTCCCCCTATTTTGGACTCAGATATTGGGGATTAAAACAATTTATTGGAGGATATGGAAGTGACGTTCACATGAACTTCGATTTCGCCATTCTTCTGCGGTGTTTGTATTCCAGTATCAGGATTTTTATCCCACCCCTAAACCCCGTCTACGCAGGAATATGGCCCCTGTCTTTTTCGGTGTTTTTGGCGGTAATTTTAATTTTTACTATCGTCTGTTTTTGGAAAGGGGGGATTTACAACTCAATTGCCAAATTGGTCATTTTGTTGCTGGGTTTATTTTTTGTTTCCCTGTTACCTGTCATCAACATCCCCGTCTCCCTCTGGACAACCGAGGGGGAACGGCTACTGTATCTCCCCTCGGTGTTTCTGGTTATTTTGAGCGTGTTCGTTTTGGGATTTTTATTATCTCGGTTTCGCCTTATAACGGCAATTGTTTTTATAACTCTATCCCTCTTTTTCTCCTATCAACTCTACGCCTCTAATCAAAAATGGATTGCGGCGGGACAGATTTCAAAGCAAGTGCTTGAAAGCATCGATCGCGAACTTGAAAGGGATGGAATGTTCTTGATCAACATACCCGACAGTTTGAATGGTGCCTATATTTATCGAAATAGTTTATATCCCGCCACTCAACTCTTTTGCCAGTCCCCAATTGACTGGATTAATAACGCAACTTTTCATAACATTCTCAGTCCCTCAGATGCTGTAGATGTCACCCGAATCGCCGAAAATGAGTATCGGGTTCAACTGCGATCGCCGGGAACTTTCTTTATGAACGTACACCTTCCATTTGAAGATCGACTGGAAACCAAAAACTTTACAATTTCGGATGTCGATTACACCACCATGCAATCCTTTCGCATTAAAATCAAAGAACGAATCAAACCGAATCAAGTCACCTACTACTCGCAGGGACAAGTCATCAGCCTAAAAAATTAGCCCTTCCCTTGCTGAGGGTTGGGTGGGGTTCTCCCTCCTCAAAATGTTCACATATTATTGAAAACTGCGATATGAATTTTTATCTGAGTGGATGGGGATTTTTGATGCTGGCTGCCGTCAACAACTGTATCGGCAGTCTGCTGTTGAAAAAATCGCGACTCGTCGCCACCGATCCGGGGTTATTGGCATTGTTGTTTTCTCCCTGGTTTATCGGAGGAATTATGGTGTATGGAGTCAACGTGATTTTGTTCGCCAGAGCTCTGGACAAACTACCCGTTTCCACCGCCTATCCGATTTTTGCAGGGATCGGGTTTAGTTTAATTGCGATCGCCGGAAATGTATTATTCGGCGAACGGTTTGAACTGAATCAGTGGGTTGGCCTCGCCACCATATTTGCTGGTATCATTATCATGTCCCGCTGAGGACTGTGCTGTGGTGTAGGGTGAGTGCAATGAAACCTAAATTTGGGACGAGAATGCCAGCAAAATCTGCGGATATCTCCGACTCAGACGATCCTCAAGTTTCGCTCGGAATTCGAGATATTATCAAGCTGCTGCGTCCCCACCAGTGGACGAAAAATCTGTTCTGTTTGGCGGGGGTAATTTTTGGCGGGAGGCTGCTACAACCCGAGGCGATCGCCAACGGTATCCTCACCGTCATCCTATTTTCAATGATCGCATCCGCCGTCTACATTTTTAACGACATTCAAGACGTAGAACGCGATCGCCAACATCCCAAAAAGCGATTTCGTCCCCTCGCCAGCGGACGGGTGAAACTGACAACTGCCAACGCGATCGCCGTTTTCTTAGTAACCGTTTCCCTCATCGGTTCTTACCACCTGGGAATCGCCACATTTTTCTGCCTGCTGCTGTACGGAATTAACAATATCGCCTATTCCCTCCGACTCAAAAATATTCCCCTCTTCGACGTCAGTTGTATCGCCTTCGGTTTCGTCCTCCGCCTCCTCGCCGGCATCTACGCCGTGGGGGACACCCCCACCGCCTGGATCACCCTTTGCACGTTCTTTTTAACCCTATTTCAAGGCTTCGCAAAACGGCGATCGGAACTCCTCTCCCTCCTCCACAAACAAAACCCCATCGAATCCTTAGAAGAATTATCCCCCGCATCCCTCCATCCCGCCGGAAAACACTCCTATCTCAAACTCTTTTATCAGCGGGGTCAAACCAACCAACAACGCCCGGTTTTATCCCACTATACCTTACCCTATCTCGACTCCTTGATCAATAGTACGGCGACCATGACCATCATGTGTTATTCCCTATTTACCATCAGTTCAGACAAAAATCCGTCCCTGGTGATCACCGTTCCCATCGTCTACTATGCCGTCATGCACTACAAACGGATCGTCACCGTTTTGGCTGCCGGAGAAGAACCCGATCGCATCTTAATCGAAGATACCAGCATCAAAATTAGCCTGCTGTTGTGGTTGGTTTCCTACTTGGCGATCGTCTATTTTGACCTGCAAATTTTTGTTTAAAATTTGTGGATTTTATTGGGGAACAATACCCACCCAGCAAGTCTCATTGATTTTCTCCCCTCTCCCAGAATTGGGAGAGAGGTTGGGGGTGAGGGCGATTCTACTTTGACGCTCATCCGTCCGTCGAATAAAGTCACGAAGATTATTATAGCATTATAATCAATTATAATGTCGGGTTGAGCGGATGCCCAACCCAACCGACTCGGGCAAAATCCTACAGTATTTCCCGCCCTAAATAAGGCTGCAAAACCTCGGGAACCCGAACCGTTCCGTCCGGCTGCTGGTAGTTTTCCAACACCGCCGCCATCGTCCGTCCGATCGCCAATCCGGAACCGTTCAAAGCGTGGACGAACTCGGTTTTCTTCTTCTTCTTCTTCTTGTCGCCCTTGGCTTCCCGGAAGCGAATGTTCGCCCGCCGAGCCTGGAAATCCATCACGTTGGAACAGCTCGAAATTTCCCGATAGGTTTCCGCCGAGGGCAACCAAACCTCCAGGTCGTAACACTTCGCCGCCGCGAATCCCAAGTCTCCCGTACACAATTCGATGACGCGATAGGGCAGTTTCAAAGCCTGCAAAATCCCCTCGGCATCTGCCACCAATTTTTGATGTTCTTCCTCGGAGGTTTCCGGTTTGACCAATTTCACCAACTCGACTTTATTGAACTGGTGGAGTCGGATCAAACCCCGGGTATCCTTGCCGTAACTTCCGGCTTCCCGGCGAAAACAGGGAGTAAAGGAACAGTGGTAAATGGGAAGATTTTCCACTTCTAAAATCTCATCCCGATATAAGTTGACCACCGGGACTTCCGAGGTGGGGATCAGCCACAGGTCGTCCTCGCCGCACTTGAAACTTTCCTCGGCAAATTTGGGTAGTTGACCCGTCCCCGTCAAAGATGTGCTGTTCACCAATAGCGGCGGCATCACCTCGACGTAGCCGTTCGCCGTGTGGGTGTCGAGCATGAATTGAATTAAGGCTCGTTCCAAAGCAGCACCCGCACCGACGAGGGCGACGAAACGACTTTGGGCTATTTTTACCCCTCTTTCAAAGTTAAAAATTCCCAACTTTTCGCCCATTTCCCAGTGGGGTAAAATGTCGGGATTTTGGGTTTTGTATTCGTCTCCCCAGCGGCGAATTTCGACGTTTTCATCTTCGCTTTTTCCCACCGGAGTGGTTTCGTTTGGGAGGTTGGGTAGTGGCAACAAGAGGGCGTCAATTTCCGCCGCCAACTCTTTTTCTTGAGGTTCGAGATCGCCCAATTGGGACTTGATTTGCTGTCCCTCGTCCCGCAATTCTTGGACTTCCGGCCCTTTGGGATCGGCGCCGGATTTGATTTTTTCTCCGACGAGTTTTCCGATCTCGTTGCTGCGGGTTTCGAGTCGGATGCGTTCCTGTTCGAGCGATCGCCGTTTTTCCTCCAACGCCAAGATCGGCTGCAGATCGTACTCTCCCCGCAGGTTGAGGCGGTCTTGAACAGCCTGTGGATTGTCCCGAATGAGTTTGATGTCTAACACTGCTGTTTCCCAAATGCTGGCTGGCACGATGTTGCCAATCTTGACAAGATTTTACCGGCGATCGCACTTTCTGTACAGACCGCCCCGCCCCCGTCCGGCTTCCGCCGCCGTTCTCCTTCTCGTTTTTCCGTCATTTTTGCGGGTAAAAATCATTCATTTTAACGGACTCAATTTCACCTCTATCTCTCGTCGGCGACGGTCGAAAATCGAGAGGTGCGACCCTCGGCAATCCGACGATCGCACCCCTCAAATATTAAGGAATCTAAACTAAGATTGCAATTCTTTCCAACTCTATCTATAATAGCAACCTGAACCAAGGTCGCCTCCCGCACGGAGGACGCGATCGCCCTGATGAATTACCGATCGCCAAGTTTCGCCTAAGTTTGTCTCGGATTTCATCGCTCCTTCCTGAAGAAATAGGTAATTGTAACAGTGATTAGATTATATCTCAAAAAATAATGTTTCAATTTCATCCCATTCAATTCGGAATCCCGATTCGCCTCCCCAACTCCAGAACCCAACGATTCTGGCTGCATTTGGGATTGGCGATCGCCACCTTGTTCGGCATCGTCTGCCTCGCCCTCCTGCCGGCTTTTAGTCAAAAACCCGTGACCCTGACAGTGCTCATCCAAGCCCTCGAAGGAACCCAGTGGGAGCAGTTGTTTGAGGATTTCAATAATGAACACCCAAATATTCGACTTGAAGTCGTTAAAGGCCCCAACAACACCAACTTAGTCGAGGATCTCTACACCTCCGCCTTTTTGCTGGGAGATTCTCCCTACGATCTCGTCTACATGGATATCGTTTGGGTGCAAAAATTCGCGGCGGCGGGTTGGCTTTCCAGCCTGTCCGATCGCGTCACGGAAGAACAGTTAAATGCCTATTTAGAGGGGGATGTCAATGGCGGACGCTACGAAGGCGAATTATATCGAATGCCCTTCCGAACCGACGGGGGAATGCTCTACTACCGCACCGATTTATTGAAGGAAATTGGGGCGGAACCGCCAGAGACTTTCGAGGAATTGATCACCCTATCAAAAACCCTGCAAGAGCGAGAAGTAGTGCCCTGGGGCTACGTCTGGCAGGGCAAACAATATGAAGGATTATCTGCCATGTTCACCGAGATTTTGGAGGGATACGGCGGATTTTGGATCGACGCGGACACCCAGGAAGTCGGTTTGGACAAACCCGAGGCGATCGCGGCGGTGGAATTTCTGCGCGACACCATCACCGAAGGTATTTCTCCCCCCGGAGTCACCACCTACGCCGAAGAAGAAACCCGCCGCCTATTTCAAAATGGAAATTCCGCCTTTTTAAGAAACTGGCCCTACGTTTATTCCCTGGCATCGAACTCGGAAATTGGCGGAAAATTTGCCATCAAACCCATGATTCACCAACCCGAACACAGCAGCGGGGCCTGTCTGGGCGGTTGGGGATTCGGCATTTCTGCGAGTTCCGACCATCAAGACGAAGCCTGGACGGCGATCGAGTATTTCGGCCAACCCGAAGTCCAGCTCAAATATTTCCTTTCGACCGGGTACGTCCCCGCCAAAACAGCCCTCTTTAACAACCCGCAATTGGTGGAAGAATTTAGCTACCTTCCCGACCTTTTAAACGTCGTTCAAAATCCCGTCCTGCGCCCGCCCATCGCCCAATATGCCCAGGCTTCCGACATCCTCCAGCGGTATCTGAGCGCAGCCCTGACAGGAAACCAAACTGCAGAGCAAGCCATGCAAGCGGCGGCGAATGAAACTCGCGCCCTGTTGAAGCGATAAGCCAAATATCATGACTCAAAATAATATCGATCGCAGAGAACAACTCACGGGCTGGTACTTGATTACGCCGGCCCTGCTCATCCTCGCCTTGGTGTTTATTTACCCCATCGTGCGGGCATTTTGGTTAAGCTTATTTACCAATAACTTGGGGACTCAATTGGAATCGGTTTTTTCCGGTTTCGCTAACTATCAGCGCCTGCTCGGCGACGGCCGGTTTTGGCAGAGTATGTGGAATACCAGCATCTTTACCGTCGTCTCCATCCTATCCGAATTGGTGCTGGGAATGGCGATCGCTCTGGTGTTAAATCAAAGCTTTTTCGGGCGGGGATTCGTCCGCACCTCTTCCCTAATTCCTTGGGCGTTACCCACGGCGGTGATGGGGTTGGCTTGGGCGTGGATTTTCAACGACCAATACGGGGTCGTCAATGACCTCCTCACCCGCCTGGGATTCATCGAAATGCCGATTACTTGGTTGGGCGACCCCACCCGGGCAATGTTGGCGATGATCATCGCCGACGTCTGGAAAACCACCCCCTTTATCGCCATCATTCTTTTAGCCGGTTTGCAATCGATTTCCGGCGATTTGTACGAAGCCCATGCCATCGACGGGGCGACCCCGTGGCAGAGTTTTTGGCAAATTACCATCCCCCTCGTCACCCCCCAAATTATCATCGCCCTGCTGTTCCGATTTGCCCAGGCTTTCGGCATCTTTGACTTGGTGCAAGTCATGACGGGCGGGGGACCCGCCGGCGCCACAGAAACCGTCTCGATTTATATCTACGCCACGGTGCGGAGATATCTGGATTTCGGCTACGGTGCGGCGCTGGTCGTCGTCACGTTTTTACTGCTGATTTTGGCGGTGGCGATCGCGGCATTTTTCCTGTCGAGATCTCGCGTCAACGTTATGGGAGGTAAATAATCAATGTCCGTCACGAATCAACAAACTCCAGAATCCCAAGCCCGTGGAAAAATTAACTACAGAAAAATTGCCCTGTGGGTGGGTGTCGTCCTCACCATCATCTTCTGTCTCGCGCCCGTATTGTGGCAATTATTGACTTCCTTTAAAACCAACGACGCCATTTCCACCATCCCCAACATTTACTTCCCCAGACCCGACCAATTAACGTGGGATCATTACGCGAGTTTGGGTTGGGGTTTCCTGCGCTACGTCTTTAACAGCGCCTTTGTTTCCCTGGTTTCTACCGTCCTCTGTCTGGGCGTCGGTGCCCCCGCAGCCTACACCCTGACCCGCCTGAAAATACCGGGAGAAAATATCATCCTGGTCTTTATTCTGGTGATCAGTTTATTTCCCTACGTCCTGCTATTTTTGGGACTACTGGAAATTGTCAAAGCTCTGGGTTTGGGAAACAACTACATCGGCCTGATTATCCCCTACACCGCCATCAACCTTCCCCTGACCATTTTGGTGCTGAGGAGCTTTTTCCAACAACTGCCCAAAGACTTGGAAGACTCGGCAAAAATTGATGGCTATAGCACCGTGGGGATGCTGTTACAGATCGTCCTTCCCATGACCCTGCCAGCATTGGTAACGACGGGAATTCTCACGTTTATCTTTGCCTGGAACGAGTTTATTTTTGCCCTCACATTTATCACCCGAGAGGAGATGTACACCATCCCCGTGGCGGTGGCGCAAATTGGGGGAACATCCGTCTTTGAAATTCCCTACGGCCCGATCGCGGCGGCTACCGTCACCGGCACCGTCCCCCTCGTGATTTTGGTGCTCATTTTCCAGCGCCGGATCGTCCAAGGTATTACGGCTGGTGCAGTCAAAGGTTAATTCTTTTGTCACTCAATTGTTTAATCATCATGTCTCAACTTCAACTCAAAAAATTACGCAAGCAATTCGCCCACAATGTCATCCCCGTCAAAGATGTCAGCGTCAACGTCAACGATGGAGAATTTCTCACCCTCCTCGGCCCCTCCGGGTGCGGAAAATCGACCCTGCTGCGAATGATCGCCGGACTGGATATGCCGACGGAAGGTCAGGTGATTTTGGGCGACGAAAACTTGACCAATATTCCGCCGGGAAAACGCAATATTGCGATGGTGTTTCAGAGTTACGCGCTGTATCCGCACATGACCGTTTCGGAAAATATTTCCACTTCGCTGCGCCTGCGAAAAATTGACGGCGCGAAAATCGACAAACGGGTGAACGACGTTTCTAACCGCTTGGGAATTGCCCACCTTCTCGATCGCAAACCTGGACAACTTTCTGGGGGTCAGCGGCAGCGGGTAGCCCTAGCGCGGGCCCTCGTCAGAGATCCGGACGTTTTCCTGTTGGACGAACCCCTGAGTAACTTGGATGCGCTGCTGCGGGAACAGGTTCGTGCCGATTTAAAACAACTGTTTGAATCCCAACAAAAACCCGTGGTTTACGTCACCCACGACCAAACCGAAGCCATGACGCTTTCGAGTAAAATTGCGGTGCTTTACGATGGGTATTTGCAGCAGTTGGCAACCCCCGCCGAGATTTATATGAAACCCGCCAATCGATTCGTGGCCGGTTTCGTGGGCAGTCCCCAGATGAATTTGCTAACCTTGGATTGCGAGGGCGGCAAAGCCGTTTTGGGGGACTTCCGCATTAACCTCCCACCCCTGCAAGCGCCGCCTCGGGTGATCGTCTTCGGCATCCGGCCGGAGGACGTTTATTTGAGCGAAGACAGTGGCGCTGATACCGTAGCCGGAAAGGTGTATTTGGTGGAAGATTTGGGGAAAGAAAAACTCCTCAGCGTCCGCATCGATGGTTCCGATAAAACCCTGCGGGCGATCGTGCCACCGGATCAAAGTTGGGAGAGCGACACGGTGCAATTGACCCTGCCGAGAAAGCAGATGCACTGGTTCGACGTGGAGTCCGGCGATCGCCTGAACGAAAACAATTAACAATTAACAATTAACAATTAATAATTAATAATTGATTGTTGGTTGTTAATTGATTCGGGTTAAAAGTCGAGGGTCGGGTGCGTTCCCAACTCTAGTCCGGCCCCCCTTCCCAAACTTGTCGAAATGAGCGACAAGTGCTAATACTAATAAGATGCACCCCTAACCGTTGGATTGATAACAACCACCCATGAAAGACTTTTTTGAAAATGTCTCCCGCTATCCCCGCTACCTGATCAGCTTCAGCCTCGGGATCTTCTTCTTCCTGTTTGAACGCCTCAAACCCCTCCTCAACCGCCCGGTCACCGCGATCGCGCTGTTGGGTTTGCTGGTGGGCGTGTTCTTTTTCACCTACTTTACCCTCGAGGGGATGTTGGGATTGAACGCCGTTTAGAAAATCGGCGATCGCCCGTATCAGTCCCACCGGGAGAGTCGGAGTTTGCCCAAAATTTCGACTCTTTCGGCATCATGCCGAAACCCCTTGCCCCCTCCCTTCCATCGGAGAAGGGACACACCAATTGGGTATCATCGATTCTGATATGCATCTCAAATCTCGCCACCTTCTCAGCCGCATCGTCGCCCGAATTTCCGGCAATATATCCCTGCGGAACTTGTTGGTCATTCCCTTCGCGATTCAGATTTTTTCCACCGTCGGCATCGTCGGATATCTCTCCTTCAAAAACGGACAGAAAGCGGTAGACGATCTGGCGCGGCAGTTGATGCGAGAAGTGGCGATGCGGATCGAAGCCAACCTGGAATCCTATCTCGATATTCCCTTCTTAGTCGGCCGGGATATTCAAGATGCGGTCGCTTTGGGATTATTGGAGATTGAAAACTTGGATGGATGGGAGGAATATTTGTGGCGAAAAGCCGAATTTTTCGAGTCAATTTCCATTATTTCTTTAGCCAATCAAGAAGGCGAATATCGCTCCACAGCCCGGACAAAAACGGGAAAATTGCAGGTCGGAATTGCGGGCAAAGCGACCAATTTTGACCTGTACCGCTACGACAGCTTGGCCGCATTCGAGGGCGGAGTTCCCGACGCGATCGACCCGAATTATGACCCCCGCCAGCGGCCTTGGTATCGGGTCGCGATCGCGGATGGTCAAGCCGTTTGGAGCAAAATTTACACCCGCTTCGAGTCCCCCCCCATCCTGCAAATTAGCGCCAGCCAACCCCTCTACGCCCCCGACAATTCCGCCGACCCCGAGGGGGTGATGAGTATCGTGATCGGATTATCCCACATCAGCCAGTTTCTCCGCGATTTCCAAATTGGAAAAACGGGGCAGGCGTTCATCATCGATCCCGAAGGATTGTTGGTCGCCACTTCGACATCCGAACCCCTATTTTTGGAAAAAAACGATCGCATCATCCGCCAGATCGCCCTGCAAAGTGAAGATGTCTTGACCCGAGAAATCAGCGAATACTTAAAAGAAAAATTCGGCCGCTTCGATCGCATCGAAAATCCCCGACAATTAAAAATCCCCGTCCGCTCCCAAATGCACTACGTCAAACTGCTCCCCTTCGAGGACGAACGGGGCCTGGAATGGACGATCGCGGTGGTGATTCCGGAAGCGGATTTCATGGAACAAATCCAAATCAACACCCGCATCACCGTTGCCCTGTGTCTGATCGCCCTGGGGGTAGCGATCGCGATCGGATGGGTGACGGGGGGCTGGATCACTCGCCCCGTGGCCGATCTGGGTCAAGCGGCCGCAGCCCTGTCCGCCGGGGACTGGGATCGCAAAGTCGGGCGGAGTTGCACCCGGGAACTACAGACCCTCGCCCGGGCTTTCAACCAAATGCGGGGACAGTTGCGGCGGTCTTACCACCAACTGCAGGACTACTCCCACAGCCTGGAAGAAAAAGTCGCCGAACGCACCCGAGAACTCGAACAAAAGGTCGAAATTGCCGAAGCCGCTGTGCGGGAACGTCGCCAAGCCGAAATCGCCCTGCGCGATTCCGAACAGAAATTCTCCACGGCCTTCCATTCCGCCCCCCACCCGATCACCCTCAGCCGCTTCCGGGACGGGATTCACCTGGAAGTCAACGAAAGTTTCTGTCGCGTCACGGGTTACGAAGTCCGAGACATCATAGGCCGGACGGTCGTCGAAATCAACCTCTGGGTCCACCCCGAACAGCGATCGCAGATGCTCGAAATCATGGCCCGCGATCGCAAAATCCGCAATTTTGAACTGGAATTCCGCACCAAATCCGGCGAAATCCGCACCGGACTGCTCTCGGCCGACCTCATCCACCTCAACGGCGAAGAGTGCCTGCTCACCAGCAGCAACGACATCACCGAGCGCCGTCGCGCCGAAGTCGCCCTCAGACGGCAGTTCGAGCGGGAACGGCTCCTGCGGCAGATCACCGAAGAACTGCGGTCCAGCCTCGACTCCCGCCACATCTTCCAAATCGCCGCCAACCGCATCGGGCAGACCTTCGCCGTCGATCGCTGTACGATTTACACCTACCTGTCGAGTCCCGAACCCCAGATCGAAGCCGTCGCCGAATACCTGCAACCGGGATATCCCCCGATGCTGAACCTGCAACACCCCCTCGGTGACCACCCCTATACCCGACGGGTTTTGAGCCGGGATGTCGCGATCGCCACCGAAGACATCCGCACCGAACCCCTTCTCGAAGGGGCGATCGACTTCTGCAACTACTTTCAAATCAAATCCCTCCTCACCATCCGCACCTCCTACCGGGGCAAACCCAACGGGGCGATTTACCTGAGCCAGTGCCGCCGCGTCCGCACCTGGAGCGACGAGGAAATCGACCTGCTCGAATCCGTCGCCGCCAAAATGGGCATCGCCCTCGCCCAGGCCCGCCTCCTGGAGCGGGAAAAACAGCAGAGCCTCAAACTCGCCGCCCAAAACGTCGCCTTAGAGGAGGCTAGACGGGCCGCCGACACCGCCAACCGGGCGAAAAGTACATTTTTGGCAAATATGAGCCACGAGCTGCGGACGCCCCTCAACGCCATCCTCGGCTTCAGCCAGATCATGGCCCACAACCCGGCTTTCGCGGCCGGGTCCCAGGAGTTGGAAATTATCAACCGCAGCGGGGAACATCTCCTGGAACTGATCAACGACATCCTCGACCTGTCCAAAATCGAGGCGGGTAAAATTACCGTCGAGCGCCACCCCTTCGACCTGCACCGCCTCCTGGACACCCTGGAGGAACTGTTCAAGTTGCGGGCGAAAAGCCGGGGGATCTGGCTGCGCTGCGATTGGGCGAAGCCCACCGGCAAAGCCGATCGCGCCCCCGATTTGCCCCGATACATCCTCGGGGATGAGAAAAAGCTGCGCCAGGTCTTGATCAATTTGCTGGGAAATGCCGTCAAGTTCACCGCCGATGGGGGCGTGACGTTGCGGGCCGACTTTCGAGCCGGGATTCCCGGTTCCAATGCGGTGATGCTGGAGTTTGCCGTCGAAGATACCGGGCCGGGTATCGCCCCGGAGGAGATTGAAACCCTGTTCGATGCCTTCGTGCAGACGGATATGGGGCGGGATGCCCAGCAGGGGACGGGGTTGGGACTCTCCATCAGCCACAAATTCGTGGAGTTGATGGGGGGGGAAATCCGGGTCAGCAGCCAGGTGGGGAGGGGCAGTCGGTTCGGCTTCGAGATCCCCGCCGATTTGGCAACGGGGGAGGCGATCGCGGTTTCCTCGGTCCCCCGACGCCCGATCGCGATCGCATCCGAGGGCGAGACAGAATACCGGGTTTTGGTGGTGGATGAAGTGCCGGAAAATCGCCTGCTGGTGAGGTGTCTGCTCAAACCCCTGGGGTTCCGGGTGTTCGAGGCTGAAAACGGCCTGGAGGCGATCCGGGTTTGGGAACGTCACGCCCCTCAACTGATTTGGATGGATATGCGGATGCCCGTCATGGACGGCTACGAAGCCACCCGCCAAATCCGCTCCCACCCGTCGGGGGAGGGGGTGAAAATTATCGCCCTCACCGCCAGTGCCCTCCAGGAACAGGAAGACGACATTCGCCGGGCCGGGTGCGACGACATCCTCCGCAAGCCCTTCCAGGCGATCGCACTGTTCGAGAAAATGGCCGTCCATCTGGGCATCCGCTATCGCTACGCCGCGGAAACCCCCTCCCCCACCGTCTCTCCCGCGATCGCCAGAACCCTGACACCGGCAGCCCTGCAGGTGATGCCCCCGGATTGGCTGCGCCGACTCTACGAGGCCGCCATTCGCGGGGACGATGCCAGGGTGCTGGAGTTGATCGCCGAGATCCCCGCCTCGGAAGCCGAACTCGCCGCCATCCTCACCCAGTTGGTGGATGATTTTCGCCTGGATACCATAGATGATATTGTGAAAACTTTGATTTAGCCACGCTGGCTTCTTCTTTTTAGGTTAACTGCCCCCATGAGCCGCGATCGCACCTCCCAACCCCAAGCCGACCTGCTAATTGTCGATGACACCCCCGATAATTTGCGCCTGCTGTCTCAAATGTTACTGGAGGAAGGTTACAAGGTTCGCAAAGCCATCAACGGCCGGCGGGCGCTACAGGCGGTGGAGGCTGAACCCCCCGATTTAATTCTGCTCGATATCATGATGCCCGATTTGGACGGCTACCAGGTCGCCAAACAGTTGAAAGACTGCCCCGAAACGCGGGAAATTCCGATCGTTTTTCTCAGCGCCCTCAACGAGACGATGGACAAGGTTTTAGCCTTCCAGATCGGCGGGGTGGATTACATTACCAAACCCTTTCAGGTGCAGGAAGTTTTGGCCCGGGTGAGGACCCAACTGACCCTCCGCCGGCAGCAAAAACAACTGGTCGCCCAAAACCAAAAATTGCAGCAGGAAATTCAGGAGCGAAAAAAGGTCGAATCTGCCCTGCGCGTCTACATCCACGCCATGTCCCACGACCTGCGAAACCCCGTGACGGGAATGTTGATGGTGCTGCAAAATTTGCTCAAAAAACAGCCCGCAGCCGACGCGGAAATCCCCGTCCCTCCTTCTATTTTAAAGCGGATGGCGAATAGCTGCGATCGCCAACTGGCATTAATTAATTCCCTCGTCCAAACCAGCGATATCGAATTGCAGGGCATCACCCTTCAGCCCGAACCGCTGCACATTCATCAATTTGCCTATAAATTAGTCCTGGAATGGAACCCCATTTTTAACAAAGAAAAGGCGACCCTAGATAATAAAATTCCCGACAATTTACCCCAAGTCAACGCCGACCCGAACCAACTTTGGCGGGTCTTCGACAACCTATTTTCCAACGCTATAAAATACAATCCCCCCGGCATCAATATCGCCCTTCTGGGGGAGGTTATCACCGAAACTGACCCCCAAACCCATACTCCCAAACAGTACGTCCGCTGCACCGTGACGGACGACGGCGTGGGCATGAACGAAGAAGAAATCGAAGGATTGTTTGAATTGTATCAACGGGGTCGAAAAGTCGGCAACATTCAGGGGTTGGGATTGGGCTTATATTTGTGTCGGCAAATTGTTAACGCCCACGGGGGAAAAATCGGCGCCATGCGGGGCGACATTGCCAATCCCAATAAAGGCGCGACATTCTGGTTTACATTGCCCGTTTTGAAAGATTAGGGAGTCGGGAGTCGGGAGTCGGGAATGGGGAATGGGGAATTAGCAAGAATCAGGGTTTCAAGGTTTGTCCTTCCAAGGCAACTGTTACCACGCCGAGCCTGTACCGCTATATATCCGTTGTTGGGCTTTAACCCCTTTCGAGAGACTTTTGCGGGGCAAAATCGACCCGGACTTCTCGCCATTTTTTGACCGAATTAATCATATAAATTTTATCAAAATCGCGCATATTTTCAAGTAAAATAACCGCCTCTTTTACCTCCCCATTCTCAATCAAATACTCCCGAAATGTCCCCGGCAGCAAGCCGCACCGCACCGGCGGCGTCAAGAACTCCCCGTCGCATTGAAAAACCAAATTAGCAATACAGCTTTCCGTCACTTCTCCCCGTTCGTTCCACAGCAATACATCATCACAATCCGGACGGGAAGCCCGGGCGGTTTCATACACCGTCCGGTTGGTGGTTTTGTGATATAAAAACGGGTTGTCCGAATCGACGGGAGTCGGCGATATTCCCAAACAGAGAGAGCGATCGCTTCCCGACTCCTTCAAAACCGCCGTTTCGCAACGGATCGAACCGCCGCGATCGACCAGCAAACGGACTTTTTGGGGCAATTTTCGTAATTTTTGAGTTAAGCCGTTCAATTCATTTTGAACGGTTTCAATCGACCAAGAAAAGCCAAAATAGAGCGCCGATTCCTGCAAGCGTTTCAGATGATATTCGAGCAGAAAATAACCCGATTCTGGAGTCCAGAGCATTGTTTCCAGCAGGGAAAAATTGTTCCTGGGAACGGTGAGCACCCGGGCTTTCACCTGACATTCGCGATATTCGTCTTTGTCCGTGGAGTCCCACAAAATGCCGCCGCCCACCCCGTATTCGGCCCGTCCGGCGGCGCGATCGAGCAAAACCGTGCGGATGGCGACGTTAAATTGAGCCTCGGCGCGATCGCCCCCCATAAAGCCGATGCAACCCGTGTAAATCCGGCGGGGGGCGGTTTCCAACTCCCGGATCAACTGCATGGTGCGGGGTTTGGGCGCCCCCGTGATGGAGGCGCAGGGGAACAGAGCCGCGAAAATTTCGGGCATCGCTGCCCGAGTTGTCGCCGTCACCGTGGACGTCATCTGCCAGAGGGTGGGGTAGCGCTCCACCTCGAACAGCCGCGGAACTCGGACGCTGTGGCGATCGGCGACGCGCCCCATATCGTTGCGGACCATATCCACGATCATGACATTTTCGGCGCGATTTTTCTCCGAATCCTGCAACCATTGTGCGATCGCCCGATCTTCTGCCAATGTGCGGCCCCGGGCGGCGGTTCCCTTCATGGGGCGGGACGTCAGTTGCCCGTCGGAGAGGCGAAAAAACAATTCCGGCGACGCCGAACAAATCGACCAGCGATCGCACTCCACAAAAGCCCCGTAATTCGCCCGCTGCGCCTGAACCAACTGCAAAAACAGCGACCCGGGATCGCCGGAAAATTCCGCCCGCAGGCGAAAGCTGTAATTCACCTGGTAGGTTTCCCCCCGGGCGATATAATCCCGAATTTGGGTGATGGCGCGATCGTATTCTTCCCGAGTCACCGAGGGCAACCAGTCGCCGAGGGTATAATCCGATCCGGCCGATACCGGCGGCAGTTCCAAAACCTCCGGTTTCTCATACAGTCCGAACCACAGCAGCGGAAACCCGTCCGGGGGATAAGCCGACAAAGCCGGATCAAAGGCGGGTCCGGCTTCGTAACTGACAAACCCCGCCGCGTACCATTTTCGGTCCCGGATGATTTCGTGCACCCGCCACAACTCCGGAACCACGCGATCGCAGCTATCCGCCCTCACGATACAACGCGGCTCTTCAAACAAGAGCCACTGCTGAGATTTGGCATCGTGAACGATCGCTCGATTTGACATAGAAATTAAAGTCAAAAGTCAAAAGTCAAAAATTCCCTACTCCCTATTCCCTATTCCCTATTCCCTATTCCCTATTCCCTACTCCCGACTCCCGACTCCCGCCATTATTCCCCCTCCAAAAGCGATCGCAGCGCCTCTCGCATCTCGGTGGTGCTGGTGGTGGCGGTTCCGAACTGGCGGACGACCAAACTGGCGGCCAAATTACCCAAAACCGCCGCTTCCCAGAACGAGGCACCCGAACACAGGGCCAGGGTGAGGGCGGCGACGACGGTATCTCCGGCGCCGGTGACGTCGAAAACGTCGGTGCGGTTGAAGGGGGGGATGTGGTCTATCTGCACCGTATTTTCAGCCCCCCACTCGAACAAACTCATCCCCTCTTCCCCCCGGGTGATCAGGATGCGCTTGGCTCCGGTGAGCTTCAGCAGGTCGCCCCCGGCCCGCCTCAAACTGTCCTCGTCGGCGATCGCGTATCCCACCGCCTTTTCCGCCTCCGGGACGTTGGGGGTGAACAGCGTCGCCCCCCCATATCTGTGCAAATCAATTTGGGCATCCACCACGGTTTGGGAATGGGACAGAGCCGCATCGATGACCGGGGAGGTTAATACCCCGTCCCCGTAGTCCGAGCAAACCACCCCGTCCACCGCATCTTTCTGGGCGCGGATATATTCGGCCAGCTTCTCCCGCAGTTCCGGGTTCGGGAGATCGTCGGATTTGCGATCGACCCGCACGATCTGCTGGGTCACGGACTGGCGGGCGTGGCCGGAGATGCGGGTTTTGGTGACGGTGGGGCGGCCGGGGTCGGTGAAAATGCCCCCCGTATCAATTCCCGCTTCTGTAAAAATACGCCGCAGAGCCTCCCCCTGGTCATCCTTTCCCACCAAACCCGCCACCCGCACCTGGGCCCCCAACTTGGCCAAATTGTAGACGGCGTTGGCCGCGCCGCCGGGAATTTGCCGGGTGCTTTCGTGCCGCAAAATCAGCACCGGTGCCTCCCGGGACAGGCGTTCCACCTGACCGGTCATGAACTCGTCGAGGGCGAGATCCCCCGCCACCAATATTCGGACTTGGGAAAACCGCTCCAACCGATCCGTCAAGGAATCGGCCGCGGCGTTGAGTTGGTCAAGAAACGAAGCAGATAGGGTCATGGCGAATCGGTCGGCAAAACCTGACATTGAAAAGGCCCCCGGAAGCTCAGGGGTGGGGGTTAAAACGGGCGACGAGAGGGGGATAGGAGACTCAGGAAAGGGGCTTATTTCAATTTTTTGATAACAAAAGCCTTGAGTTGGGCGACTTGCTTTTTGAGGGCGACCATCTCGGCTTGCATCCTGGCCACTTTCTGCTCCAAAGCTTTGACCTTGGCTGCGTCGGCCCCCGCCGTCGCCGGTGCGGTATCTTTGGGTTGGGGCGTCCGGGCTGGAGTCGCGCTGGGCAGGGGTTGGCGGGGCTTTTTGGCTTTATTAAATGCGGATTTGATCGCCTCGAGCAGTTGCCCTTTCTCGAAGGGTTTTTCGATAAACTCAAAATACTCGAAGGGCTCGGAAATTTTTCCGCTCACTTCTTCTTTGCGGCCGGACATCACCACGAGGGGAATTTTTCGCAGTTCCTCGCTGGCTTGAATCTGTTGAAAGACATCCCACCCGCTCAGTTTGGGCAGCAGAAAATCAAGCATGATCAAATTGGGGTGTTCTTTGCGGACGAGGTCGATCCCTTCTTGTCCGTCTTTGGCTTCGAGAACGTCGAAGTTACCTTGGGGTAACATTTCCCGAACCCGCGCTCGAATGACCTTACTATCGTCAATAACTAGGATTTTCCGACCTGCCACGACTGACTCCCCCGGCGACGAGTAAATATTCTCAACATGGGTCTAGTATTGCTTAAAGACCCGAACTGTAACCCGGTTCTCTACATTAAACGCTATTTCAGCTCAAGGCAACATTTTATCCCGTCGGCCCTGATTGAGCGTCTGAGGTCGGTTAGGAGTTAACCTGAAAGTCTGGCGATCGGCTTTAACTCTCACCCAGCCAGAAATTTCCAACCAGAACGATTTTATCACGCGATCGCCAAAACGGTTCGGACCTCTCAATTACAACCCGGGCTGACGGCTGAAACCGGAGCGGCGATCGCTATAGTATTGAGAAGATGCCTCTCTCTACAGATCTGTCTGAGCGAATTTTTATGTCACCTTCCACCCATTCCCGTTCATCCCAAAACCGAGAAACCGTCGAAGCCATCCCGCACTGGTTGCGCCGCCCCATCGGCAAGGCCAGCGAACTGTCCCGGGTGCAGCAAATTATCAAACGGCGGCAAATTCACACCATTTGCGAGGAGGGCCGCTGTCCGAACCGGGGCGAATGTTACGCCCGGGGGACGGCGACCTTTTTGTTGATGGGGCCGACTTGTACCCGATCCTGCGCCTTTTGTCAAGTGGACAAGGGCCATTCTCCCATGCCGCTCGACCCGGAGGAACCCCAAAAGGTGGCCGAGTCGGTGCAGATTTTGGGGTTGCGGTATGTGGTGCTGACGTCGGTGGCCCGGGACGATTTGGCGGATGGGGGCGCGGGTTGGTTCGTCAAAACGATGGAGGCGATCCGCGAAGCCTGCCCCCAGACCCAGATCGAAGTGCTGACCCCGGATTTTTGGGGCGGACGGGGGGAGGGCGATCCCCTCCAAGAGCAGTATCGGCGCATCGAGACGGTGGTGCGGGCGAAACCGGCCTGTTTCAACCACAATATCGAGACGGTGCGGCGTCTCCAGGGTCCGGTGCGGCGGGGGGCGAAGTACGATCGCAGCCTGGATGTCTTGCGGAAAGTGCGAGAATGCGATCGCACCATCCCCACAAAATCCGGATTGATGCTGGGACACGGGGAAACCGAAGCGGAAATCCTGGAAACCCTGGCGGACCTGCGGGCGGTGGGCTGCGATCGCCTCACCCTCGGCCAATATATGCGCCCCTCCCTGGACCACCTCCGGGTCCAAAAATACTGGACCCCCGAAGAATTCGACCGCCTCGGCGCGATCGCCCGCAACATGGGCTTTTCCCACGTCCGCTCCGGCCCCCTAGTCCGCAGTTCCTATCACGCGGGAGAGGATTAGGGTGTGCTCGGTGGGGTGTGGGGGAGCGGAGGGAGCAGGGGGAGCAGGGGGAGCGGAGGGAGCAGGGGGAGCGGAGGGAGCAGGGGGAGCGGAGGGAGCAGGGGGAGCGGAG
>JBNGCR010000070.1:0-24409 GCA_050045915.1 Limnospira sp.
CCTCTCCGCGATCAATCACGGAGCTTCCAACCCTCCCAGGAGTTTTACGTGAATCCAGCTCTGCATGGAAACTTCAGGTGAACCGCAGCATCAGGTCTGCGGTTTTTTTATTGATTTGACAACACTTTGAAAAAGGCAAAACATCGCAATGACTTCTAACACCGTCTGGTTTTATCGCTTTTACTTTTGGACCCGAATCGGTTCCGGGTAAGCGATCGCGCTGTTTTTTGCCTCCCCCCGGAACCCGCCACGGTTTCGGGTTTTTTTTTGACGATTCCATCACAAATTTAAGGAGAACCTCCCATGTTAAACGCCAAACTCGCATCCAAATCTCACCCCGAGCACCAAAGCCGCGTCCAAATCACCGACCGGGTGGCGATCGGCGGGCCGGAGTTGCTGATCGCCGCCGGACCTTGCAGCGTGGAAAGTGCCGAACAGATGGAACGGGTGGCGACGGAATTGGCCCCGGCCCCCGTCCAACTGCTGCGCGGCGGCGCCTTCAAACCTCGGACTTCCCCCTACTCCTTCCAGGGCCTCGGCTTGGAGGGACTTCAAATATTGGACGGGATTCGCCGCCGCCACGGGGTGCCGGTGGTGACGGAGGTGATGTCGATCCCCCAACTGGAAACCGTCGCGGCCCACGTCGATATGTTGCAAATCGGCAGCCGCAATATGCAGAATTTCGAGTTACTCAAGGCCGTGGGACGGTCCGGAAAACCGACGATCCTGAAGCGGGGGTTGGCGGCGACTCTGGAAGAATTCGTGATGGCGGCGGAGTATGTCCTCAGCCACGGCAACCCGAATGTGGTGTTGTGCGAACGGGGTATCCGCAGTTTCGACTCCTACACGCGGAATGTGTTGGACCTGGGGGCGGTGGCCGCTTTGAAACAGTTGACCCATTTGCCGGTGATCGTCGATCCGTCCCACGCGGTGGGGTTGCGGGAACTGGTGGCGCCGCTGGCCCGGGCCGCGATCGCCTGCGGTGCGGACGGGTTGATCGTGGAGTGCCACCCCGTACCGGAACAGTCGGTTTCCGATGCGCGACAGGCCCTCTCTTTGGATGAGATGGTGGCGTTGGTGGAGGACTTGCGGGCGATCGCTCATGCCGTGGGGCGGCGGGTTGCCGGCGTGGCGACGCCGGATGTGATGGCGGCTTGAGTTGGAGTGGAAGGGGCGATCGCGCTTTTTCATCTAACCCTGGTTTGCAGCGGTTTTCTCAGTCGCAACAACCAGCGGGGAATCAATTCCCCGCCTCAAAGCTAAAGTCCTCTCAAGAGGACTGAAATTAAGTCATTATAAGGTTTTCAGTCGGTTTCAACCGACTTGAGCTATTAGCCTGGGAATTGATTCCCAGGCGGGTGATTGGGTCGGGTTGAGAATGGTGCTATCTAACTGGATCTTCAATCAAAACATCCCCCTCATATCCGGGCAGCAAGAATTTGCCGTCATGCCCGCAGGGCTGACGCTGGAGGGTTGACGGCTTTTCAATTGTCACCCGTCGGCATCCAACAGTTTTTCCACCTCTTGCGCCAGGGTGAGGGGATTGAAGGGTTTGGCGATCAAACCTTTGACTCCCATCCGTTCAAAATTTTGGCGATCTTGGGGGAGGACTTTGGCGGTGAGGAGGATGACGGGAATATCTTTCAAATCGGGGGTTTGTTGGAGGCGATCGAAGAATTCAAACCCGTCGATATCGGGCATCGATACATCCAAAAGAATCGCATTGGGGGATTCAGTTTTGGCTTTGACCAACCCCTCCTGACCGGAATCGGCCGTGACCACATCCCAACCGCCGAGATCTTGCAGGCAGACCTGGACGATTTCCCGGATGCGTTCTTCGTCGTCGATAATTAAAATTTTTTTTTCTAGCATCGATCGCTTTTTTTAAGTTCCAATAATCTGCTGTAAAGTCCGATCGCGATCGCCCCCAAAATGACCGGATCGATACCGCCCCCTTCAGAAGTCCGGGCGGTGCAAGGTGAAGTAAAATTGACTCCCCTTTCCCAACTCGCTTTCGACCCAAATGTTGCCGCCGTGTTGTTCGACGATACTCCGACAAATCGCCAGACCCAAACCTGTGCCCCCTTTTTGGCGAGAGTCCGAAGCGTCCACTTGCAGGAACCGCCCGAAGATCGCGTCGAGTTTGTCGGGGGAAATGCCTCGGCCGCGATCGCTCACCTGAAATAATACCTCATCACCCGCCGTCCGGGCGGATCAAATCACCGGGGTGCGGGGAGGCGAAAATTTGATGGCATTTCCCACCAAATTGGTCAGGGTTTGGAGGATGGCGTCGGGGTCGGCCCAAACCCGGGCCGAGGTGGGTTCCACCTGGAGGGTGACAGACTCCGAATCGGCGATCGTCTGCAAACTCGCGATCGCGGGCCGCATCAAGTCTTCCGCCCCACAGTCCGGAATTTCGGCTGTCAGGATGCCTCGCCTCGCCCCCTACCGACTCATCACATGGGGGAAAATGACGGGCGATCGCAACTCGGACACCCGCTCTCCGCATCGGCTATTAATTTTACAGAAGCTTCGTCCGAAAATTTACTTTTTTTACATAGCCCTCTTGTTTATAATGGCTCCCCATTGTTTACTAGAAGTAGATGTTTATGCATTAAAAATTTCCGAAATTGTCACAATTTAACCGTGTAATTTTACGATTCAAAGGCAAAATTTTGGAGAAATTGTGGCGCAAATATGGGAGGTAATAGCAATGAAAATTGCAGCAAAAAAAATAGCATCAAGTTGCGGTGTCGGGCTCCTTTCGGTGCTGGCGATCGCGTCCCCCGGAACTGCCGCCGTATTCTACGATTTGGAGTTTTTTGACAGAGAACAAAATTTAATCGGGACGGGGGAGTTCAGCCACGAAGACGACCCGTTTGAGGCAGTCGTCGAGTTGTGCCCCCCATCGATGCCATCTTTTCTCTGTGGAGAAACCCTAGAAATAACTCGCGAAGACCAATTTTTTAGGGTGACAAACTTTTCATCGACCGTACCGGGTTTGGGTTTCTCATTGTTAATTGAAGGGGAAAGAACCGATTTATTTTGGCGACCTTTCGACGAGGAACGGGTTGCCAGTATTTCTCCTTGTAGAAGCCGATATTGTGGCGGCCGGAAACTTTTCTTCAATGAAAATTCGTGGTTTGACGGTATCGGCCGGTCTGAGGTGACTTCAATACGCCGGATGACGGCGACGGAGTGGAGTTCGGTTCTCGACGGGAGTAGCATTCCCGAACAAGTCAAGTTCGATCTTTCGGGAACCTGGACGGCGACGCGACGGACAAGCGTACCCGAACCCGCTTCAATCTTCGGATTGATCGCGATCGGCGCCTTGGGATCACTTCGCCTGAAACGCGGGGACGGCTGAGGATTTCCCGCGATCGCTTTGGGGGAAGTGACCCGAGTTTCCAAAAGAATAAACCCGAACCAATTGTCCGGGTTGAGAACTGCGCTAAGATAGTTTTTGAATCAGTTTTTCGACCCGTTCTTTCACTTCCCCCCTCACCCGAGGAAAAATCTCCGGCTTTTCGGCGGGGTCGTCCAACTGCCAATCTTCAAATATCTCCCGCATCACCCACTCTTCCGGCAAATTGACGCCGCAGCCGCACAGGGAAATTACCGCATCATAATCTTCTGGACTAAACTCGCTCAACGCATTGGAGGTTTGGTCGCTAATATCGATTCCCACATCCGCCATCGCCTTGATGGCGTGGGGGTTGACTTCGCTACTTTCCAAACCGGAACTGGTCACTTCAATTATACCCTTTCCCATCACTTTTGCAAACCCCTCCGCCATTTGAGAACGGGACGAATTTTTCTTGCAGACAAACATCACTCGTTTCATCATCAATCTCCTGATTCTATTGATAGGTTTTGCAGAAATTGGGTTTGTGCCTCCCGCAACTCGACGGCGGGATTGGCTGTCAAAATGGTCTGTATGGCATCTGGGTAAGATGAACCCAAACCGATTAAATAAGCGGCAAGAAATGTCCCCGTTCGCCGTCTCCCGCTGGTACAGTGAACCGCGACGGCACGGTTTTGTTGATTTTGAAGGGTGACGAAATCTTGTAACTGCCGCATCTGTTCCCGACTGGGTGCGGTTCCACCTTTGACGGGTATCCAAAGGTGGGGAAAATTCGCCTTTTCGTACAGGTCTAAATTGGACGGATCGTCCATTACGGAAACGATCGCCCCAATTCCCGCCGCTTTCAATTCGGGTAATTCTGCCGCCGTCGGCTTGCGAACCCCGGCGATTTTTTTGGGAATCACCCACCACAAATTTTCGGAAATTGGTTCGGTGGCTTGCGGTTCCATTCCATCAATTCGATTGGGTTTCCAGTGCTTTTTGTGCCGTTTCGACAATTTTTTGTCGGCTTTTTTCTTTCCGTTCGCTGTGGCGATCGGTCAGATCATCGACCTTATCCCGCAGCAGCAGGGTAAATTTATACAGTTCCTCCATCACGTCCACCACGCGATCGCGATAAGGTGAATCTTTCATCGTCCCATCTTCGTTAAACTCCTGATACGCCTTCGCCACCGAGGATTGATTCGGAATCGTAAACATCCGCATCCAACGCCCCAAAATTCGCATCGTATTCACGGCATTAAACGATTGGGAACCGCCGCTGACTTGCATCACCGCCAAGGTTTTCCCCTGGGTGGGACGAACTGCCCCGATACTCAACGGCACCCAGTCAATTTGGTTCTTTAAAATCCCGGTAATATTGCCGTGCATTTCCGGAGAAGACCAAACCTGACCCTCCGACCACTGGCTGAGTTCCCGCAGTTTTTGCACTTCCGGATGGGACTCCTCGACGCGATCGCGCAAGGGCAGATCGTGGGGATGAAAAAACCGCACTTCCGCCCCCATATCCGCAATAATTCTCGCCGCCTCTTCCGCGAGTAACCGGCTGTACGATCGCTTTCTCAGGGAACCGTACAAAAACAAAATTCTGGGGGGATGATCGAAATTATCCATGATTCAATTAACACTTCAAACAACGGGGATCGAACAACGTGGCTTTTTCCGGTTCTCGGGGAAACCAAAACGCCGTTTTTTGGCAAAATTTCACCAGCATCAACATCACCGGCACTTCAATTAACACCCCCACCACAGTCGCCAAAGCTGCCCCGGAATTGAGTCCGAATAATGTGACGGCTGTTGCGATCGCAACTTCAAAGTGATTGCTGGCCCCGATCAGTGCCGCCGGTGCGGAATCTTCATAAGACAGCTTCATTTTCAACGCGATAACATAGGTGATAAAAAAGATGAAGTTGGTTTGGATAAACAGGGGTACGGCAATCAACAGAATGTGCAGGGGATTCTCGACAATCAGATCGCCTTTGAACGCAAACAGCAAAACCAAAGTGATCAGCAAAGCCGCCGTCGAAACCGGACTCAAGTATTTCAAAAATTTGCGATCGAACCAAGCCTTCCCCTTGTGCTTAAAAATCCAATAGCGACTGTACATCCCCGCCGCCAACGGCAACCCCACATAAATCAAAACCGACAGTAAAATCGTCTGCCAGGGAACCGCCAAATTATTCGCCGACAGCAGCCACCGTCCCAAAGGAGCGTACAAAAACAGCATCGTCAGGGAATTAATCGCCACCATTACCAAGGTATGGCCTTGGTTGCTGTAGGACAAATAACCCCACATCAAAACCATCGCCGTACAGGGGGCAATTCCTAACAATATCGTCCCGGCAATATAGGAGTCCGCCAGGGAAACTTCCGCCCCCCGCAGCATCTCCGTCCCGGTGATCAGAGGGCGAAACAGCCACCCCAGAAAAAACTGGGAAAATGCCACCATCGTAAAGGGTTTGATCACCCAATTGATGACCAAGGTTAACAGCACTGGTTTGGGCGCTCTCGCCGCATTCACCGCCTGGGTAAAGTCAATTTTTACCATGATGGGATACATCATGAAAAACAGGCAGATGGCGATGGGAATGGAAACCTGATAGACGCTCATCGAGTCGAGGGTGACGGCGACTCCGGGGAAGAGGCGACCGAGGGCGATACCTCCGATGATGCAAAGAATAACCCAAACTGTCAGGTATTTTTCAAAGAAACTGAGTTGGCCGCCAGCTTGGACGGCGGATTCATTGATGGGGGAATTGCTACTCATGGAAAACCTTTAATATTCGGTTGTCGTTTTCAACACTTCATCGATGCTCATGGTGAATTCCGCTTCGCCACCGAACGCGGTTCCGACTTTGGTTTTATGAAAGTTTCGGTAAACTGCGGTATAGTCGTCCTCCTCGAAGGGAATGTAACCCACAGAATTGACGATTTCTGGGGAGTTTCTGATATAAAAATCCAGAAAATCTGTCATCAATGGATTGTCCCGCGCCACCCCCGCATTGATATAAATAAACAGGGGACGAGCCAGGGGCTTATATTCGGCATTTTGAACGGCTTCCGGGGAAGGCATGACGGGGGAACCTTCGCTGTTATGAATTGCCACCGCTTTGAGTTTATCTTGATTTTCAAAGTAGTAAGCATAGCCGAAATATCCCAATGCGTTGGGATTTTCGCTCACGCCTTTCGCCAATATATCGTCGTCTTCGCTGGCGGTATAGTCGCTGCGGGAGCTTCCCGATTGGCCGACAATTGCCTCGGTAAAATAATCGTAGGTTCCCGAATCGGTGCCCGGCCCAAATAGAACGATGGGGCGGTCGGGCCACTCCGGTCTAATTTGGTTCCACTTGGTAATTTTTCCCTGGGCGGCGGGTTCCCAAATTTTTTTGAGTTCCGCAACGGTCAGGTCTGACGCCCAAGTATTTTGGGGGTTGACAACCACCGTCAGGGCATCAAAAGCGATGGGAAGCTCGATGTATGCGATTTTATTTTGTTTGCACTGCTCCATTTCTCGTTCGAGAATGGGACGGGACGCATTGTTGATGTCGGTTTCGCCGGCACAGAATTTTTTAAAACCGCCGCCGGTACCGGAAAAACTGGCACTCACTTCAACGTCTTGCTCGGGTTCGGCGTTGAATTGGGCGACCATTTTTTCGGTGATGGGGTAGACGGTACTCGAACCGTCGATTTGAATGGGTCGGATTTGGCTGGACTGGGTGGGTCCGCAGGCGGACAGTACGGCGACTGCCCCCAGCCCTAAAGCCAGCCGTCGGGCTGTTTGGATTGGACTCATGAACTTCGCCCCCGGTTGAGCAAATGGAGGAACACTCTCTATTATTTCAAAAAAAATTGATATGTCAAGGGGGTTGCCCGCGTCCTAGGTACGCGATTTCATTGCTAAAATCCTTACCAGCAGGGGAATAGAGGCTGAATGGTCGAGGCGAAAGGGCGATCGCACCTTCCGTATTAATCAAAAAATATTGATTTAACCGAACTCCGGTTTGATGAGAATGCGATCGCGATCGCACCCCCATGTTGATCTGACTCACTGCCAAAGACAACGAAGATCTCATCCGTAAATTCCCCGAGTCACCCCGATCGCCCGGCGATCGCGAGAAGATCTAAATAGAGAAGCGTTCAAGTCAGTACCATGATTTCAGCCCAACTCCTCCCCGGCGCAATCTACCATATAATGGCAAGCGCAACCGATACCGGCCGGTTGACTCAAGCCGATCGCTACGGAATGATGGCGGCCATCCTAGACGAGTCCCTGACTGAAGATGAACAGCGATCGATCAACCGGTTGCTGAGGTCTGTGGTTCGCGGCCGGGTCCAAATTGCCGATGAACTTTCCGAAGTCCTCTAAATGTTCGGATGCCGATCTTTCTGCTGCCATCTCTAGAGTTATAAATGAAACCCAAAATCTACCACCCGCCGAGGGGGAAATCCCGGGCGACTTTCTGATATTCTGTGGGGACAGACCGGACAATTCCTCGGGAAACTTGAGAGGCTTGGCTGGCGACTAACCCTCCGAGAACACCCAATACAATCAGGGCAGAAAAAAAGCCGAACAGGACAGAACTTCGGGAATTGGTGTGATTTTCTTCGAGAATGAGGAGACTTTCTCCCTCCTCGAACACGATTCGACCGAGATCGTCTTCTTCTGCCATCGACCCCTTCCCGACGGGTGGGAGCAGTTCCACCTCGGAAACGAAGGGGTTGTAGAGAACTCGATCGGAGATGCCGGACATTGAATAGGAGAGTTTCATGGGTTTTTCACCGATGTTGTCGATGTCATCTATTCTCACCGAGTTTCGATAAGGTTTCGGTGAAGCCAATCCGATGTTTTCGTAATCTTAACCCATCCCGTCCGCGATCGCGATCGCTTCCATGCTAATGTGAATAAATATTAACATTTTGTCGTGATTTCCTGATTTTTTGGCGATCGACTGATGACTTGAGTTGCAATTGTTTATATAGCAATCTAGCAATCTTTTCCCTATCAAAACCGCTACAAGAAACATAAAGCGTCCGGATTTTGGGGGCAAATTTGATTTGCAATGGGATTATCGTGGAGGTAGATCTCGTGGAGATTATCGAGAGAAGCGAGGGAAAACGGGTTGGAAATGTTGTTGCTGTTGAGATTCAATTCCCTTAAATTATTTAGAGAAGCCAACGGTTCGACATTGGAGATATTATTATTTCTCAGGTTCAGTTCGGTCAAATTAGTCAGGGTTGCCAGCGGCGCGAGGTCGGAAATTTGGTTGCGGGACAGGCCGAGTTCGATCAAATTTGTCAGGGGACTCAGGGGAGTTAAATCCGAAATTTGATTGTTTCCCAAAAACAGGAGATTGAGATTTTCTAGGGAACTGAGGGGGGTCAAATCCGAAATTTGATTGTCGATCAGGATCAGCCGTTCCAGTTGGGTCAGGGGTTCTAGGGGAGTCAGGTCGGAGATGTCGTTGGCGGCGAGAAACAGAATTCTGAGATTGGTGAGATTGCCGAGGGGGGTCAAATCCGAAATCTTGTTTCTGTGGAGGACGAGGCGGTTGAGGTTGGTGAGGGTCGCCAAAGGCCGCAGGTCGGACAGTTCCCGGGCCGTCAGGTCCAGGCGGCGGAGGGTTGCCAGCCGCTTTTCGGCTTCGGAACAATTCTCGGTGTCGGCGGTTTCCAGGAGGAGATCGACGGTGCGGCGGGTTTCGGGGGGCAACTCTTCCTTCGTCGCGCACCACTGGGAAAAGCCGGTGGATTCGTCCAAGTCGCCTGCGGACTGACCCGGGGATGGGGTCGCCGTTGTCAACCATAAGGCGCAACCCGAGGCGATCGCGGCCCCGATTCCCAGGATTTGACGCTCAAACTGTCCCCACATCTGCATTTCCTCGAAATTACACCACAAACGAAAGCGATCCGAGCGCGATCGCAACACCCAATCATATCGTAGAGCGGCCCGATTCCCACCCCGCGATCGGGAAAGTCCGGGAGTATGTCAAAATCAAAAACGAGTTGCCTGTAAGATTAATCGCGCATTTCGAGGATTCCGTGACCGAACCCACCCCCACCCCGGCTTTCAAATTCGACCGCGTTGAGGATGCTTTGGCAGACCTGAAGGCGGGACGCTGCATCGTCGTCGTTGATGACGAACACCGGGAGAACGAGGGCGATCTGATCTGTGCCGCCCAATTTGCCACCCCCAACACGATCAACTTCATGGCGGTGGAGGCCCGGGGGCTGATCTGCTTGGCCTTGAGCGGCGATCGCCTCGACCAACTCGACCTCCCCCTGATGGTGACGAAAAACACCGACAGCAACCAAACCGCCTTCACCGTCAGCATCGACGCCTCCCCCCAAATGGGAGTCACCACGGGCATTTCCGCCGAAGATCGCGCCCGCACTATCCAAGTGGCGATCCAACCCGAAACCCAACCGGAGGACCTGCGGCGCCCCGGCCACATTTTCCCCCTGCGGGCCAAAGAGGGCGGCGTCCTGGAACGGGCCGGCCACACGGAAGCGGCGGTGGACCTGGCGCGGCTGGCCGGACTCTACCCCGGCGGCGTGATCTGCGAGATCCAAAACCCCGACGGTTCGATGGCGCGACTTCCGGAACTGATCGAATACGCCCAAACCCACGGCCTGAAACTGATCAGCATCGCCGACCTGATCGGCTACCGCCTCCGACACGATCGCTTCATCATCCGGGAAGCCGTCGCCAAACTCCCCACCCAATTCGGCGTCTTCCTCATCTACGCCTACCGCAACACCCAGGACGACAGCGAACACGTCGCCCTCGTCAAAGGCGACCCCGCCGATTTCGGGGATATCCCGGTGATGGTGCGGGTACACTCGGAATGTCTGACCGGCGACGCCTTCGGTTCCCTCCGCTGCGACTGCCGGATGCAACTCCAAACCGCGTTGAAAATGATCGACTACGCCGGGGCGGGGGTGCTGGTTTACCTGAAACAGGAAGGCCGCGGCATCGGTTTAATTAATAAATTGAAAGCCTATTCGTTGCAGGATATGGGGCTCGACACGGTGGAGGCCAACGAACGCCTCGGCTTCCCCCCCGACCTACGAAATTACGGCATGGGGGCGCAAATTCTCAACGATATCGGCGTGCGGCAGATCCGCCTCGTCACGAACAATCCCCGCAAAATTGCCGGGTTGAAGGGTTACGGCATCGAGATCGTCGATCGCGTACCGTTATTGATCGAAGCGACGGATTACAACTCGGTTTACCTGGCGACGAAGGCGAAAAAGTTGGGTCATCTGTTGCTGCAAACCTATTTGGTGACGGTGGCGATCAAGTGGGAAAAACTGCCGAAAGATCCGGTGGAGACGGCGGAGGAAATGGGGGAAACGTTCATCCCTTCCACACTGTCGGTTTTGCAGTCGGCGGCGGAACTGTATTCCTACTCCGACCAGGTGGAAAAACTCAGAAACCTCGCCCACAGTTACGACCTGCGAATTCAGGAGGAAACTCGGCCGGTGGCGATCGCCTTATTCGGTCAGGCGTCGCTGGTGTTTCACCTCGGCTTTGACCAACCCAATTTGGCGGCGGCGGACTGGTATCAGGATAATGACCATCCCTATGTTAAAGCCATTCAGGAGATATTGGATCGCATCGCCACCTGGCCCCACGTCGAAAAGTTGGAGTTTCTGATTTCTCCGGGTTACGATCCCCTCACGAGTCTGAAAGTGCAATTGAAGCGGCAGGCGTTTTCTTTGGAGAAGCGTCCGAGCTCGGCGTGCGATCGGTTGGAAATGCAGACGATTTATCGTTTTTCGGTGTGAAAAGCCCTCACCCCCGACCCCTCTCCCAATTTTGGGCGAGGGGAGTTGATTTTCCGGTTCCCCCCAAAATTGGGGGGCTCGGGGGGGCTTCCGACACTCTCGCCTTTAATATTCATTAAATTTCACCACAGAGGCACAGAGGACACGGAGAGGTTATCGGTTTTTACGAAATATCTGGACTGCCATAATCACATAAAAAACGGATGGTATGGCAATCGGAAACCATTGGTAAATAGTCGCGCCCCCAAACCCCCAATTCTGGGGGCTTTGAGTGGAGCCATTTTTTTCCGAATCATTTCACATTGTTATACTTTATTGAGTCCACTTGAGTGGACTTGTGCTATTAGCCTTGAAATTTATTTCAAGGCGGTTGGCTGGGCGACAAGACCAGTTCAAACCCGATCCGAAAATCGAGGGTGTGATATTTTTTGTCCGTGAAATTATCGCGGTGGAAGCTGGGGGCGATCGCGATCAATTGCACGGGTTTGTCATAATCCACGCGATCGCCAAACGGTTTGTCCTCCAACAGGGCATCATAATAACGGGTCAATTGTTGGACGACACCCCGATCTTCCGCATTCTTCAACTCCAACACGAACAATTTTTTGCGATCGCCCACCGCCAAGATGTCGCATCGTTGACTTTCGACGTTGTATTGTTGTGCCAAAGGCGTGACGTCAAATAATTGTCCTAAATTTTGATATAAAAAATTTTCCAGGGCTTCTTCATTGACAAAGCCCCACTCGCTCCCATTTTTCTGCAATAGATGTCCGTCAAACATACCCGATCGATAACTCAATGGCGATTGTTGTTGGGCTCGGTTCCGGAAGCGCTAAAGCGCAACAACGGAGGGTTTTGATGGCTGTTGTTGCGCTTGAGTCCTAAAATGACTGAATCGGGTTTTTGGGATTTCCACAAAAAAGCGATCGCCTCCCTTGCTTTTCCATCCATCTCGATCCATCATAATAGATAGAAAAAGCGGTAAGATAGCCAAGGTATAGCGCTGTATGCTCTGTGTTGACAGTTTCATTCGAGGGAAAAACCTTACAACCCTGATGACAAAGCGGTTTCTATTCCCCACACCCCACACCCCACACCCCACACCCTGCGCGCAGCGCCATATCTCCCAAACTCGATGAAATTTAATCCGCTGGAATAGCATCTGATGACACTCGAAAAACCGCTCGGTTCTGTAATTCAAGGTTCCTTGACGAAAGGGTTGGAGGTGCGGCTGCACCCGGATGTTTCCGTCGAGGAAATGCGCGTCGGGAAATTCCTGGTGGTGCGCGGGGTGCGATCGCACTTTTTCTGTCTCCTCACGGACGTTTCCCTCGGCACCGCCAGCGCCCGCATTCTCAGCAACCCCCCCCGTCCGGAAGATGACTTCCTGCAAGCCGTTTTAGCCGGAAACAGCACCTACGGAACTATTGAATTGAGTCCGATGTTGATGCTGAATCGGGAGGTGTCGGAATTTCACAACGCCGAACCGAAACGAAACGGCAACGGCGCCGCCTCCTTCCAAGCCAACACCAACGCGGCGGACTTTGAACTGCTGCCGGTGAAAACCATCCCCTCCCACTTCTCCCAGGTTTACGAAGCCAGCGAACGGGATTTTCGGATCATTTTCGGTTGGGAGGACGACCCCCAGCGGCGCAATTTTGCGATCGGAGAACCCATCGACATGGACGTTCCGGTGTGTCTGGATCTCGATCGCTTCGTCGAACGCAGCAACGGCATTTTCGGGAAGTCGGGGACGGGAAAATCCTTCCTCACCCGCCTGTTATTGTCGGGGATTATCCGCAAGCAAGCCGCCGTCAACCTGATTTTCGATATGCACTCGGAATATGGCTGGGAGGCGGTTTCGGAGGGGAAAAAATTCAACACCGTTAAGGGACTGCGACAACTGTTTCCCGCACAGGTAGAGGTTTACACCCTCGACCCCGAATCCACCCGCCGCCGGGGGATTCGCGACGCCCAGGAATTGTATCTGAGTTACAAACAGATCGAGGTTGAAGATCTGAATTTGGTGCAGCGGGAGTTGAATTTGTCGGAGGCGAGTCTCGATAGCGCCAATATCCTCCGTAGCGAATTTGGGACGGATTGGATCTCGCAATTGCTGGCAATGACGAATGAGGAAATCCAGCTTTTCTGCGACGAACGCCGCGGCCACAAGGGCTCGATTATGTCCCTGCAGCGGAAGTTGATGCGGATGGATAATCTCAAATATATGCGCCCGACTTGTCCGTTTAATTATATCGATCGCATCCTGCAATCCCTCGACGCCGGAAAGCACGTTATCGTTGAGTTCGGTTCCCAGTCGGATATGCTGTCTTATATGCTGGTGACGAATATGATCACCCGCCGCATTCACCAGGCTTATGTGCGGAAGGCGGAGACGTTTTTGGCCTCGAAAAATCCCAGCGATCGCCCTTTACCTTTGGTGATTACAATTGAGGAGGCGCACCGGTTTCTCGATCCGGCGATCGTGCGATCGACCATTTTCGGCACCATCGCCCGAGAAATGCGAAAATATTTTGTCACCCTATTAGTGGTGGATCAGCGTCCGTCCGGGATCGATTCCGAGGTGATGTCCCAAGTCGGAACCCGCATCACGGCACTATTAAATGATGAAAAGGATATCGACGCCATTTTTACCGGGGTTTCGGGCAGTCACAGTTTGCGATCGGTGCTCGCGAAGCTGGACTCGAAGCAGCAGGCGTTGGTGTTGGGACACGCCGTCCCCATGCCGGTGGTGATCCGTACCCGGCCCTACGACGAGACATTTTACCGCGAAATCGGGGAGACGGCCTGGGATGAAATGCCGGACGAGGCGGTGTTTGAAGCGGCGGCTACCGCCCTGGACGATCTGGGATTTTGATTTGGGGGTCGAGGGGAAACGGTTTGCGGCGCAGCGATCGCCGTTGTCGCCGTTGTCGCCGTTGCCGCCAGTGTCGCAGAACCCAGAAGCCACCCACATAACTCACGATCGCCCCCCCCAGACCCACCACCGACGATCCGACCAGCAACACGGTGGCAAATTCCGCCCCAAATTCGAGGATATCGCCGAATTGGGTGAGCGATCGCAGGTCGTCCCCGAGGGAGGAAATTTGGTCAACTCCCAGCAGCCAGCGGCCCACCTGGAAGTTGAAAAAGTACAGGGGTAAGTAGGTAAACGGGTTGCTGATCCAAGTTCCCGCGATCGCCAGAAACTTGTGGCCCCGAAAAATTACGGCGATCGCCACACCCAGGAGGGTTTGAAACCCGAAAAACGGGAAAAACCCGGCGAAAACCCCCGCCGCCAAGCCCCGCGCCAAATATTCCGGTTGACCCCGCAGGGTGGTCAGTCGCAGATACACCAGGCGACACCACCGCCGCCAGGACTGCCAGATCGTTTTCTGTTGTCGGGACTCGGACAACCGATACACGGGTGGATTCTCCTCATTCTTTATCAACTTTTTATTCTACAATGGCTTTCTAAAGCTGCCACCCCCTCTCCGAAACTGTCAATTTCACTCCGGAGAAGCCGGCGATCGCGCGATCGCAACATGGCAAAATTTCAACAAATTAATATCAAATAATTTCTCGGCAATTCAACTGACTGTTGAACGGCGCGACCCCATTCTTGAGGCGGGAAAAAAAGAAAAGCGCTGTATGGGTCGAATTTTAGCAAAAACTCTTCTTCTCGTCAACCGCGACCGCCCGATTGTGAAAACCGCTAAAACCGCTACCGTTGAGAAATTATCTCTTTCGGAATACGCCCCCGGTCAACCGAGTCGCGAGAACGGCTACAATCTTATACACTCCTTCATTCAAAACGCTCAGTCCATGTCCAGCCCCCGCATCCACCCCGACACCATCGAGGAGGTCAAACAACGCGCCGACATTTACGATATTGTCTCGGAACGGGTCGTATTGAAGCGGCAGGGAAAGGACTTCGCCGGTTTGTGTCCCTTCCACGAAGAAAAAACCCCCAGCTTCACCGTCAGTCCCACCAAACAGATGTACTACTGTTTCGGGTGCGGTGCCGGGGGAAATGCGATCAAGTTTTTGATGGAGTTGGACAAATCCTCGTTTTCCGACGTGGTGTTGGAGTTGGCGCGGCGCTACCAGGTGCCGGTGAAAACCGAGTCCCCCGAACAACACGAGGAGTTTCAGCGCACCCTGTCGCTGCGGGAAAAGCTGTATGAAATTTTGGCGATCGCAGCCAGTTTTTATCAACACGCCCTCCGACAGTCCCAGGGGGAAGAGGCGTTGGAATACCTGAAGTTTTCCCGCCGCATGGGAGAGGGAACGATCCGGGATTTTCAGTTGGGATACGCGCCGCCGGGGTGGGAGACAATTTACGGCTATTTGGTGGAACAGAAGCGCTTTCCTTTGGAATTGGTGGAACAGGCGGGGCTGATCCTTCCCCGCAAGGCCGGAAACGGCTATTACGATCGCTTCCGCGATCGCCTGATCATCCCCATCCGCGACATCCAGGGCCGGGTGATCGGGTTCGGGGGCCGTAGCCTCGGGGACGAAATGCCGAAGTATCTCAATTCCCCGGAAACCGAGTTATTTGACAAGGGAAAAACCCTGTTCGCGCTGGATCGGGCGAAAAATGCGATCGCCAAGCAGGATCGGGCCGTGGTGGTGGAGGGGTATTTTGACGCGATCGCCCTCCACGCCGCCGGGGTGGAAAATGTGGTAGCCGCTTTGGGAACTGCCCTCAGTTTATATCAAATCCGGCAGTTACTCCGCTATACGGAATCGAAGGAAATCGTCCTCAATTTCGACGCGGACGCCGCCGGTACGAAAGCCACCGAACGGGCGATCGGGGAGATCGAAACCCTCGCCTATCGGGGGGAAGTCCAGTTGCGAATCCTGAACCTCCCCAACGGAAAAGATGCGGATGAATATCTCTATATCCACACCCGCCACGACTATCAAGATTTGCTCGAACAGGCCCCCCCGTTTATTGACTGGCAGATTCGACAGCTTCTCGCCGGAAAGAACCTAGAAACCGTCGCGGAATCCCAAAAAGTGGCGGGGGAAATGGTGGAGTTACTCCGCAAAATTGAAGATGTCAATCAGCGCATGGCTTACGTTCGAGCCTGCGCGGAAATTCTCAGCCAGGGTCAATCTCGCCTGGTGCCAATGCTGGCAGAAAGCCTGCGAAAACAGATTCAGAAACCGCGATCGTCCCAACCGAAAACCTCCCCCTCCCTGCCGGAAATTTCCGTACCCGCCAAGGGCGATCGCACCCTACTGGAAAAAGCCGAAGCCCTCCTGCTCCGAATTTACCTTCACTGCCCAGAATATCGGATGTCAATTATAAATGCCTTGGACGAGCAAGATTTGCAATTTAGTTTATCAATTCATCGGTTTTTATGGATTAAAATCAACGAGATAGAGTCTAAAATTGAGGACAAAAGATTTTTGCCGGATATTGATTTAATATCTGGATTGCAAGACTTTAACTCCGAAAATGCCGATAAAATATCCCAAGTCTCCCCCTTATTTAACTTGGATGAAAAGACCAAAAATGACATCCACCGCGCCCCGTTAGCCATCCGCGCCGCCACCGCCTGCATCGAATGGGTGATGTGCGAAAAACGCTACCTCCACTATTTGGAACTCTGGCAAAAGACCGACATCTCCCTCAATCCCGAACTCGCTCATTACTATCACCAACAACTCTACGCCGAAAAACGGCGGATGAATGAGTTAAAAGAACTTCGCTGCGTCAAGTTCTCGGAATTAATCTTTTGAGCAGTCACATGAAAAAAATATGAGAATCTTATCAGATTCATTTAATGGTCAATTCATGATCGCTTGTTAATTTAGATATTAAGGATGCTCATCTGTTGTACAACATTGTATAACATTTGACTGTAGCACGAGTAATCTCCGTGTTTCACGGTGACAGTTCGGGTTCTGGAATAGTTCCCGTTGAATTTTGAGTGCCGTTTACCTACCTTGAGAGGTAGAACAGATGAGTTGAAAGGGGTTCCGACTGACAGGATTAATCTCCCGCAAGTTTTTATCTGAAAAGCCGCATTCCTGATTGAGATTGAAACCTTTGTATAGATCAGTGTAAACCCATCATTTAGGAGTATTGGACAGATCGAAATGAAGCGAAACTTTAGAAACTAATCACCAGGTATTCCGGACGGCTGGAACTGAAAATAATCCGCTTTAAGTTTCCCACAATTACAAAAAGTTGATCTACCCATCGCCAGTCGTTATGCAAATTCATACCGGGGAAGTCAATGGCGGATCGAGACTGAAACAACAAGGAGTCATGTCATGTCACTGAAAACTATTATCCTATCTTCCTGCGCGATCGCGGCTGTCCTCGCCATCAATACTGCGGGGGTGATGGCTGCGGAGCCCAGTTCCCCGAATTTTGACCATCCATCCCCAACAATTTCTCAACTTGAGAGTCAATTGTCAGATGCGATCGCTCGGACAGCCGAATCTGATTCAGAACGGGTACAAACCGCCAGACCCCCCCGAGGTTAAATATGTGACTTAGGAACCCGGTTTCTGGAGAAACCGGGTTTCTTTGCGGCTGTCCCTCATTTAATGCCGTCACAAATATTGCGATCGGATTCAACCACCCGAGAATTGTATTTCAAATAATTTTCCAGTTTACCACAAGCTTGTTCGAGTAAATAAGGGACTTGATTGAAGTGGCTGTAATCCAACCGCCAAAAGACCATCCGATTATCCTGATCGGTGGCGACTAAAATTTTATCGTCGGGACTAAAATCCACCGACAGAACGGGTTGAGGCCCAACTTCCAAAGTTGTAATTAACTGACCGTAGCGATCCCACAGCTTGACCGTTCCATCTATACTTGCGGAAGCTAGAATCTCTCCGGTTGAATTGAAGACTAAGTCATAGACTCCTCGCTTGTGCCGTCCGATCGCCGTCATTTCAATCCCTTCCCAATTCGATGTTTTCCACAATTGGATCGAACCGTCCCCGGTTGCCACAGCCAAAATTTCTCCATCCGGACTGAAGGAAACGGAGGAAAAAATTAGCCCCCCCCGAGACAGATCTCGAACCAAATTTCCTCGAATATCCCAAATTTTAATCGCATTGTCACCCACAGAGGCGATCGTCCGACCGTCCGGACTGAAACTGAGGTCGTTGATGGGGTCGGTATGTTCCGCGATCGTCCGTTGTAATCTCCCATTTCGATCCCACAATCGAATGATGCGATCGTCCGTCGCCGTTGCGATTAGTTGGCCGTTCGGACTGACGCTGACCGTCCACACGGGAGAGTCATGTGGCAGGGTTTTTAAGACTTCCCCCTGAGAATTCCATAGTTTTACGGTTTTGTCTGCACTCGCCGAGGCGATCAGTTGACCGTTCGGACTGACGCTGATATTATTGACCGTATCTCCATGGGCGTTAAACCTGAGTTTTAGATTCGGCAAAAATAAATGCCAAAGAATGGCACTATTGTCACTACTCACGGAGGCGATAAACTGACCCTGCGAACTAAATACCGCATTGTGAATCGTCTCATTCGGTTTAAAAACAAAGGGGAGATTTGACCGATCCCACAATCGGATCGAACCATCGACGCTGGCCGAAACTAGCATTTGACTCCGAGGCAAAAAATCAACCTGATTAACAATATTATTGTGGCCTCGCATTGTCGAAACTAAAGTCCCGTCATACGTCCATATTTTTATAGTTGTATCGTTACTTCCCGTCACGATGAACCGACTGTCCGAACTATAGCTAATGCTATTGACTGCCGCTTCATGTCCGCCGAGGGTTTGGTGTAATGTACCATCTCGCTTCCATAGTTTCGCCGTTCGATCGTGGCTCGCAGAAGCCAAAAACTGAGAGTCCGGACTAAAATCGATACTCCAAATTGCTTCCTCATGAGCTTTAAATTTTTGGATTAATTCACCGTCCCGGTTCCACAATCTGATCGTACCTTTGTCATCGGATGAAGCGATCAGTTGACCGTCCGGACTAAAATTGACACTCAAAATCGAGGTTTCATCTCCATTTAAAATTGCAATTTCCTTTCCATTGAGACTCCACAAACGAACCGTTCCATCTCGACTGGCAGAAGCCAACTGTTGGCTATCGGGACTAAAGCTGACCCATTTTACTTCATCAGTATGTCCTCGTAAAATACCGATCAATGTTCCATCTAATTTCCATAATTTAATCGTTCCATCTTGACCGGCGGAAGCAACAATCTGATTGTCTCGGTCTGAGTTTGGATTAAAAGCGACGGACCAAATCGTTCCTTCATCTCCTCTCCAACTCTTCTCCAACTGACCATCACGATTCCATAATTTGATCGTACCATCTTGACCTCCCGATACCATCCGCAGGCCGTCAGGACTACAACTGACACTCAAAACGCTGCCGGAATGTCCTTGGAGGCGATCGCGTTCCCGCAAGATATTTTCGACTTCCCAAAGGGAACCCGCCGTCCTCCGCTCGATTTCAGTTTTGGGATAATTTCGGAGGATATTTCCGGCTTCAATGGCGGTTATAGATGCTTTTAATTGATCTGATTCTCCTTGCAAAAATGCAAAATATTCATAATTTAATTTTGCCAGTTTTGTCTGCCTCTCCTGAAATCTTGTATTTTGCCAAAGAAACAATGATGCAATTGACAACAATCCTAGTCCGATACACAATCCAATCATGTTGACGAGGCGTTGTTTGATAATTTCAGCTTCGGCTTGCTCCCGCTTGCGTTTTTCTGCGTCGAGTTTTGCCACTAATTCGCTGCTGCGTTGTTCGCGGATAAAAGACACCAGATAATCGTGGACGAGTTGGTAGCGTTCCTCGGGAATTTCGGGGAGCAAACACACCAATCCCGACTGTACGAAGATGGTTAAGACGGTATCCAAGTTTTGGGTTTCTGCGTTCAGGTAATCGGCTAAATTGGTCAGATCTCGACTCAGATCGTAGCGGGTTTTTAAGGGTCGATTGTTATGCTCGTCGGTGAGCAAATATAACACCAATTCCGCCAAGTCTTTATTTTCCGAACCGCAGTCGGTAACGACTTCTTCCAAATACCCCTCGACCAGCCGCCGGTTCGGCCCCTCCTGCCGGTATTTTTCTAAGGTCTTGATTCCCTTATCGTAGAGCTGGGAACCGACCACCTGAAGCTCGATGGGACGCACTTCCGCTGCTTCTCCCGCCAGTTCTTCCACGAGGCGATCGATGAGTTCCGCTTCCAAGATAAACTGCGTTTTTTCGGTCAAACTTTGGATGACCGATTTTGCCTCCTCCGGCAGAAAATTTCCCAGATAGTAAAGGATATTTTTGTCTAAAATATTGTCGTTGACGGACTCGAAATATTTCAACCGGTTGCCTTCGAGCAAATGGTGCAAATAATCCTGTCTGAGAGATAAAACGATTTTGACGTAGGGGGTATTCAGGCAGTCCCGCAAAAATTGGTAAAATATCTCCCGCTTTTTCGGTTCCTTGTAAGAGACAAAAAACTCTTCAAATTGGTCAAAAATTACCGTGATCAGCAAATTTTTAGAATTGACAAGTTCTCGAATTTGAGCGAGAATTTCCTCCGGGGAGTTGAGAAAACCGGAATCCAATTCACAGTTGTCCAATTCCTCCAAAGCGGAAGCGATCGCGGTGCTGAGGCCGTGAATCCAGTTGGTGTAAGTTTTTTGGTAAATCGGCAGCACCCGCCGCGTTTGAATCAGCGTGCTTGTGTGCTTGAGTTTGGGGAACAATCCAGCCTGCAAGAGGGAACTTTTCCCCACCCCGGACTGTCCGTAAATCACGGTCAATTTGTACCGATCTTCGCCGAGGCGTTTGACCAATTTTTCGATATCATCAAATCGTCCCGAGGCGGTAATTTCCGGGTTAACGATCGCCCCATCTTCGCATTTTGGATAGCCGGGATTATTAATAAATTGACTTTCTCGCAAAGACCCCGCCCCGATAAACGGCCGCAACCGAAACTGCTGTTCGATTTCCCGACGACGTTGCTTGATTTGATATGCTTTGAGATACTTTCCCCGGTGAAAATAACTGTGGTGTAGCTGGTGGAGAATCCGAATGTAGAGTTCCGGGTCGTAGGCGGGTTTAGTCTGATTTTTGGCTTTTTGCAACGTAATAACCGCCTCCCGATGCCGATCCAAACCCTGCTGCGATCGCCCCAAACACAGCAAATACCAGCCCCAGTGGTAGGACTTCTCCCAATCCAAACGCCGCACCTCCTCGGCTGTCACACTCGGGCGAGATTCAGCCAACTGATCCCGGATTATATCCAACGCTTTTTGAATAATTTCCCCGGCGGGTTTCCAATTCTTTCGCGCCAGTTCCACTTCCGCCAAAAAATGATAGGCCCGGGCTTCCCGAAACAAATTGGACTGCTGTTGATGAAGATCTAAAGCCTTGTTGGCGATCGCTTCCAACTCATCCCAATCTTTCAAAGACAGTAAAACTTCCCCAAGGGCGTTGATAAATTTTGCCACCAAATCGGGGCGATCTGCCACCTCCAATTGTTCCAAAGATTCCCGATAATAGTTTCTCGCATTCTGATAGGCTTCCCACTTTTCTCCCCGGTGCATCATGGCGTAATAACGCCACCAAAACCCCAAATAAAACAAAACGTGGCCGCAACCCAACGGATTGCCCGCCCGCCGCCAAAGGGTCAAACTTTTTTGATAATGTTCCAGAGCTTCCGGCTTGGTATTATCCGCAACCCGACCCAATACCAATTCTAAATTTCCTTCCAATTCCGGGTCAAGGGTCACGCCCCGCCGCTGCAAATCCTGTTGGGCGAATTCCAGTTCCGTCCGCAGGGGAGAACCGCTTTGCAATTTGAGGGTCGCCTCGTCCAAAAAAACCGCCGCGCCGCTATCGAGCAATTGTTGGGTGACTTCATCAGTCGTGTGTCGCAGGAATCGGATCAACTCGTCCGTCCCCACCTCAAAATGAACGGTGGTTGCAAAACTGTGAAAATCCGGAACCGATCGAATCATCATCGACATGAGGCGATCGCTCACCCACAAAATCAGGGGAAACTCAAAATTTCGGAACTCTTCCCGCATCTGATTGGTGGCTTTGAGGACATCTTTAAGATTGTTGACGGATTCCAAACCGAAAACCATTAACGCATTCGGTTCCTCACCTTTTAAAGTTTCGGCGATAGTCGTATAGAGAGTTTTAACAGAGGTATCGAGAACAAGTTCTCGGATGGGGACGGGACACTGTTCGTGCAACTCTTTGACGATAGTTTTGCGGGCACAACGGTAATTGCAGCAGGCCAAAATCAGCGAAAAATCGCCCTGCATTCGGGTGATGCTACGAATCAGTGTTTTGAGTGCGTCTCGATTGGTGCGTTTCCTGTCGTCCATCCGGCGATGACCTCCAGACGGCCACTCCTGAGAGTTCCGCCCCGCTAATGTTGAATGCCCTCAAGTCCTGCACCCCTTTTTCTTTCGCCGATGCCCCCGATCGCACATCTGAATTGAACTTCAATTCCGAGTCCATTGCTGATCGCTGATAGCTATCAATAGGGACATCGACGATCGCCCATGCACCTCGTATTTGTTCTAGTATCGCCGATCCGATCCCAATTCCGGGAATTTCCCTAGGCGATCGCGTCCAATTCCTCCGTCACCACCCGCCGCAAAATCTCCGTCACTTCCGCCGCCATACGAGCATCGAGCCGGACTGATTCCTGATTATAATCCTCAAAGTCGGCGATCGGTATAACACCCCGCAGGGTCATCGCCAACGTGCGGAGTCGAGCGGATTCTCCGGTCCGTGTCGGTAGGCGATCGCCGAACTGTACAAAAACCATGTAGGTCGTTTCGATCGCCTGCCGGAGTTGGCTCGGACCGTGACCCAATTTTGACAAAATCACGGGGGCGAAAATCGCCTCCTCCAACCCCAACGTCTCCAACGCCACATCCACAAATCGCGCCGTATCCCGTCCTAACCCTGCAATGACGGCTTTGATACCATCCCAATTGACCCCCGGCAATCGCGCTTCCGGATCGAGATGGTAGTGCCACCCCACCATCGAAATGATCCGAGTCAGATCGTAGGCGGACAGAATATTTTCCCCCCGGGGAGTTTCCTCGGCGGCAGAGAGTAAAATTTGTTGCAGCCTTTCATCCGCCAGTTGCGGATTTTGAATGAAGGCTTCTTCGCCGTAATCTCCCTGAAACTGCAAACTTTGATTGCCGGTAATTTCGATCAGCCATTGTTCCAAATCCGATCGCCGTGCGAAGCGTTTGAACATCGCCGCCAGAGCATTGGAACTGCCGATATTTTTTTCGTAGCTGACGATATCGGCGATCGCCTCCACGAAGGAAAATTCCCGCCCCTCCTCATCCGGATCTCGCACCCGCCAATCTTCCACCTTCGAGTCCGGAAACAAACCGCTGACCCGCCCCAAAACGTTGAGAACCGGGATAATTTTCGTCGAACTCCAAAACTGAGTGTTGCGGAGGGCATTTTTCCCCATCCACAGGGTTTCGATGCGATCGTCTCGGAAGCGGCCCAAACAAATGCACGCTTCCTGAATCTCCGGATGGAGAAAATCCAAGCCGTTGGCGTTAATTTTGGGCAGTTCTCCGCGACGGGGATAGGGGCCAAATGTCATCGGTTTTTGTTGCAGATGGATCGGGTAGTTTTCGATTTCGGTTCGATAGGGAGAATTCTCCACACCCCGATCCAGAAACGCCAGTCGGATGGCACTCGCCCCTTCGTCCCGTTCGGTTTGGAGGAATTTTTCAAAAACGGCGGCCCGGTCTTTGGCTCGTTCCAGCAATACTTTATTCATTGATTTTAGCGCCCGAAGGTGCGATCTATTAGGGGTCGAGAGAGAAGTCGCCTTCTCTCCCTCCCATTCAGAACCGTGCATGAGACTTTCACCTCACACGGCTCCTAGTTCAGTCGTCTCGTTGTCATGAGTACGACTCTTGCCTTGACTGCCATCTACAGCAGTCTTGGCATCGTGACAGTGGCGGTGCAACAGTTGGAGGTTTTTATAATCATCCTTTCCGCCGAGGCTTCTGGGGATTATATGGTCAGTCTCCACTTGGTCTTCTATAGTGAAATGCTGTCCGCACCATTTGCATTTGCCTTTCTGGTCTTTTAGCAGTCGGGCTTCTCGGTTCGGGATTTCTGCCGATTTCCCTCTCCTTGTGGCCCAATAAACCCAATTTCCGTCATACGTCGATGCGTTCGGTTTTACCAGCGTGTGGTAGATGATGGGAGTCCAGGCGTGTTTTTGGAGTCGTAAACCAT
>JBNGCR010000071.1:0-24160 GCA_050045915.1 Limnospira sp.
TTACCCCTTACCTATTACCTATTACCCCTTACCTATTGCCTATTGCCTATTGCCTATTGCCTCTTACCTATTGCCCCTTACCCCTTACCCCTTACCTATTGCCTATTGCCTATTGCCTACTCCCCAACCCCAATCAAGCGTACAAATCGGCGACATATTCCCCGTAGCCGTTATAAATGATCGTGGGTTGGGTGTCCCAGGAAAAGCTCGGGCCGGGGCCGACGATGCGTTCCGTGGCTTGGGACCAGCGGGGGTGAGGCTTGTCGGGGTTGACGTTGGCGACGAAGCCGTATTCGTCGGGGACGAGGGTATTCCAGAACGTGGGCGGTTGGCGATCGAGAAATTCGATTTTGACGATCGCTTTTGCCCCTTTAAATCCGTATTTCCAAGGAATCACCATCCGGATGGGGGCTCCATTCTGTTTGGGGAGGGTTTTGCCGTAAATTCCGGTCGCGAAAAACGCCAACTCGTTCGCCATTTCCTCAATTGTCAACCCCTCCGCGTAGGGCCAGGGGTAGTTCGTCGCCCAAAAACCCGGTCCCTTGGTAATTTTGGGGTCGTAAAAGGAACTGAAGCGGACGAATTTCGCCTCGGCGGTGGGTTCGACATCTTCCAACAGGAGCCGCATCGGGAATCCGACCCAGGGAACGACCATCGCCCAGGCTTCCACGCAGCGAAATCGGTAAATCCGTTCTTCGAGGGGGAATTTTTTCTGGAGGTCGTCGAGATCGTAGGTTTTGGGATTTTTCACCAGTCCGGCGACTTCCACCCGCCAGTTGTCCGTGGGGAGGGTTTGGGCGGCTTCCCAGACGGACTTGGAGCCGCCAAATTCGTAATAGTTGTTGTAGCGGGTGGCGAGATCTTCGGCGGTGAGGGGGCGTCCGGGGTCGGAAAAGTCGGGATTTTGGGGAAGGTCGGGATAGGACTTTTGAGCCGTCCGACTACTGCCGGCGGGGGCGTTTTGGCACCCGCCCAAGGGCAGAATTGATGCCCCCAAACCGGTGCCGACGAGTCCTTTGATGAAGCGGCGGCGGTTGAGAAATGCCGATTCCGGGGTGACGAATTTTTCGGGGAGTTGCCAGGAGTGGGGGACGCGGATGAATGACATGGCTAAAAAAAGGACTTTAGGGGCAGGGGGGCAGGGGGGGCAGAGGGGGCAGAGGGGGCAGGGGAGGCAGAGGGGGCAAGTTTATATCAGATCCGTACAAATTTCCCAATCATCTGAAGATGATTTTTGCTTGTCGGGGCCCCTGGCTTGCGCCCTAGGGAATTGATTGCCAAGCGGTCTGGATGTTCCATCCGCTTCCTCCGCTCCCTCCGCTCCCTCCGCTCCCCCCGCTTCCTTCCCTCCCCCCGCCCGACTGCTGTATTCAACCTTACCGTTTTTCGGGGTTTTGGGGTAGACGATCGCACCCCGGCCGCCGGAATGTTGCGTTTGATTACGAAAGCCCTCTCTATCCGGGGGGGTGTGGCTACCCTTAAAGAAAGACTTATTATAGAAAAAATATACCGAAAAAACGGCTGGTTATGAGTTACTGCATCAATCCCCATTGTCAGAATCCTCAAAATTCCCCCCGTCAGACTTCCTGCCAGAGTTGCGGGGCGAGTTTGCGACTCAAAGGCCGCTACCGAATTTTTAAAATTTTGGGAGAAAGTACGGTCAGCCGCACGTTCCTGGCTGTCGATGAGGATCAGCCATCCAAACCGCAATGCACGATCAAGCAATTTCTGTGCGCTGATCGCGCCATTAACGATGGTAAAACCGATCTGACTAAAAACTTATCAATTGAACCGGATTTTACTCTGAGGGCTAAAGAACTCGACAAAATTGGGCGGGAACCCTCCATTCCGGAACTTTTTGCCAGTTTCGAGTTCGACGGCGATCGCTATTTTGTACACGAGTACATTCGCGGGCGAAACCTGGCGGAGGAGTTGAATAATGACGGGGTGTTTCGGGAGATCCAGATTTGGAACCTCCTTGGTACCGTGCTGCCGGTGCTCCAGGTCGTCCACGAAAATGGCATGATTCACGGGGATGTCAAACCCGAAAATATCGTGCGATCGCCCCAAGTCGCCACCACCGGGGGATCTCGGTTGGCGCTGGTAGATTTCGGCTCGGCCCTCCCCCTGGCGGACGCGGAGCGGGACGGCATCGGCGGGGCAGCGGAGTACGCGGCGCCGGAACGCATCCGGGGACACCTGGACCCCCGCAGCGACCTCTACAGTTTGGGGGTGACTTGCCTGCACCTGCTGACCCAGGTTTCGCCCTTCGACCTGTTTGATGTCAAATCCAATACCTGGGTGTGGCGGGACTACCTCAAACGGCCCGTCAGTCGCCGTCTGGGGCGGATTTTGGATACCCTGGTGCAGCGCAATCCGGCCAAGCGGTATCAGTCGGCGGCGGAGGCGATCGAAGTGTTGCGGCGGGGGTCGGGGGTGGTTCCCGTCGCCCAGACGCGCAAACAGCAGTGGATGCTGACGGCCTGGGGGGGAATCGCCCTGACGATCTTATCCCTGATCCTCGCCTCCCGCCTCCCCGCCCCCGTCCCGGAAACTTCCCGCTATCCGAACCCGGTGAAGCGGATGCCGGACATCCAACCGACGATCCCCAAGTTGGACTCTCCCAACTCGACGCTTTACAAGAAAAAATTGTCTGCGGTGCGGACGTTGGTGGAAAATGAGGGGCCGGTTTGGTCGATCGCGGTGAGTCCCGACGGACAGATCGTGGCGAGTGGGAAGACTGACGGTGACATCGAGCTGGTGGATCTGAAGACGGGACACCGGCTCAACACCCTGGCCGGACACCACAAACCCGTCGGCGCGATCGCGATCGCCCCCGGGGGACGGTTGCTGGCCAGCGCCGGCGGCGACCAGACCATCCGGGTCTGGGATCTGTGGAGCGGACGCCTGAAAATGGTACTGCCGGGGCACCGGGGATGGGTTCACGCCCTGGCCTTCAGTCCCGACGGCCGCACCATCGCCAGCACCGGACAGGACGGGGCAATCCGCCTCTGGGATGCCTACACGGGGATCGAGCAGCAGACGCTGCGGGGATACGGCGATCGCGTCCAGGCGATCGCATTCAGTCCCGACGGCCAAACCTTGGTCAGTGGCGGCAGCAACGGCATGGTGGAGTTGTGGAACCCCCAAACCGGACAACTGATCCGCAGCTTCAGCGGCCACACGTCTGCGATCTGGTCTGTCGCGATCGCCCCCGACGGCCAAACCCTCGCCACCGGAAGCTGGGACCGCACCATCCGCCTCTGGGATCTCGACCGCCTGGAATCGGAATATTTCAGCAACCTCCCCCTGCAAACCCTCGCCGGCCACGGCGACAAAATTCAATCCCTCTCCTTCAGCCCCGACGGCCAGACCCTCGCCAGCGGCGACTTCGCCGGGACGGTGAAACTGTGGCAGACCGGCACAGGGGGACTGATGGGAACCCTCAAGGGCCACCAATCCTGGGTGAACGTGGCATTCAATCCCCGGGGAAAAACCCTGGTCAGTGGCAGCTTTGACGACAATATCAAAGTGTGGCAACTGTCATTTTGAGGGAATAGGGAATAGGGAGTAGGGAGTAGGGAGTAGGGAATGGGGATTATATAAAAATTACCCCTCCCGTCCCTTGATTAAGGAAGGAGAATTGTATTCAAAGCCCCCCTTTCAAAGGGGGATTTAGGGGGATTTTGCGCTTCCCAAACAGTAAAGAATCCCCCCCAGCTCCCATCCCCCCCAGCCCCCCTTTGAAAGGGGGGATCAAAGGGGGATAATGGGGGATCTTCAACCCTGACCCCATTCCGTGTGGAAAAACTCGCCGCGCGGCTTGTCGGTGCGCTCGTAAGTGTGGGCACCGAAATAATCCCGCTGGGCTTGGGTGAGATTTTGGGGCAAATTCGGGCGACGATAGCTGTCGAAATAATCCAGGGACGCGCTGAACGCCGGAACCGGAATTCCCAGAGTATTCGCCGTCACCAACACTTCCCGCCAAGCGTCCTGGCGGTCTAAAATGGTCTGCTTGAATTCCGGCGCCAGCAACAGATTGGGCAGTGCCGGATTTTCGTCGTAGGCTTGCTTGATCTTGTTCAAAAATCCCGCCCGGATGATGCAGCCGCCCTTCCAAATCCGGGCAATTTCTCCCAGATTGAGATGGTAATTAAACTCCTGGGAAGCCTTTCCCATTAAAGCCATTCCTTGGGCGTAGGAACAGATTTTAGAGCAGTACAGGGCATCCCGAATTTTGTTGACGAACGCCTTCGCGTCGCCGTCGAATTTTGCCGCCGGCCCCGGCAATTCCTTCGAGGCCGCAACCCGCTCGTCCTTAAAAGACGAGATGATGCGGCCGTTGACTGCGGCGGTGATGGTCGGGATACAAACGCCCATTTCCAGGGCGCTCACCACCGTCCAGCGCCCGGTTCCTTTTTGTCCGGCGGAATCCAGAATCAGGTCGATCAGCGGTTTGCCCGTTTCTGGGTCTTTCTGCTTGAAAATATCCGCCGTAATTTCAATCAGAAATGAATTGAGTTCGTCGGTGGTGTTCCACTCGGCGAAGACTTCGTGAAGTTGCTGGTCGTTCAAGCCCAGGACATTTCTGAGCAGGTCGTAGGCTTCGGCGATGAGTTGCATATCGCCGTATTCGATGCCGTTGTGAACCATTTTGACGTAGTGACCCGCACCGCCGGGGCCGATGTAGGTGACGCAGGGGCCGTCATCCACTTGAGCCGCAATTTTGGTGAGGATGGGTTCGAGTTCCTTGTAGGAAGCCTCCGTTCCTCCCGGCATCAGGCTCGGGCCCCACAGTGCCCCCTCTTCGCCGCCACTGACGCCCATTCCCATGAACCCCAAACCGGTGGCTTCGAGTTCGCGGGTGCGGCGTTCGGTGTCTTCGTAGAGGGAGTTGCCCCCGTCGATGATCATGTCATCCTTGTCCAACAGGGGTTTGAGCTGGTCGATTACCGCGTCAACGGGTTTGCCAGCCTTCACCATGACCAAGATGCGGCGGGGACGTTCGAGGGATTGGACGAATTCTTCCAGGGTGTAGGCGGGTTTGACGTTTTTATCGGTGGCCCGCTTCTGCATGAACTCGTCCGTTTTGGAACTGGTGCGATTGTAGACGGCGACGGGGAAACCGTTGCGCTCGACGTTGAGGGCCAGGTTTTCGCCCATGACTGCCAGACCAATGACACCAAATTTCTGCTGTGACATAGACTTCCGTTTTACTCTAATGTGGGTCCAAGGGGAATTGGCTGATCGTCTTTACACTGTATCGTCGATTTTTGATTTGAGATTATTCCGATCGCCTTTTTTTTAAAATTTTCGGAAAAATTACCCTGGCTACGGGAAATCGGTGGGACATAGATGATGGTTGGACGTGGCGATCGCTTCCGAAGTCGTGGCCGAAATGGACTGCGATCGCCGGGGCTTTATCTGGAGATTTGGCAACTGACATCGGGACGTTGGAGAGGGATGAAAGATATTTAATTTTTCAACTTTAAAGGTTTTCAACCGCTCCCACATCATCCAAAAGTGATAAAACGGCAATGGGGCGATCGCGCTCAACGTTTCCAGGGCAGTGAGGTCGGCAACGAATCCCAGATATAGCGCTGCACGCAGGTAATCGGCAATCGGGAAATTAAACTGCTTTTCTATAAGATTTTTCAGGTTTCTTGCCCCATTTAAACCGTCACCACTTGCCTCGCTCATTGCTATAAAATAAATGTATCTTTGATCGGAACGCGATCGCGCCTTGGCGAGGTTGCGGTCCCTCAGAATCGATGCCGACGCACTTCAAGAGAAAGGTTCGATTCAACGGTTGAAAGGAAACGGGCAAAAGAGCAAAGATTTTTCCAAATAGATGTCAGTTCCCGATCGGTATAGTAAAATTGAAATGGTCATCAGGTATCACTTAGCTCACAGACAAAAATGGAAGAATTAAAGTATCTAGCGACCTGGGTTCGGGAACAACACGCCCCTGAGTACATTTTGACTTGGTTGCTCAACCAGCCGGGGATCTGGTGGTCGAATGGGGAGGTTTACCAGGCGGCCGTCCAGAAGTCGGGTAGCCGACTCAAGGAATACGTCAAGAACAGCAAACAAGGCGGATTATTTCAGGGGATCGCAGATAAAATAACCAACGATGAGGCGTGGGACGCGATCGCGGTCAGCCTCGCCCAGATCATTTCCGCTTACCAGGAAGAACTGGTCAAATTGCAAGAGCAGAACCGCATCGACGTTAATAAGCGGGTGGCAACGTTCTCGGACGAAAGTGACGACGTTTGGAATTCCAATTTTCAGGAACCCCTGCCCGATCATAATGCGGATGCCTTGACGGGTTTGTAATCTCGTGCTTCTGTCAAAATCGATACAGATTTTTCGCCGTCAGGGGAGTCTATTTTCGATGATTTGGAGTCACAAAATCGGCAGTTTGAACTTCGGTCGCTCATGTTTGAATCGGGAATTTCATTGATTTTCACCAGCCATCCCATCGTCGCCTTTCTTGACGATCAAATAGGTCGGGGCGTGGGTGACAATAAAATCAGTCATGATGTCCCGTTCCTCCACCGTCGGCGTCGCCAAACAACCCGCCGTCCCCGTTTGATCCGTATTGGCAAATGCAGACGGATCGTAGTGAATCCCAAACCCTCCCCGATCGGTTTCAAAAGTTGGCGTCACCGCCGACCACACCCCGCCGAACTCTCCCGGAGCCGCCTCGACCGCTCCGGGTACGTCAAAGGTATACAGGCCGAAGGGAATAGGGGTCTGAGATCCCGGATATTCTGACGGGACTTGCTGGCCGATGCGCCCGGAGACGCAGCGGACGGCATCGACGATCCAACCCTCGGCATCGATCAACTGGGTGCGATAGACCTTCAATCCCCCCGCGATCGCTTCTTCGGTCTGGGTGGCGACCACCTTCGCCCCCGGGATGGCGGTGGCTTCAGTTTCCGGGATGTAGACGCTCAAAAATTCCCGGGCCACCCAGCGATCGCCGCCGATGGGAACCCAGGTGAACCCGCCGATTTCCACGGGGGAACCGCTCACCTCGACGAGCGTCCCGTTATCCAGGACATCGATAATGGCGCCGTCGGGGGTGGCCCGGACGTTGAGGGTATCGCCGTTGGTGCTGACAATCGCCTTTTGGTTCATCGAATATCTCCTATCAATCAAACGGGGGGCGATCGCGACTCAAAAAAATGCGATCGCCCCCGGTTTTAGGTCGGGGTTCGTTGCAGTTCCGGTCTCTCTTCCGCAACGATCGCCCCTTCTACCGGACAAACTTGCAGGCAGATGCCGCAGTCGATGCAGGTGTCGAAATCGATCCAGTACCAATCGGTCCCTTTTTGATTTTTACCGGGACCGGGATGGATGCAGGCGACCGGACAGGCTTCGACACAATCGGCCACCCCTTCGCAAGTTTCGGTAACAATCGTATGGGCCACAGTAGATTCTCCCTCTCGGACGAGCTTCAACAATTCGGACTTGACTCCGATCCTATTCTGACATCCTCCCGGGACCCGGCTGCCCCCATGTTCCTCAATTGAAAGTGTGAAGGGGATTTGAGCCGATCGCGATCGCCGATTCAAAAAAAATTAAAAAAAAACTTGACACAATCCCGGGATGTGCTGATAAGATAGGAACTTGTGAGACGACGTTGGGGCGTCGCCAAGCGGTAAGGCAGCGGGTTTTGGTCCCGCCATTCGGAGGTTCGAATCCTTCCGCCCCAGTTTGTAGCGCTTCGCGCGGGAGTCGAGAATCGGTATTAGGGAGTCGGGAGAACTCGAAGCCCCTCGAAATCGAGGTTTTGGAGTTTTCGAGGCTTCCTCGATTTTTCAACACGCGATCGCGTTGCCATCAATTATAAGGATCGGAAACCGGGCTTTTGGAAAGAAACCGGGTTTTTGAATGTCCGTCAAACGGGACTCACCTGGAACTGGCTGACAATCTCGGGTTCGGCGGAAACAATCGAAAGCGGGTCGGCCAGCAAATCCGCTTCCGTGTAGGGTTCGACGCCGTAAGTCGTCACCGTCAATTCCCCGGTCAGCGGCGCGATTTCAAACTCCGTCCAACCGTAGGTGTGAACCGCCAGATATTCCCCCTGCAACAATTCCGCATCGATGGGCGACCCCTCCAACCCGATGGGGTCGTAGCCGAACAGGGTTTCGGTGCGGTAGTCGAGTACCTCGCGGACGTATTGATCTTTGGCGGCGCGATCGCTTACGCTCAAACTCAAGTATTCCGCCTGAGATTTCCCCTGTTCCTCCAGCAAACTTTCCGGCGTAAATCCAATCGTCGCCGGTCCGAAGGGCGCCGCGAACGTCTCATTAAACGGTTCGGGGAGAAACGGGACCGTCAGTTGAATCCCCACCGGCCCGACCATAATATCAAAGGCACCTGTCGGCGTTATCGTCCCCCCCGGTTCTTCCTGGTTGGTGACATTATTGACGACATTGCCATGAAAATCCCCCGTCACGAACACCACATTTTCGATATCGTTCGCTTCGATAAAATTGAGCAAATCGGCGCGTTCGGCCGCGAACCCCTCCCAGCGTTCGCCGATGGTGGGGATGCCGAAATTCTGCATCGGCACCGGGGACATGACGAATTTCCACGTCACCCCGTCATTTTGAGCCGCCAAAAGGTCATCTTTAAACTGCTGCAATTGGGCTTCGCCCAACATCGTCCGCCCCGGTTCAAAGGCATCAATAAACAGTTGTTGGATCTCCTCGGCGTCCGCATCCTCGGCCACGAAGGGCAGGGGCGCGTCCCGGAACGATCGCACGTCCAAAACGTACACCGCCGCATCATCTCCGAAGGTATTGTAGCGGTACAATTGCCGTTCCCCGGTAGTAATAATCGGTTCCCGGTGTCAGGTTGTCGAGTTGGACTTTGGCGGGAATTTCCGGATCGATCGCCAAAACGGAACGGGTTGCTTCGATAGTGGCGAAGTTGCGATCGGTGGAATATTCAAAGGTGATGTTCCCTGGTTCGCTGCTGCGGGTCCACAATACGGTTGAGGTTTGGGTGGTGTCGCCGCTGGCGATGCCGTTGATGAAGGGGGAGGGGGTGACGTCGGTGGTGAAATCCGCTGCGGTGAGGGCATCCGGACTGATTCCCAAGACGAGGGCGAGGGGGGTTCCGGTTCGATTGTCGGCGATGGTCGTTCCGCCGCCATCTGCAATTAAAGATAAGTCCGCCAACGATCGCCCCACCAGTCCGATGGCGTCGATTCCGTCTTCAAAGTCGGCGATGATGTCGAAGTCTGATCCACTCAGGACGAAGATATCGCGATCGCCGCCACCGTAGAGGATATCATTTCCGCGATCGCCATACAGGATATCATTTCCGCGATCGCCGCTGACGAAATCGTTGCCCTGGCCGCCGCGAAGGATGTCGTCGTCGAACCCGCCGAAGATGAAATCATCTCCTTGGTTGCCGTTGAGAAGGGCGTCGTTTCCGGCGTTCCCGCTGAGGGTGTCGTTTCCGGCTAAACCGAACACGCGATCGGACGCCGATGTCGCGGTCAATTCGTTATTGTCAGGATCGCCGATAATTGTTGTCATGGTAGATCGTTTCCCCAATTTGAGAGTTTGGGGCGGAGGAAATAGTTATAGCAGGCAACAGTCAAAAGGCAACAGGCAATAGGGAGAACCCATCGTTCACAGTCTGGGTTTCAGAAGCGATCGATGTCCCGAAGGTCCTGGCGACTGCCATAATTGCTCGAACTTCCTCTCACACCGTTCTGATTGTATGGCATTTGGGGGGAGCGATCGGAAATTTTCACCACTCCAGGCACAGAGGACACGGAGAAGTTATTGGTTTTCACTAAACGAGCATCTGCATCTCGGTTAAATGTAAAACTGCATCGACTTCCTTTCGATAATTTTCTTTGCTGATGTATTTACTGTAATGGGGAATTTTTAAAATTTCAAATTCATCCGATAAATTGTCGTTCAAAATTTTATACGCATCATTTCCGAAAGCAATAATTTGGGGGTGCGCGACTTGCAGATCGGCGATTTCACACCGAAACCTTTCTATATTTTGGGCTTCAAATGCTTTGTTCCGACTCAAGTAACTCATCACTTTGCCCGATCCCTTTTGTTCAAAGTCCTTGATGATGTCTGTCATGTACGCCCCGTAATAGGGCGAGTTTTTCAGGGCGTATCTGATTTTATAATCCATGCCTTGGGGTCTGGAATCGTGGAAATTCCCCAGCAGTTTTTCAAGCGGCCTCGATATGTTGAGTCCGACAAAGATGATATTCGGATTGATAATTTTTAATAAGTTTGGGTTTTTATCGAGATCGAATACGCTCAAATCTTCGATATTATCTTTTGGCTTTTCCTCTTCATCTGCCCACACCACCCAACTCGCATGGTATCCGTATTTTTTCGTTATAAACTCGAATTTTTGTTTGTCGATTGGGTTGGCTTTGGGTGGTTTCATGGTTTTTATATTGGCTGAGGTCTTCGAGTGTTACAGAGCGTCTTGATTGTTGTTGGATGGCAATTTGGCGGCGGTTTTAAATTTGGTTTATGTTTCCCAAAGAGCTTCAGAAATAAGGCGATCAATGTCGTCCGGGAATGGGCAATTTTCGGGAAAGTTGATTCCCGGATAAATGTCTCGGACATCCGACAAAGCATCCATCCAAATTTCGGTAAATATTTCACTAAAATAGTTTTGCAAACTCGGCGAAGTTCGCAACAATCGCCGGATTCGTTTTCGCTGTTCTTTGATGGTCAGTTCCCAGCCTCGGTTATCGTAGGCACTATTGACATAGCAACGTTTCAATAAATGTTCGAGCAAAACTTCCAACCGATTTTCCAACTCGTGTTTTTCACTTCTTCCCAAGGCGGCAATTTCCTCCCCGATATTTTCCCAGTCGATCGCCTCCAGATTTTTCGCTCGGATATATTGAGCCTGCCGTTCCGTCCAGAGTGCGAAGTCTTTTTCGTAGAGATAATTTTCCATTTTCGTGACTCTCCCAATTTTTACTTAATATCCGCTTCAATGGTGCGATCGTATTGCCGAAACTCTTCATCTAAGTAATACAGGGAATTACGAATATATTGTCGCAGTTCTCTGGCGGGTTGCAAACAGTCCCGCCGGAAGTCCATCGGGGTCAAATCGAGATGGGGGTAGAGAAGTTTCAGGAATCCGGAGGCCGACTTCAGGATCGCATTTTGGTCGCGGATGGTGACTCCTTTGCCAAACTGGGTGTGATTTTGCGCGTAGGTTAAAAACTCATTATTATAGCGCATCGACAGCAAGACTTCCCCAAAAAAGTCCATTTTTAAGCCAACTTGGGAAGCGATCAGATCTCGTCTAAATTTAGGTATTTCCCAGCCGGGGATGATGGCAGAAAAGCGGTCTAAAAATGCGGTTTCCGAAAAGAATTTGGGCAAGTTGGCGATGAGATTGTCTTCGTTGCGGGGCCTCGAATCGGCGTCGAGTTCGATATTTGCCAACATCACCAGGGAACAATCGCTGGAAATGTCCGCGAAACCCGAACGGTTATAGCGTCCGTTTGCCAAATAGGTTTTTAAGGTTCCGATGATTTCGTCGGGATTGTCAAAGGTGAGGCTTTGCACTTCGTCCAATACCAAAACGTCGTTGCGTCCCAACAACCCGACTTCTTTGGTTCTTCCATTGACAAACAATTGCGCCGCCGTGACTTTTCCGCCGCCGATGACGGTGACTTTGCTGCTGATATTTTCAAATACGAAGCTTTTTTCCGTCCCCTTGGGGGCTAGTTCGATTTTGATGAATTGGTTGACTTTTTCTTGTTCGGCTGGGGTGAGGGTTCCGGAACCGGGAACGATTTTTTCGAGTAGCCATTCGGCGACAAAGCTGGGGACACCGATCGCCGTAATTTTTCGCCCGAACATATCCCGATATTTTCTCAACGCTTCCAGTAAATCTTCCCGATAAAATTCTGCTGCCGGAAACTGGTTGAATGCAAAATACCACGCCGCCGCCGAGCAGGGGGGTTGCAACAGTCGCCAATGCAGCAGCCACAGGGAAGCCGGATCTTCCAAAAAGGGGTCCCACCCACCGTCACTCAACAGCCGTTTTCCGAAATCTGTGGGGCGATCGTCCTCTAACAATTTAAACGCCCGACACCAGTAGCGAATTGAGGCGACCATATTCTTGCCCACCCCCAGCCGCACGGGGGCATCTTCCGCCTTAAAAATCTCCTCATCTTCCGAGGCGCGATTGAAGCCCTTTTTCAGCCATCCAAACCGGGGATGAAACGTCTCGTGTCGGGCAAATACGGGCTTGACCCCCTCCACGATGATAGAACGACTCACTGATAGAAAACCTGCTGATTTGACAACCATTCCCAGTGTACAGCAATTTCTCCCCCGCGACGCGGCGTTTGAAATCCTGGGTTAATTGTACTACAAATTCTGCTCCGATATTTGCCGAAGTCAATCGAACCGGCGGGCGATCGCATCCCGTTGCCCCAAAATACAAAATAAAATATACTTCCAAAAAATAGGCGCATCCGACGGAATGCTTGTGGTTTCTCAACGATTCTGCCGTTTTTTGTTGCGCTTCAGGGCGGGGATGGGATCAAGCGCAACAACGGATTGTGGGGTTATTTAAAAAGTGGCGATCGCACTTTATTTCAAATTGTGCTATCATTATTTAAGAGCGATAAAATCAATTGGTTGTCCGTCGATTTCAGAGAACCCATGAAGATTCAATTTTTACCGGATGATGTCACCGTCGATGCCGAACCGGGCGAACCCATGTTGGAAGTAGCCGATCGCGCCGGGGTTTCCATCCCCACGGGTTGTTTGATGGGCTCCTGTCACGCCTGCGAGGTGGAACTTGACGACGGAGAGGCGATCTGTGCTTGTATCAGTTCGGTTCCCCCCGGACGGGAAAAAATGACCATCAATCTCTATGTCGATCCGGCGTGGTAACAATTAACAATTAATAATTAACAATTAACAATTAACAATTAATGGAGCTTTTCGACTGTTTTGTTTCGGCTATTTGACCGGGAGGCGAAGGTGTCGAATTAGGATTGCCATTTCGCCCAGACAGAGTAATCCCAATACTCCCGCCAGCGGGTTGCGATCGATGCCGGTTATCCATTCGGGAAGGGTTCCGGAATAGGTCGCCAATTCCCCTACATTGACTAAATAGTAACTCCACACCAAACCGGCGTGGAGAGCGATCGCGACTGAGAGAGAACCGTGGGGGTTGGTTTTGCTGCGGGTGGCATCTTTCGCCCAAACTAATATGATTCCCAACAGCAAAAGTCCGGGGAATTGCAGCCACGTCCGCACAATTTCTTCGGGGGGTTTGATAAAGTGTAAAATGGCAAATAAGGTACTATTTAACCACAGTGCAGTAGACCGGAAATAGTCCCGTCGCAGTTCTTCCAGCAGCCAGCCGCGAAAGAACAATTCTTCGGCGAATCCCACCCCCAGAGCGACCAATAATCCCTCGATGAAAATACGGGGGAATGTGGGGGGGAGGGGTTTCCAAATGACTCCCCCCAAGACGGTGGCGATCGCGAATAAAATGAAAACGCCGCCGCAGCCGATGCCGAAGCCGATCGCCAAATTTCGGCCGGTGTATCGGCTCACTTCCAAGCCGCAGGAGCGCAGCATTTGGGGGTCGCTGTAAACCCGCCGTCCCCAAATTTTCAGCAGGGCGATAAATTCGCCGTAAAGCAGTGCCAGGGTGATGATACTGACCCAATTGGGATCGTCCACCAGCCCATAAATTGGAATGGCGAGGGGAAGCCAAAGGAGCAGCAATAGGCTAATAAAAATTCCCAAGCGGATGGGAAGGGGGCGATCGCCGATATGATGGAAATTGACATTGGGGCGATCGCCATCTTGAGAACACGGAGGGCGATTGAGTTGTGACTTTGTGCCTTTACTCATCCGGTTCGATGGTACTGGTCAGGCCGTGAGTTTTCAACGTTTCGCAGTAAAATTCGGCGTGTTCCTGGGCGCAGGTGATCACCAAGGCCAACCCGTTCGTGTGGGCTTCCATCATGATGCTGACCGCCTGGGGTTGGGTGAGGCTGGGAACCGTTTGCAGCAAGACCTGCACCACATATTCCATCGGGTTATATTCATCATTGTGCAGCAAAACCCGATAGCGCGGTGCAAGTTTCCGACTGGTAGAACGCTTTTCTACGGTTTGAGTTGACACGGGGCTATTTCCTCCGATGACAGTACAGTATAGATGTGAATCAAAAAATTCAGAAATATCGATCTTTAAAATAGTTTAAAGAATCCTATCAAAACCGACAAGGGTGTAAGAATCAGGGGACGGCGGCAGTGGGCGGGACGGGGAAGATCGAAACCCCTAGCCAGACGGGTTTTCGATGCCGTTCTCCGAGAATCGGAAAATGTCGCGACCCGGACGGCCCGCGATCGCGATCGGAGCGTCTACAATAGAGGGCGAACCAGTGACACCAATTTGAATCTAAGCGAGCGATCGGCAGATGAAACGTAGAACCAAGCCCACCGCAGCCAAGTCTTCCACCTTCAACTACACTGCCCTCGCGGTGATCGGGGGCGTTCTAATTTTGGGCATCGGCATCGGCATGGCCATCAGCTCCACCACCACCCTCAACCCGGAAAATGTCGCATCCAGCGAATTTATCGATCGCAGCGCCCCCGACCCGGAAATCTGCGTCAAATTCGGGGCCAGCGCCATGGTTACGGACTTGCGGGTATTCGTCACCCTCAACCCGTTCAACGTCTACGTCGCCCGACCCAAAATGCAGCCCGGATGCGTCATTCGCACCAGCAACTGGAACCTTCTCAAACAGCGAAATCTGATCACCTCCGAGCAGGAACGAGAGTGCAAGCAGCGGATGAACACCTTCGGCTTCACGGGAGAACTCGACAACGAACCCGAAATCAACTGTATCTATCAAAACAATAGCGCCGAGAACGACTTTCTCAACCAACCGGGCCTGGTTCCCACCCGTCCCCGTCCCGAATCCAATCGCTTCTAAAACGGCGGCCGGGTTTCCACCACCGGGATGGGCTGCACAAAGTCCCGCAGGGCCAGGTCTTCGAGCAGGCGAATTTGGACGGTCTGGCCCGGTTCCAAGGTGGTGGGTTGGGGGGATGTCACTGCCCCCACCGCTGCCCCTCCGACGGCGCCGATCAGCAATCCCAAACCCTCGAAACCGCTGACCAGAAATCCGCCCACGCCGCCGATCCCCGTTCCGATCGCCACATTTTCCGCCCGCACCTCCCGAGTGCCGGGAATCCAGGTCGATTCGGCCGCCACAGGAATGCTGCGTCCCTCCAAATTGATAGCCCGGACGATGAAGCGAGAGCCCCGGTTCGTGGTTTCAAACTGTCCCACCACGGGGGTTTCCGGCGGGACGACGAAATTTCCGTCCTCGTCCACAATTCCCCCTTCCAAAAGCATGACATCCTGGCGATCGTTTCCCGAGGGCAGGCGCACGTCGTCGGGGACTGGGTATCTCAGGGTCAAAGTTGTCCCGGCGGGCAAGAGAATCCGGGGGAACCGCTCTCCCCGCTGGGGCAGCACCCGCGTCCTTCCGGGCTGCGATCGCCCGGGGAGGGGTTCGCCGAAGGGAATGACCGTCGCCGTCGTCGAGGGCGGGAGAATTTGTTCCCCCACTGCAACCGGGCCGGGGGCGACGGGGGGCGCCTCCGCCGGCAGGAGGGTGATGCGATCGCTGCGGTCCAGGGGAACTTGCAGCAAACTCACGCCGGGATAGAATTCCGGTTGGGGGTTGGGCAGGATCGCCCGGGAATCGGGGAGCGGGTCGATGCGGGCCGGCGGCGGCGCGACGGGGGCCGTTTCTGCGATCCGAGTTCCCGGCGGCGGGGGAGATGCTGTCGCCGTCTGGGTCGGGGCGGGAATCACCGCAGCGGGTTCGGCGGGAGGCATCGGTTCGGGCGGCGGCAATTGGATCGCATTCGGACGCAGCACCCACTGATTCTCGACCCCAATTTGTCGCAGGTCGATTTCTTCGGCATCGAGTACCAAGCCGGGGGCAAAATCCACCGTGATGCGGGCCGTTTCTGGCTGAAATTGGGTGAGGCTGACCCGGCGCACCATGCCGGACTCGTACAGTTCCGTCACGTTGACCCCCACTTGCGTATTCGGCAGGTCGAGGACGATGCGCGTGGGGTTAGCCACGACGGCGAGTTCGGGCCGGACTCCATCGGGAAGCTGCACCTCCACCCGGCCCGTCTCCGGGTTGAGGCTCCAGTTGGGGATGACGGCGGTGGCGACGCGGGCGATCGCTTCCCCCCCGACAATGGCGGCAGCCATTACCGTGGCGATCCCCCATTTCAACGGGCGGGGAAACCGACGTTCCCCAAGGCGCGGACGTGCGGCCGGCAAAAATCTCGGTTCGGAGTTGTCCATCTGCATGGGTGTTGCGTCAAAAGTGGTTTGAGAAAAGCTGGGTTTGTGGGGAAGCGAGCCTCAACCTTTATTATCATATTGGGGGTCGAAATGCAAGATCGAGATGGGGTGTGCTCGGTGGGGTGTGGCCCTTCGACTCCCTTCGACTGCGCTCAGGGCGAGCCGCTCAGGGCAACAGGTGTGCTCGGTGGGGTGTGGGGAAAAAATGGAAGGGAAAATCCGTAGGGGCAACCGTCTCCGGTTGCCAACCCACTTCCAAGTCTCCTCCTCCACTCACTTTTCACTTTTCACTTTTCACTTTTCACTTTCCACTTTCCACTCTGCCCATGATCCAAAAATGGAAACGAGTGCGATCGCAAATGATCCTCGATCGCCGCTGGTGTCGGGTTCGCCAAGATACCGTCGCCCTCCCAAACGGGGAGATTGTAGACGATTTTTTTATCAACATCCGGCCCGACGTGGCCCTGGTGTTTCCCGTCACTGCAGATCGGCAGATCGTGTTCGTCCGCCAATACCGCCACGGCGTCGGCGAGATTTTGACCGAACTGCCCGCCGGGGCCTTCGATCCGGCGGTGGAAACCCCGGCATCCGCCGCCGCCCGGGAACTCACCGAGGAAACCGGCTACGTCGCCGAATCGCTAATTCCCCTGGCCACCCTCCACGATAATCCCGTCAAGGACACCAACTCCGTCCACCTGTTCCTCGCCGAAAACGTGCGACTACAACAGGAAACCCGACCCGACATCACCGAAGACATCCAGGTGCTTCTCATCCCCCTCGCCGAAGTCATGGATGCGATCGCCCGGGGAGAAATCCGAGTCGCCGGAACCGTCGCGGCAATCTTCCTGGGATTGCAACATTTGGGGTGTTCGACTCAGAAACCGGGTTTCTAAAAGCATCTTGATTGGATATCAGAACTTCCCATAGAAACCCGGTTTCTCGGCATCAGGTTAATTCCAAAATCTCGCTTCTTCGCCAATAGCAGTACCCATTTAGGTGAAGACCCATTCATTCTTTCTCCGTGTACTCTGTGCCTGGAGTGGTGAAAATTCCCGCCTGTCTCCATCGATTCCCGTAGTGTTATAATCAAAGTTTATCCCTTCACCCGAGACGGTTCCAAAGTTCAGAATGATCGAAATTGGCGGTACGAAAATCCCCCCCGCACAGCAACGGCGAATCGAAATTCCGGTAGCCCGCCTTCCTACACAAACGATGCTTTCCCTCCCCGTCGTGGCGATCAACGGCTTCGCAGACGGGCCGACGCTGTGGGTGAGTGCAGCCATTCACGGGGACGAACTCAACGGCGTGGAAATCATCCACCGGGTTTTGCAGCAAATTTCCCCCCACAAATTGCGGGGGACACTGATCGCGGTTCCCATCGTCAATGTTTTTGGATTTATCGAACAGTCCCGATATTTGCCCGATCGCCGGGATTTGAACCGCTCTTTTCCGGGGTCAAAAAGAGGTAGTCTCGCCTCCCGTCTGGCGAATTTATTTATGGAAGAAATCGTCAGCCGTTCCACCCACGGCATCGATTTGCACACCGCCTCTGCCCACCGCCACAATTTACCACAAATTCGGGCGAATTTATATGACCCCATCACCTACCAATGTGCGAAGGCGTTCGGGGCTCCGGCGATCGTCCACTCCCAAATCCGGGACGGTTCCCTGCGGCAGGCTGCCACCCAAAAAGGCATTCCGGTTCTCCTTTACGAGGCGGGGGAGGCGTTGCGATTTAATTCCCAAGCCATTCATATCGGCGTCGAAGGGATTCTGCGGGTGATGGTGGCTTTGGATATGTACGATTTCCAATTTCAGGGGGTCTCCCTCGACCCCATCGAAGTGAAAACGACCCTGTGGGTGCGGGCTTCCCGCAGCGGAATGTTACAACTTCAGGTGGAGTTGGGAGAGCGGGTTTACAAGCGGCAAATATTGGGGGTGATTTCCGATGCCTTCGGGGGGGCGAGTTTCAAGGTGCGATCGCCCGGTGACGGTGTGGTGTTGGGCTACCAACAAAATCCCCTGGTGAATCAGGGGGATGCGATCGTGCATTTGGCGATTCTCAACCCCGAAGAAAACCGGGTTCTCCTGCCGCCGCCATCTTAGCTGCTGCGTCGGATTCTAATTGTCGATGTTGACATCCTCCCCAGCTCCAAGGCCTGGGGACTGGGGATCGTCAACGCCAATTTCTGCGGAACAAATGATCGGCGCACTCGTCCTCTTACCCTGCACAGAGTACCGACTTAAAATATTAACAATGTTTTTGTCAGTGGGAGAGCCGGCTCCTTGGTTTTCGGCTGAGTCGAATATCAACCCCTTATTTCACTTTTCGACAGTGGGCGGAAGATATGTCATCCTCTGTTTCCTCAATTCGAGCAGCGATGGCGTCACTCAAAAAATGCTCGAAGATTTGGTCAGATTTCAAGGGGCGATCGACGAACCCGGACAGTCATGGTGTTTTTTTGCCGTCAGCAGTGACCCGGAAGACAAACAACAACAGCGATTAACTTCCTCCATGCCGGAACTGCGTATTTTTTGGGATTTTGACCATAAAATTTCCCGACTTTATCGGGTGATTGACTCCGAGGAAGTTTACCATCACTGCACTTATATTCTGGACGAACGTTTGCGCGTTTTGGGAATAATTCCGTTTGGCGAAAAACCCGAAAATCATATTCCTTACCTGATTTCAATTCTTCCGAAACTTCCTCCCATTCCCCTCGCAGGCATGGCCGCACCGCAAGCTCCCGTCTTGGTCGTACCCCGGATTTTTGAGTCCGAACTTTGTCGAAAATTAATTGCTTACTATCATCAACATGGCGGTCAAGAATCGGGATTTATGCGAGAAAAGGATGGCAAGACAATTGGCATTCAAGATCCCACATTTAAGCGTCGTCGCGATCAAACGATTCTCGATCCGGATTTGCGATCGACTGCCATGTTTCGCATTCACAATCGCTTGACACCGGAAATTCAGAAAGCTTTTCAATTTCAAGCGACAAGAATTGAGCGCCATATTATTGCTTGCTATGAGAGCAGCAATCACGGTTTTTTCCGTCCCCATCGAGACAATACAACCAAGGGTACAGCCCATCGCCGTTTTGCGGTTTCCGTCAATTTGAATACGGGAGAATACGAGGGCGGAATGCTTCGGTTTCCAGAGTTTGGCCGTCAAACCTACGTCGCACCCGCCGGGGGAGCCGTGGTATTTTCCTGTTCTCTTTTACACGAGGCTACCCCTGTAACAGCAGGGCGTCGGTATGCTTATCTACCGTTCTTGTACGATGATGCGGCGGCGCAAATTCGGGAACAAAACTTACAATTTGTCGCATCAGAGGGGCTTTAACCGGAATTAAACTCCCTTATTAAAGTATCTCGCCCCCCAACCCCCCAATTCTGGGCGGCTTTGAGGCGATCGGATTTTTACGAATCGTTTCACACTGCTATATGGAAATTTTCGATCGCCTAAATTGACGATCGCACCGCCGGATTGGGGAAAAGATTGAGAAAATCTGACTGCCGTTCGGCGACCGGTTCCGGCGCGTATTCCCACAGACTTTCAAAGAAGAAGAACGCCACGCCCAAATTGCGATCGCGGGCGGCGCGGACTTTCGATTGAATGAACGGCATCGGGACGGGTCTATTTCTCAACCCCGTCAGAATTCCCACCGCCGTCGGGATCTTTTTCTGGGCTGCTTTCACTTCCGGGCGATTCAACTCTGCAGTAAAAAAGTCCATTTCGTCTCGATAAACCTGCACGATTAACTCATCAACCAGGTCATCCCTCACCCACCTCGCCCAATCTTGGAGGTGGCTGTCGTAGGCTACATGATAGGGGTTGGGCGTCACTGAAAAAATGACATTTGGCTTTTTCTCTTTGACCGCTTTATTCAGTTGTCGGACAAAGGCCGTAATTTTATCGGCCCGCCACCGCACCCAGGATGAATTGTACGGGTCGGATGGGGGACTGCTTCCGGTTTCTTGTTGATAGAGAGAACGGGTGTAGGAATCGTATCCGAAGACGTTGGGTAGACTGGTGTGATCGTCGAATTGTACCCCGTCGATATCGTACCGGGTGACGACTTCCAACACCAAATCGGTGATGAATTTTTGCACTTGCGGATGGAAGGGATTCAGCCAAACCACTTCCCCCGCTGCACCGATCCAAGTTTGGGTTCCGTCCCGCTGTTGCGTCAGCCAGTCGGGGTGATTTAATGCTAATTCGGAGGTGGGAGGCGTCATAAATCCGAACTCAAACCAGGGAATCACTAACAAGTTTTTACGATGGGCACGTTCCACCAAATCGGCCAGCATATCTTGTCCTTGAATTCCCCGGCGAACAAAGTTTTGAATTCCCGCTTCTTGTACCACCGTACTGGGATATGTCACATAACCGGAGTTCCAAACTACCGGGTAAAGTGTGTTAAAATGGAGTCGAGATAATTGCCCGATCGCCTCTTCGAGTTTGGGCTGATCCATCAAAATGTCGCTGTCGTTACTCGTCATCCACACGCCCCGAATTTCTGCTTGCTGGGCGATGGGTGGCTGGGGAGTAACCGGTTGGGGGTCAACCGGTTGTAGGACGGGTGGCGGCGCGATGGGTGGCGGCGCGATGGGTGGCGGCGCGATGGGTGGCTGCGCGATGGGTGGCTGCGCGATCGCGGACATTTGCAATACAGCAATTAATGAAACTAAAAATAGTGCCACCAAAAACTGAGGCGGTGTCGCATTCAAAATTCCCAGCGATCGCACCCCCCGTTTTCCGATCATCCATCGCAACCAATCTTTAATAAAAAAACAAAATTTCATCGATTTTAACTCCCAGTTGACCCGCAATTTTTTTCAATACAACCCTATCTTGGGTCATCATTTCTATCTAAAATCATCCGTTAGACGGCGATCCCCAAATCGTCTTAGACGGCTTTTTCTGGATGGGTTGGGTCAGAGCTGGGCTTTGATGGGGGACTATCATAGGGGTTGAAGATGGTTGAAAGAGCGAACGTATTGAGTTTAACAGAAATTGAGTGAATTGGCGATCCGGTGTCAATTCGCAACTTTTAAAGTCCGAGTTATAGCAACGAGCGCTCACGTGGTTACAGTTGAAATGGGGTCAGAAATTTTCAAACCCTTATAGAAAAGCCGTTTCAGTTTCCGACTCCCTAATACCGACTGCCGACTCCCGCGCGCAGCGCTATATTGCGGGCAGAAGTCGAGGGGGGATGGGTTGTCGAGAGCAAAAGCCGTCACCGTCTCGGTTGTCGCCGATTCCCACCCCCTCGGATGTTCTGAACCGGCGAGGTGATGGTGTCGGATTGAACCGTGAGTTTTCGGATGTAGGGAAGTGAGGGCGTCCGTTTTTTGATTTTTAAATCAATTTGTGAGGTTAACTCCGGCCAATACTTGACCTCGATTGCCTTTTGTAGCAGAATCTTTGTTGAAGAAAAAATACAGTCAAGCGAGCGGAGATTTCCCAATGGACGAATATATCCAGGACGTGCAAAAATACACGACCAATGTCGATGAAGAAGTAGTGGAAAAAATTGTCAAACATCTCGGCATTGCTTTGCGGAGCCGAGATGCTTCATTGGTTTCCTGTGGCGATCAAGCCGAGTTAGATCGGGTGCGGGAGAGCTTTTAAAAAAAAAGCTGCAACTGACAGCCAATGAAGCCGATTTGGACGGGGCGATCGCCGAGGTTTGCGAAGCAATGAAAGATACGCGGAATAAATCTCGCGTCACCTTTTACTATCTGCTGGCTGAAAAATTTGAAAAGTTTTCCTTGTTTAAGTCGTAGATTACCGGGGTTGGGCGATCGCACGTCCGATCGCCTATGCTAATGTTGTGAGGTTCAATTCGTATTGGAGAAGTTGATATGATCATCCGTAATGTGTCAAAATTATTGTTACTGCTACCGATGCTAACCATTGTTGCGGGGGTAGGTTCTGGCGCGATCGCCGAAACCGAACCCGTTTCAGAAGATGCGATCGCCCAACGTCGCATCCGAGCTACCTTTTTTGAGGAAGAACAGGACTCCGGCTTCACCAATTCCTTTTTAGGCGATGCCTTGGGCGGCATCGGCGACCCCCTCGGAGGCGGCGGCGCCACGACGGGGGGCGTTTCCAGCAGTTCCGACTCCCTGCAAACCTCCGAAAATACGACGGGTGGCGGACTGAACACGAACCGAGCTTTGCCCTCCACCCTTCCCGTCGCGCCGAGTTCCGTTTCGGGCTCCGACGGCGGAACCACAACCACCAGACCCACCGGAATTGGCATTTTCCGGAGTTTGCCGCCGTCTCGTCAGTAATTGTTGGGGAAGTCCCCTATTAATGGTATAGCAATGTGAAATGATTCGTGAAAAATCGATCCGCTCAAAGCCCCCAGAATTGGGGGTTTGGGGGCTAGATATTTTTCGGGATGACTTCACACTGCTATAGTGGGGTGGGCAATGCCCACCCTATGGTTTAAACAATCAGAATTGATGAATCATCCAGAAGGGGGAAACTACCATCAGGCAAAGGACTGAAAGCAGCAATAACGAATTGATTGTTACTTTCATCAACATACCGTAACTCCCCAGTTGTTTGTGCGTAAATCAAGGCAGATTCATTAACGGGAATTTCATCGGTTTCACCAATCAAATTGATGCCACTGAAATCTTCCGTAAACTGTACTTGGTCGCTATCAGAATCAAAATCCGAAATAGAGTCGGTTTGATTATCTTGCACTTCCTCGACTGATCGATAAAGGAAAGTATCATTTCCATCACCACCTATCAGAAAATCACCACCAAAGCCTCCTTCGAGAATGTCATTTCCGTTGCCACCCTGTAGCGTGTCATTTCCGGTATTTCCAAATAGAGAATCATCGCTTTCAGCTCCTCGGAGAATATCGTCACCTCCCAAACCATCGACGGCTGTCACGGCGGAAATAGTAACCGTTACCGGAGCAGATGCCGTATTCCTCGCACTGTCACTGGCAGTATAATTAAAACTCCCGACGGTTTCTCCTAGCAGTGTCGGGATAAACTGCACCGCCGTACCACCTTCAAGAATGGTCGCGTTTCCTCCCACCACAGTGCCGAGACTGTTAATTGTCAAACCACCGGCCGGACTGTCATTGTCTAAAACGGGAATGGCGATCGCATTCCAACCCAAGTAAGAATCATCCGGACTGATAGTATCAGGGCCCTCTGTCCCCAAAATTGAATTGGGTGTGGTCGCCGAATCGGGGTTGGCGACAACTGGAGCGATCGGCTCTGTTGAGGTTCCCACTAGCAGGATATCATCGGCAGATAGGTTCGGAGAACCATCGAAAACTGCGACAGTCTCAGGGGACTCAATTCCGATACCATTCGGGTAATATTCGAGGATTCCATCTGGCTGGTTGTAGACTAAAATTGGACTGGTGAGGGTGTTCGGAATATTGGGATCGGTGACAAATTGTTCCGAACTGAGTTGGTTTTCAGGAGTACCTTCAATTAACTCAAATCCAAATTCGTTACGGTCGAAAACGAGACGATCGCTTCCCGCTGTAAAATCGGCGATGCGATCGGAAGTTGTACCGGAACTGAGTTGAGTTCGAGACAGATAGGCAAAGGTATCCAATCCTTCTCCCCCTTGCAGGGTATCGTCTCCGGCGGCACCAATCAAACAGTCATTTCCAAAATTTCCAAATAGGGAATCATCGCGATCGGAACCCGTGAGGGTATCGTTACCCTCCAACCCGTCGATCGCACTGAGAATCTCAACCGTTACGGTCGCCGATGTTCCATT
>JBNGCR010000072.1:0-6685 GCA_050045915.1 Limnospira sp.
CGATCCGCGACAGCGCACCGATCCGCGACAGCGCACCGATCGCCACCCCCCACCATCTCCGGGACGGCCAGCCTTTGGGAAGCGCGGGGGCGGATGAAACCGGAAAAAACCGAAGCCCTGATCGTCACCGGGGAGCGGGGGGAATTTTGCGGTCTGTTCACCCGCGATTTAGAGTTACGGCCCGACGATCCGGGCGACTGGTACGCCATAATGGAGAGCCTGCACTCTCAAATCGATCGCCGGTCGAAAGAAAATCTCCGAACGAGCCGCCGCCCCCGCAACAGGCGGAGCCTCGCCCTCCTAGCCGAACTCTCCCAGAAAATCCGGCAGACCCTCGACCTCAACCAAATCCTCAACACCGCCGTCTCCGAAATCCGCCACCTGCTCGAATGCGATCGCGCCATCGTCTACCGCCTCGACCCCCACTCCGGGGGGTTCGTCGTCGCCGAATCCGTTGCCGAGGGGTGCGAACCCATCCTCGGGCGGCAGCTCTGCGACCCCCACTTTGAAACCGAATTCGTCAAACACCAGGAACAGAAACAGATCCGGGCGATCGCGGATATCGAAACGGCACCCCTGACCCCCTGTCACCGGGAACTCCTGCGACAGATCCAGGTGAGGGCCAACTTGGTGGTCCCCATTTTCCTCGCCTCCGAAACCTCGGAATCCCAGCAGTTGTGGGGGTTGTTGGCCGCCCAACACTCTCAGAGTCCCCGGTCGTGGCAACCGTGGGAATGCGAACTGCTCGAACAACTCGTCGCCCCCGTCGCCATCGCCATCCGCCACGCCACCCTCCTCCAACAGGCCCGCACCGAGAGCGTGAAACGCCAGTGTCTCGAAGAAATCAGTTCCGCCCGGGCGTCCCAACAGGCCGCGATCGCCCGACTGAGCCGAGCCGCCCTCGCCGAAACCGACCTCAACACCCTGCTGCGGCAGGCCGCCGAAATCGTAGCCGACACCCTCAAAATCAAATATGTAGCCATATTAGAACGGCTCCCCAACGGCAGCACCTTTTTTCTGAGGGCGGGGGTGGGGTGGCCCGAAGACCGGCTCAACGCCGCCACCCTCCCGGCCCATCCCGACACCTACGCCGGCTATGCCCTCGCGGCCGGAGTGCCCGTGACGGTGGACGATCTGCGGGTCGAAACCCGATTTCGGGGGTCGAAAGAGCTGCGCGATGCCGGGGTCATTTCCGGCCTCGCCCTCCCCGTCGGCCGACCCGAAGCCCCCTTCGGCATCCTAGGAGCCTACGCCGATCGCCCCCGCTCCTTCAACGTCAACGATATCGACTTCCTGCAGGCGATCGCCAACGTCCTCACCGCGGCCGTCAGACAGCAGCGGGCCGAACGGGAACTGCACGAAAAAAATGCCGAACTCGAAGCCATTTTAGCCGCCGTCCCCGACCTATTCCTCCGCATCGACCGCCAAGGCATCATCCGGGACTACAAACCCACCCCGACCACCGCCTTCCCCTGGGCGTCCGAAACCTTCCTCGACCGCCCCGCCGCCCGCCTGCCCCACCCCGACCTGGCCCGTCAATTTGAAATCGCCCTCGCCCAAGTGCAGGAAACGGGGGGATTGGTGGCGGTCGAATATTGCCTCACCCCCGAAAGTTGCGACCGCCGGGGAGATGAAAACGGCGCCGAATATTACGAAGCCCGGTTCGTCCCCTTTCTCGACGGGCAAACCATCGTCATCATCCGCAATATCAGCGATCGCCGCCGGGCCCAACTGGGCCTGGAACGGCTCAACCGGAACTTGGAACATCTCGTGGAACGGCGCACCGCCGAAGTGCAACGGAGCAACCGGCAACTGCGGATGGAAATCGAGGAACGACGGCAGGTCGAAGCCGTCAAAGAAATTCGCGCCCGCCAGCAGGCGATCGTCGCCGAATTGGGCCGACTGGTCCTGTGCGATCGGGACCTCAGCTCCATTATCCAGGAGGCGGTGTCGATGGTCATTGCCGGCCTGGGCGTGGAGTATGGCAAAATCCTGGAATTCGGTGCGGGCGGTTCGCGAACGGCCCCGACCCACCGCCTCACCTTCGCCCTGCACTCGCCCGAGTTCGGAGCGATCGACCTGCAAGTTTCGATCGGCTCTGCCGGTGGGCTTCGCCCAATCCCCGGCGAGGATCTCTCGGAAGCGGAAACGGACGCGCCCCAGATCGAGTGCCGGCAAGGATTTTACGGCGTCTGCCTGCCGATTCTCGGCCGGGGCGGAAGTTTGGGGAGCGTGGCCGCCTACTCCCGCCACTCCGAAACCTTCAGCCCGGACGACCTGCACTTCCTCCGCAGCATCGCCCACACTCTGGCGACGGCGATCGAGGGGAGGCGGGCCGCCGAAACCCTGTCCGCCAGCGAACGGCGGTTCCGCACCCTGCTGGCGAATTTACCCGGCGCCATCTACCGCTGCGCCTGGGACGAAAACTGGACAATGGAATTGATCAGCGAAGCGATCGCGGACATTTCCGGCCACCCCGCCTCGGATTTCATCGGCAACCGCGTCCGCACCTACGCTGGCTTGATCCACCCGGAAGATCTGAAACTCGTGGAAGCGAGAGTTTGGGAAGCGATCGCCCGCCGTAGCCCTTATATCTTGGAATATCGCATCGTCCACGCCGACGGAAGCATCCGCTGGGTTTACGAAAAAGGTCAAGCCGCCTTCGACGACACCGGAAACGTGCTCTGGCTCGACGGGGCGATTTTCGACATCACCGAGAGCAAACAGACGGCCATCGCCCTGGAACGGAAGACGGAGGAGTTGAACCGCTTCTTTTCCATCGCCCTGGATCTGCTGTGCATCGCCGACCTTGACGGCCGCTTCCTGCGCCTCAACCGGCAGTGGGAAACCACCTTGGGATATCCGATCGCCGAGTTGGAAGGGCAAAATTTCTTGGATTACGTCCACCCGGACGACCTGGCATCAACCTTGGAGGCGATGGCGACCCTGTCCGAAGACCAACCGATCCTCAATTTTGTCAACCGCTACCGCTGTCGAGACGGGTCCTACCGCTGGATCGAGTGGCGGTCCACCCCCGTCGGCGACCGCATCTATGCCGCGGCCCGGGATATCAGCGATCGCAAGCGCACCGAAGGGCAGTTGCGCGACCTCTCGGACCGCCTCGCCCTGGCCCTGAAATCCGGGGCGATCGGGATTTGGGAGTGGGATGTCGTCCGGGATACTTTAATCTGGGACGATCGGATGTACGAACTCTACGGGGTGGCGCGATCGGACTTCGGCCGGATCTACGATGCCTGGATCGAGGGGCTCCATCCGGACGACCGCCAAACTGCCATCTCGGTCCTCGAAACCGCCCTGGAAGGGGACGGGGAATTCGACACGGAATTTCGCGTCGTCCACCCCGGCGGTTCGATCCGCCACCTGAAGGCTTTCGGCCTCGTCCAACGGGGCGACGGCGGCGAACCCCGGCGGATGATCGGCATCAACTTCGACATCAGCGACACCCGTCAGGCCGAACTCGACCTGGAAGAGAGCCGCCGCTTCATCGAGCGCATCGCCGATACCAGCCCCAACATCCTCTATATTTACGACCTGATCGAAGGGCGCAATGTCTACGTCAACCGCCAGATCGGCACGGCTCTCGGCTACACCCCCGCCGAAATTCAAGACATGGGGGACAGCTTCTTCCCCAGCCTCATGCACCCGGACGACTTTCAAGAAATGCCCGAATACATCAAAAAAATTGCCACCGCCGCCGACGGGGAAATTTTCGAGATCGAATATCGGATGCGGGACAAGGCGGGAAACTGGCACTGGCTGGTGAGTCGGGATACGGTGTTCGCCCGCACCCCCGACGGTTGCCCCAAACAGATGCTCGGGGCGGCCGCCGACATTACCGAACGTAAGCGGGTGGAGGAACGGCTGCGATTGAGCGAACGGGCGATCGCGGCCAGCAGCAACGGCATCGCGATCGCCGACCCCACCCTCCCCGACAATCCCCTCATTTTCGTCAATCCGGCCTTCGAGCGCAACACCGGCTACAAGGCTGCCGAAGTCCTGGGGAAAAACTGCCGTTTCTTACAGGGGAAAGACCGCCGCCAACCCGCCCTCAAAACCCTCCGAAATGCCCTCAAAAATCGGCAAAGCTGCACGGTGGTGCTGCGGAATTACCGCCGGGACGGCAGTCTGTTTTGGAACGAACTGACCATTTCCCCGATTTTCGATTCCCGGGGCAACCTCACCCACTATCTGGGCATTCAGAACGACATTACCGCCTCCAAACAGGTGCAAGAGCAACTGCAAAAGCAGGTCAAACGGGAACAATTGCTGGCCACCCTGACCCGCCGCATCCGGGAGTCTTTGGATTTGGAGTCCATTTTAAATACGACGGTGACGGAGGTGAAAAATCTGTTGGATGCCGATCGCGTTTTGGTGTATCGGATCGAGTCCGATTTGACAGGGGCGGCGGTGGCTGAAGCGGTCGATCCCGAGGGTCATCGGATGTTAGATGAGGCGTTTCCCGAGATGATGTTCCCCCCCGACTGTTACGACTGCTATACTCGCGGTCAAACCTATACACTTTGCAATGTTGATAATGTTGATGGGGAAGTCGTCACTCCCTGCATGAAAGCCTTCCTGGAACGGGTAGAAATCAAAGCCCAAATCGCCGTCCCCATCGTCCAAAGTCAGGGGTTGTGGGGGTTGCTGATCGTCCACCAGTGTTCCCGCCCCCGGCAGTGGCAACCCCAGGAAATCGAACTGTTGCAGCAATTGGCCGGACAACTGGCGATCGCCATCCACCAGTCGGAATTGTACGAGCGGTTACAGGCGGAATTGCGCGATCGCTCCCGGGCCGAACGGGCGTTGTTGGTGAGTCAAGAACGGCTGGAATATCTCCTGTCTTCGAGTCCCGGCATCCTCTACAGCCTCCAAGTGACGGGGGACTTCCGAGCTACATTTGTCAGCAATAATGCCACCCAAATTTTGGGCTACGACATCGCGGAATTGAAGGCCCCCGGATTTTGGATGGATCACATCCACCCCGAAGATTTGCCGAACATTCAAGCGGTCGGGTTGGCCCCCCTGTTCGAGCGGGGATATTACAATCACGAATACCGTTTCCTGCACCGCGACGGGTCCCACCGCTGGATTTACGACCAGATGAAATTGATCCGGGACGGCGAGGGAAATCCCCTGGAAATCGTCGGCTACTGGATCGATATCAGCGATCGCAAACAGGCGGAGGAACGCCTGCGAGCCACCAACGAACAATTGCAAGCCATTTTGGATGCCGTCCCGGGTTTCGTGTCTTGGATCGACAGCCAAGGTTACTATCAGGGGGTGAACCGACAACTCGCCCGCACCTTCGGCCTGACTCCGGAGGATTTTGTCGGCCGGGACGTGGGATTTTTGGAGAGTTCCCGGGGGTTCGCCGGATTTGTCCGCGAGTTCCTCAACCAGCCGGAACTGAAAACCAGCGAGGTGACGATCGAAACCCATTTGGACGGAGAAACCCGCTACCATTTGTTGGTTTCTCAAAAGTACGATCGCGATCGCTCCGTGGTGTCCATCGGCATCGATATCACTGACCGCAAACGCATCGAGGAGCAGTTGTGGGCGACGACTTCCCGGCTGAGTACATTAATTGAAAACTTGCAATTCGGGGTGTTGGTGGAGGACGAAATCCACGGTATTGTCTTGGTTAACCAGGCGTTTTGCGACCTGTTTGGAGTGGCGACACCGCCGGAAAAATTGTTCGGAAACGATGGTTCCAATTTTGCCCGGGAATATCAAGATTTGTTCGCCGATCCGACGGAGTTCGTGCGCCGGTCCCGGGAGATTTTGAGCGTCGGAGAAGCCGTCACCAACGAGGAAATTCGCTTCGCCGACGGCCGGACGATGGAGTGGGATTACGTCCCCATCGGCATCGGCGATCGCCATCAGGGCCACCTGTGGATGTACCGAGATATCAGCGATCGCAAACAGGCGGAAAGTCGCCTCGTCAGTTCCCTGCAAGAGAAGGAAGTGCTGCTCAAGGAAATTCACCACCGGGTCAAAAATAACTTGTTGGTGGTTTCCAATTTGCTAGAATTTCAGGGCGACTACCTCGAAGATGAAACCCTGATCCGGGTTTTGGAAGAGAGCCGCGATCGCATTTATTCGATGGCGCTCATCCACGAAAAACTGTACCGCTCCACCAACCTCGACCGCATCGATTTCAGCGAGTATTTGGAGAACTTGGTTGACAACCTGTTCGAGTCCTACAACGTCGCCGAAGACCGCATCTCCGTGGAGTTGGACGTGGAGGCGATCGACCTCAACATCGAAACCGCGCACCCCTGCGGTTTGATCGTCAACGAACTGTTATCCAATACCTTCAAACACGCTTTTCCAAACGGCAGAACCGGCAACGTCCGCCTGGAACTGCACCGCCTCCCCGATGACAAAATCGGCCTCACGGTGCAGGATGACGGCGTGGGATTTCCCCCCGACCTCGACTTCCACAATGTGGAATCTTTGGGGATGGAACTCATCTGCACCCTCACGGAACAACTGGAAGGAGAAATAACCATGCGACAAAACAACGGCACGATTTTCACCATCATTTTTTCCGAACTGCACTACCGCAAGCGATATTGAGATTGTCCGGTGGGGGAGTAGAAACCCGGTTTCTTTGTCCATCTCTCATGACAACAGAAACACCCTCGTAGAAACCCGGTTTCTT
>JBNGCR010000072.1:6785-23636 GCA_050045915.1 Limnospira sp.
ATTGATATCCCATCCCAAACCAATGCCGGCTTGTTTCATGCCGGGAGCTTCTTTGGAGAGATTAATTCTTTCCCCTTTGCCGAGATTTATCCCCATTACTGCATCCTCTTTAAAAATAAGAATTCGCGGAAAAGCGTCCGGCGCAATTCCGGAGTAAAACGACGTTTTTTTGCCGATTTAAATATGGGATGTCGCGCCGCTTTCAGTTAATGATAAACCGATTTCGGTTTTCTTTTTCTTGATGTGCGTCAGGAATTGTGTTAGGATTTCATCAGGAATTGTCGGAACTGAAAGCTATGGCATCGACTGACCAGCAGTTTTCCCAAGCGGCACAGCACTGGGACTTGGAAACCCTGTACGCCGACTTAGCCTCTGCCAAGGGAAAGCGCCTCACCCCCGTCGAAAAGCTCCACCTGCGGGGACTCCTGTGCAGTTACAGTCCGTCGGAAATCGCCAAACAGTTAGGTAAAAATGTCAATGGCGTCGAAACTGATCTCTGCGCCAGTATCTATAGATATGTTAAAAGTTTGGTTAACAAATGTAACGAAAAAGTAGAAAACTGGCGCAACATTGCGGAATGGCTGGAGGAAGCCGGCTACAAAACTCAATCTTCTGCCACAGTAGATGCCAATCAGTTATTGCCAGAAAAGAGTATTGTTAACATTACCAAAATAAATATCGAGCAAAATCAATTGGTGATTGTCATCAACTTGAGGATACCGACGGCTCAGGATGCAGAACAGCTCGTCCAAGATCTGAATTTTAAAAATGGTATCGACACCTAGAACGAACTGACTGTCGGGTGGGAAGTAGAAACCGGGTGTCTTTGTCCATCTCTCATGGCAACAGAAACACCCTCGTAGAAACCCGGTTTCTTGTGAGTGTTTGGTGGGAAGTAGAAACCCGGTGTCTTTGTCCATCTCTCATGACAACAGAAACACCCTCGTAGAAACCCGGTTTCTTGAAAAATATAATCTGCGATCATCTGCGAAATCTGTGGACAAAAACTTTAAAAAGCAAAAAAAAACCGGCATCGCCGGCTCAGATATCAATTAGGAGACTTCCATGCAGGAAGGGAGAACAAAACTGTCACGGGTTAGCTGACGCTGACTGCCACCACCAATACAGAGGCGAGGAGGAGGATAGCCGCCGCACCTTGGAGGAGATAGTTGCGCTGTTGCTGAGACGAAGGTGCATCGGCGCAATACATCTTCGGTTCCTTGGCAAAGTTGTTGAGAAGGCCGTTATCCTCGGTGGTGTACATGGTGCTTGGCTCCGTTGTTTGACCGCTATGTAAATAAATGTAACAGAAGCGTTACGTTTTGTAAATAGGGGTTGACAAATTTTTTTTCGTCCTCACCAATTTAGCGGTCAGCTTGCGGCCGATCGCCCCCTCTCAGTAGATTTCGGGGTTTTCCGCGATCCCAACAGTTCCGGCGGTTGCCGGGGCGGGCGACAGCTTCTTTCCCGACTCGCGATCGCCCGATCTTGTCAGCCCAGATTCCATCAGATAAGCTAAGGGAGGGAGATCTCCTCACACACGAGGCAACTATGCTACAAACCGCAGCGCAAAACCCAGGTGCAGTGCACGGCGATTCCGAACTGGATGTAGAACTCCGCAAAGTGTTCAAAGTCTTCAACGGCGAAACGGCAGTTCGGGGAGTCGATCTCGACATTCGCCGGGGGGAATTTTTCAGCATATTGGGGCCCTCGGGCTGCGGAAAAACCACCACGCTGCGCCTAGTCGCCGGATTCGAGATGCCCTCGGCCGGAGAAGTGCTCATTCGCGGCCAGTCGATGAACCAGATACCCTCCTATCAACGTCCCGTCAACACCGTCTTTCAAAGTTACGCCCTGTTCAACCACATGAACGTCTGGGATAACATCGCCTTCGGGTTGAAGCTGAAGCGGCGGGGAAAAATGGAAATCGAGGAAAAAGTGCGCGAAGCCCTGCAACTGGTGAAGATGGAATCGTTTGCCAACCGCTACCCCGCCCAGATGTCCGGCGGGCAGCAGCAGCGGGTGGCCCTAGCCCGCGCCCTGGTGAACCGTCCGGCGGTGCTGCTGTTGGACGAACCCCTGGGGGCGCTGGATCTGAAGCTGCGGAAACAGATGCAGATCGAACTGTCCAACCTGCACCGCAACCTGGGTTTGACGTTTGTTATGGTTACGCACGACCAAGAAGAGGCGATGAGTCTGTCCGATCGCATCGCGGTCATGCACGAAGGCCGCATCGAACAGATCGGCACCCCCAACGAAATTTACGAATATCCGCGATCGCCCTTTGTCGCCGACTTTATCGGGGATACCAACCTATTTCGGGGTCGGGTGAAAGCAGCCGATGCCTCCGGCCTGCGAGTGGTGACGGAAACCGGCCTGCAACTGGTCATCGCCCCGGCTAAACGGCGGGCCACCGGCACCGGGTCGCGAACGCCGGTTCAACTCCGACCCGGGACCGATGCGGTGGTCAGCATCCGGCCCGAGAAAATCTCCCTCACCTCCCATCCAGCCGACGGCCAATTCAACAGCTTTGAAGGCCAGTTGATCGACCGGATGTATCTGGGGACCCACATTCAATATGTGGTGCAACTGAAGACGGGAGAAACCGTCATGGTGCGCCAGGGACAAGGGGGCGGCGATATTCCCTCGGCGGAAGCCCCCACCTACATCTGCTGGAAACCCGAAGATTGTCTGGCCCTCCCCGAACGATAACTGAAAATAATTGATAATTGATAATTGATAATTGATAATTAATTGGCTGCAAATGTGGGAAAATGGGATCGATTGTTCGCGGGTTGGATGCCAACGGTAGATAACAGTGCCTCCAAAGAATTTCCGTCCAGTTCGATTTCCCGGGGGAATGACCCGGCGCCAGTTTTTGCAAACCTCGGCGGCCGGGGCGATCGCATCTTCGGCGTCCGGGTGCGGGTGGACGCTGGCCGAGGTACAAACCCAGGCCAGCAGCCAAGTGTCCTCGGATACCCTGTACATCTACACCTGGGCGGGGTACACCGATCGCGACCTCCTCGATCGCTTCAGCCAAGAAACGGGCCTGAAGGTGGTGGCGGACGTGTTCGACTCCAACGAGTCGATGCTGGCGCGGGTGCAGGCCGGGGGCGCGGGTGCCTACAGCGTCATCTACCCCTCCGAATACATGGTGCAGAAAATGGTGGAACTGGGGCTGCTGGCGGAACTCGACCACTCCCTGATCGTCGGTTTGGAAGACCTGTTTCCCCAATTCCAAAACCCCGCCCACGATCCGGACTCCAAATACAGCATCCCCATCAGTTGGGGCACCACGGGGCTCATTTACAACCGCAAATTGCTGGACAGCGAGCCGGAGGACTGGGACTATATTTGGGAGAACCAAGACCAACTCGCCAAGCGGATGACCCTGGTCAACGACGTGCGGGAGGTGATGGGAGCCAGTTTGCGGCGGTTGGGCCACTCCTACAACAGCACCGATCCCGAACACATCCGCCGCGCCTACGAAGAATTGGTGAAAATCCGGCCGGCGATCGCATCCTTCACCACCGACGCATGGCGGCCCCAAATCATTGTGGGAGACTTGACCCTGGCGATGTGCTACTCCTCCGACGCAGCCGAAGTGATGCCCGAAAATGAGGATCTGGCCTACATCACCCCGGACAGCGGCTCCTCCCTCTGGATCGACACCCTGGTGATTCCCAAAAGTGCCCCCAACCCGGACGGGGCCTACAAGTGGATCAACTTCATGCTGCAACCGGACGTCGCCGCCCAAATTGTCGAACGCCTCAGCTTTGCCACCCCCTCCCGAGTGGCGTTCCGCAAACTCCCCAAAGAACTCCGCACCGACCCGGCCCTGTTTCCCCCGGAAAGCGTGATCGCCCGGAGCGAAACCCTCTCCCCCCTGCCCCCGGACATCACCGCCCTGTTTGATCGCTACTGGACCCGACTCACCAGTGGTTAAATGGCAGTGGGTGCATCCACGACTCTGACCTCCACCGTTGTTGACGCTATGGCTGTATCTACCCCCCCACTCACGCCCCCCCCACCTCCGCCCCCACCCAAAACCGGCATCGGTCAAAAATGGTCGAAATTGGCGGGGCCGCTGCTCCTTCTCGGGCCGGCCGGACTGTGGCTGCTGCTGCTGTTGGTCCTGCCGACCCTGGTGATTTTTCAACTCAGTTTGGTGACGGACATCCGCCCGGGGGATGTGGTCAACCCCGACGGCATCGCCAACTACCTGCGGGTGTTCGACCCCGTGAATTTGAGGGTGATCGGGCGATCGGTCTTTTTCGCCACCGGCACCACCGCCCTCTGTTTGCTACTGGGATTTCCCGTCGCCTACTGGATCGCCCAGATGGCCCCCAAACGCTGGCGCAACCTCTTATTGTTGGGGTTCGTGCTCCCCCTGTGGACCTCTTCCCTGCTGCGCTCCTACGCCTGGATCACCATCCTGCGGCCGACGGGGGTCCTCAACTCGTTTCTGGGATTCGTCGGACTGCCGGCCCTGGAACTGCTCAACCGCACCCCGGCGGTGTTGATCGGCATGACCTACAGCTACCTGCCCTACATTGTGACGGTACTCTACGCCTCCCTGGAAAAGCTGGATCGCCGCCTGTTGGAGGCCTCGGCGGATCTGGGGGCTAAACCCACGGAAACTTTCTGGAAAATTACCGTCCCCCAAACGAGGGCGGGGATTGCGGCGGGGGGGCTGCTGGTGTTTATCAGCGCCCTGGGGGATTTCGTCGATCCGGAACTGTTGGGGGGCGCGTCGAGCATGACGGTATCCCGCCTCATCTACAATCAGTTTTTGGGGGCGACCCAAAATTGGGGCTTCGGTTCGGCCCTGAGTATGGTGCTGATTTTCGGTGTCAGTGTCGCGATCGCCCTGTTGATCCGCTACGGCGACGGCCGGCCGTCAAAATAGGGAATAGGGAATAGGGAATAGGAAATAGGGTGTGCTCGGTGGGGAGACAGAAAATTAATTGTCAATTATCAATGATCAATTATCAATTATTCCATGCAGGATATCCAACATAACCGCTCTGACGCCCCTTTAGAGATGGAAAAGGCTAAACCTAAATTTCGGGTTTCTTGGCAGGTCATCTTTGTCGGCTTCATGTATTTCTATATGTACCTGCCGATTTTTGTCCTGACGTTTTACAGTTTCAACGAGTCCCGCTACAGTGCAGGGTGGGAGGGGTTTACCTGGCAGTGGTACGTCCGGCTGTTCCAAGATACCCGCATTCTCAACGCCCTCAAAAATAGCCTCGCCGTGGGTTTGACGGCGGTGGCGATTTCGGCGGTGCTGGGGACGCTGATGGCGGTGGGGCTGGCGCGATTTCGGTTTCCGGGCAAGGGGTTGTATTTGGGGGTTTCTTACCTGCCGCTGATTGTGCCCGACATTGCGATCGCCGTTTCGACGCTGGTGTTTCTGGCGGCTTTGGCGATTCCCCTGAGCCTCTGGACGATCGTTTCCGCCCACGTCGTCTTCTGCCTCGCCTACGTCGCCCTGGTGGTGTCCACCCGCCTCGCCGATTTGGACCCGCACTTGGAAGAAGCGGCCCTGGATTTGGGGGCGACTCCGGTGGAAGCCTTCGTGAAAGTGCTCCTGCCCCAACTGATGCCGGGAATTATTTCGGGGTGTCTGCTGGCATTCGTCCTGAGCATGGACGATTTTTTGATTGCCAGTTTTACCGCCGGCAGCGGTGCGACCACGTTGCCGATGGAAATTTTCAGCCGCATCCGGACTGGGGTGAAACCCGACATCAACGCCCTCAGCGTCCTGTTAATTTTGGGGTCAGGGATGCTGGCTTTTATGGGCGAATTTATCCGAAATCGAGGAGAGAAAAACTAGATAATTATTAATTATTAATTATTAATTATTAATTATTAAGAGGCCCGCCATGCATCCAGACTCACCCGCTTCATCCCCGGCTAATGTGCTCGTCGTCGATGATACGCCCGCCAACCTGAGAGTGCTGACTCGAATGTTGGCACGGCGGGGGTACGCGGTGCAGGTGGCGAACTCCGGATACCTGGCCCTAGAGTTGGCCCGATCTCACCCGCCGGATCTGATCTTGCTCGATATCATGATGCCGGATCTCGACGGCTACGAGGTGTGCGATCGCCTGAAAGCGGATCGAGAAACCGGCGACATTCCGGTGATTTTTGTCAGCGTTTTAAATGAGTCCCTGAACAAAGCCAAAGCCTTTTCCGTCGGGGGGGCGGACTACATTACCAAACCCTTTGAAATCGTGGAAGTGATCGCCCGCATCGAACATCAACTGAAATTGCGATCGCTGCAACGGCAATTGCGACAGGAAGTCGAAGACCATAAAACGACGACCCGACGGCTGCGAATTTTGGAGCGGGCCGTCGCCGAATCGAGCAACGGGATCGCGATCGCGGATGCCCGGGAGCCTGAGTGCCCCCTGATTTACGTCAACCAGGGGTTCGAGCGGATTACGGGTTACAAACGCGAAGAGGTTTTGGGGAAAAACTGTCGCTTTCTGCAGGGCAACTCGCACGATCAGGCCGCCCTAGCCGTCCTCAGGGCTGCCCTGGAGAAAGGAGAATCCTGCCAGGTGCGACTACAAAACTACCGCCGGGACGGGACGCCCTTCTGGAACGAACTGAGTATTTCCCCGGTTCACGATGAAGCGGGCGCCGTCACCCACTTCATCGGGGTGCAAACCGACGTGAGCGATCGCGTGGCGGTGGAGGAGGCCCTGCGGGAGAGCCGAAGCCGTCTGGCGGAGGCGGAACGTATCGCCCACCTGGGTTACTGGTCCTTCAACCTGGACTCCCGAACCATCGCCTGGTCTGACGAAGTGTTTCGCATCTACGGACTCGACCCCCTGCTGGCCCATCCCACCTACGAACAACTGCTCGAACAAACCCACCCCGAAGATATCCCGCTCTTCGAGGAAAACGTCCGACGCTGCATCACCGAAGGCGAGCCCTACGAACACGAGATCCGGATCTTCCGGCCCGATGGCGAGATGCGCCACACCCTGGGGAAGGGGGAAGTGTCCCGGGACTCGTCGGGGCGGGTGGCGCAGATTTTCGGAACCGTCCAAGACATCACCGATCGCAAACAGGCCGAAGCCGCCCTCTGGGAATACCAACAATTTCTGCAACTGATCATGGACAGCGTTCCCCAGGCGATCTTTTGGAAAGATCGGGATTTGGTCTATCTGGGGTGCAACCGAAATTTTGCCGAAGTTGCCGGGTTGGAATCGACCCGAGATATCGTCGGTAAAACGGATTACGAGTTGCCCTGGGGGGAGACGGAGGGGGACTGGTATCGGCAGTGCGATCGCCGGGTGATGGATTCCGACAAGGCCGAATACCGCTTTCTGGAAACGATGCTGCAACACGACGGCCGGGAGCGGTGGCTCGAAACCAGCAAAATTCCCCTCCACGACACCTCGGGTGCGGTGGCAGGCGTTCTGGGAACCTTCGACGACATCACGGAACAGCGGGAAATGGAAGAGGCCCTGTGGGAACGGGAGAGCCTGCTGCGGACCCTGGGGGACAACCTGGATCGGGGGGTGATTTACCAACTGGTGCGGGAGCCGGACGGAGCCTTCCACTTTTCCTATATCAGCGCGGGAATCGAGGGCTGGGTGGGGGTGAAGCCGGAAGCCATCATGGAAGACCCGAGGATTTGGTACGAGTCGATCGTGGAGGAAGACCGGCGACAATACGATCGCCTCCTGGAAATCTCCGACCGCGACCTGTCGGGCTTTTCGATGCAGATGCGGAAGTGCACCCCCGACGGGAACATCCAGTGGTCTGGGTTGCGGGCTGTCCCCCGACGCCGGTCAGACGGGGGAACGATCTGGGACGGTCTGGAGATGGACATTACCGACCTCAAACAGGTGGAACGGCAACTGGCTGAGGGAGAAACCCGACTGCGGGCGATCTTCGAGCAGGCGGCGGTGGGCATTAACCAGGCCGACTTTGACTCCGGTTTATTCATCCGGGCGAACCGACATTTTTGCGAGTTGTTGGGCTACACCGAGGCGGAACTGTACCGGAAAACCTACCAGGAGGTGACGCACCCGGAGGATGTCGCCCGCTACCGTTTGCCCCTAGCCCGACTCTACGACCAAGAGATCTCGTCCCTGTGCATCGAGAAGCGTTACCTCCGCAAGGACGGGACGCCGATCTGGACTCAGGTGAGTCTGTCTCTGATCTTCGATTCCGAGGGCCGGCCGATTTCCCACCTGGCGATCGTGGTGGATATCGGCGATCGCCGTCGGGCTCAGGAGGCCCTCAAACAAAGTCGGGCTCGCCTGGAAAGTCTGGCGATGAACATTCCCGGTGCCATTTACAGCTACGTCGCCCGATCGCCCGATTTATTTTGGTTTGAATACATGAGTGGGGGCTCTCGGGAACTGTTCGGGGTGGAGCCGGAACAGGTGTTGGCCGATCCGAACCTGCTGTCGAACCAAATCCACCCGGAGGATCGGGAGGGCTACTACCGGAAAGTCATCGCCAGTATGGCCGACCTGACCCCCTTTTCCCACGAGTGGCGCCACGTCCTCCCCTCGGGGGAAACTCGCTGGATTTTGGGAAATTCGCGGCCGGAGCGCCGGGAAAATGGGGATATCGTCTGGCACGGGGTGGTTTTGGATGTGAGCGATCGCAAGCGGGCGGCTCAGGAGTTGCTGCGGGCGAAGGAAAAGGCGGAGTTGGCAAGTCAGGCGAAAAGTACCTTTTTGGCGAACATGAGCCACGAGCTGCGGACGCCGTTGAATGCGGTGCTGGGATTCGCCCAAATCCTCAGCCATGCGGACAACCTCACCGCCGGCCAGCACAACAACCTCCGCATCATCCAGCGCAGTGGCGAACATTTGCTGAGTCTGATCAACGACATTCTTGATCTGTCCAAAATTGAGGCGGGGCGGGTGACGATCGCCGAGGAGGCCTTCGACCTGTGGCGGATGATGGACGAACTCCGGGATCTGTTCAGCCTCAAAGCCAGCCAAAAAAATCTCCATTTGAATTGTGTCCGCTCCCTGGACGTGCCGCAATTCATCCGCAGCGATCGCCTGAAATTGCGGCAGATCCTGATCAACCTCCTGGGCAATGCGATCAAGTTCACCGACCAGGGCCGGGTGGAGTTGCGGGCGTCCCGCGTCTCCCCATCGGACTCCAAACCAACCTGCCGTCTGCGCCTGGGGGTGGCTGACAGCGGGGTGGGGATGACCCCGGAGGAAATTTCTCAACTCTGCGAGCCCTTTTTTCAGGCTCAGGCGGGGGTCGAATCCCAGGAGGGGACGGGGTTGGGGTTGTCGATCTGTCAAAAATACCTGCACCTGCTCGGATCTGAGATGGAGATTCGCTCGCAGTTGGGGGAGGGGACGGCGTTTGAATTTGAGTTGGAGGTGATGCCGGCGGAGTCGGCCGAACCCGAGCCTCCCCCCCAAAAAGAAGCGATCGCCCTGCCCTCGGATGCCCCGGCGCTGGCCCTCGATGAGGGCACCCGCCCCCGAATTTTGATCGTGGAAGATAAGGTTTACAACCGCCAGGTACTCCAGCAGATGCTCTCCCCCCTGGGGGTCGAGCTGCGGGAGGCTCGGGACGGTCTGGAGGGGATCGCGGTGTGGCAGGCGTTTCGCCCTCACCTGATTTGGATGGATCTGAGGATGCCCCGGGCGGACGGTTACGAGGCGACCCGGATGATCCGAAAATTGGAGCGGGAGCGATCGCCGGCCGGGGGCGATCCGGAGCGGACGATTATTATCGCCCTGACCGCCAGCGCTTTTGAAGAGGAACGGATTTTGGCGATCGAGGCGGGCTGCGACGATTTTCTCTACAAACCGATACAAATGTCCACCCTGCTCGCCTGTATGTCCGATTACTTGGGCATCTGCTACGGGGACGCCGAGGTGACGGCGGTGGTCGAGTCCGAACCCCCGAATGTCGCCCGAGTCGCCAGCCAATTGGCCCAAATGTCCGCCCGGTGGCGCTCCGCCCTGGCCGATGCGGTGATGACGCTCAACGAGACGGAAATGCGACGCCTGGTCGAGGAAATTCCCCCGGAATGGTCGGAGTTGGCGGTTGCGCTCCGCAACTGTGCGGAGAATTTTGATTACGAACAGATTTGGCAGATGCTAGAAGTACAGACTGACTTAAAATGATGAATCTTCCGAATCAGCCTCCGACTCCCTCAACGATTCTCGTTGTCGATGACATTCCGAACAACCTGCGCCTACTTCAAGATTTGCTGCAACAACAGGGGTATGATGTCCGCCTCGCCCCTAGTGGAAAGTTGGCGCTCCGCAGCCTGACGCGCTTCGCACCGGACTTGATCCTCCTCGATATCATGATGCCGGAAATGGACGGTTATCAGGTGTGCCGGCAGATTAAAGCTGACCCGAAAATGGGGGACATTCCGGTGATTTTTTTGAGCGCTTTAAATGAGGGGTTGGACAAGGTGAAAGCGTTCGAGGTGGGCGGGGCGGACTACATCACGAAGCCGTTTCAGATGGAAGAGGTTCTCGCCCGCATTCACAACCAACTCGCCCTCCATTCCCTGCAAAAACAACTGCTCCAGACGAATCAAACTCTCGTCGAGCAAAATCAACAATTGCAGCATTCGGCTCGGGAAACTCGCCTGCTGTTGAGGGCGACTCGGGCGATCGGGCGATCGCCGGATTTTCGGGTGGCGATCACGGCGGTTTTGGATGCGGTCTGCGAGAATATCCTGTGGGAATACGGGGAAGCATGGCTGCCGAACCGCGATCGCAACGTGTTGGAATATATCGCCGACCCCCAGGGGATGGACCCCCGATTTGCCGGCTTTCAACGGGATTCGAGCCGGCGCACTTTCGCCCCCGGACGGGGGATTGCTGGCCGGATCTGGCTCTCTCGACAACCTGAATGGATCGAAGATTGTTCGACTTGTTCCCCTGACGTTTACGATCGCGCCAAAATTGCCGAGCGGGCGGGTTTGAAGACCATGTTCGGGGTGCCGATTTTGCTGGGGGACGAGGTGTCGGCGGTTCTGGTTTTTTACAATACCCGGGCTATTCCCTGTCAGCCGCGAACTTTGGAATTGGTGCGGGCCGTGGCCGCTCAACTGAGTTTCCCCCTTCAGCAGGCCCGCCTCTACCAACAGCTTCAACAGGCGAATCGAGAACTGGAACGGCTGGCCCGGTTGGACGGGCTGACGCAGGTTGCCAACCGTCACCATTTCAACGAGGTTTTGGGGCGGGAGTGGCGACGGATGCGGCGGGAACGGTTGCCGTTGGCGGTCATTTTGTGCGATGTGGACTATTTCAAGAACTACAACGACCAGTACGGACATCTGGCGGGGGACGACTGTCTGATTCAGGTGGCCCGGGCGATCGAGCGGGCGGCGATGCGCCCGACTGATTTGGTGGCCCGCTACGGGGGGGAGGAATTTGTCGTTATCCTGTCAAATACCGATATTGAGGGAGCTGTGGAGGTGGCTCGCCGCATCCGGGCCGCGATCGCGGATCTCGAGATCCCCCACGCAACTTCCAGTGTCAGCGATCGCGTCACGGTCAGCCAGGGTATTTTCAGCTTGATTCCCACCCCGGAGAGTTCCCCAGACCGGCTCCTCCACGCCGCCGATGTCGCCCTCTACCAAGCCAAACAGAAAGGCCGCGATTGCTTCGCGATCGGGACTTGATGGGCGATCCCGTCGTGGGGAGTAGGGAGTAGGGAGTAGGGAGTAGGGAGTAGGGAGTAGGGAGTAGGGAGTAGGGAATAGGCAATGGGGGGATGGTTTCCCTTCCGCTTCCTCCGCCCCTCCGCCCCTCTGCCCCCTCTGCCCCCTCCGGCTCGCGATCGCTCCAATTCAATTCCCTGACCCTGGCATCGATCCCGATCCGGAATCCGGTGGATTTGAGCGTCACCGGAGAGACTATCCCCCATGCGGCCAGTTTGTGGGACGGCTTCAAAGATTGAAATTGCCGTTTTTCATATCCTCAAACTGTCTCAATTTTCTGTGCGGATTGATACAGTCAATTGCGATTTTTTTCTAATTTGCCAAAACCCGAAAAAATCCTTACCATGCGAGGTGTAATCCTTGAAGTTGGGTCACTGCGGTCTGGCAATGGACGTGAAAGAACAGCGACAGTTGGGACTCGTTTCCCTCGCCACTTTACTGGTTTCCGCCCACTACGGTTTGGGGTTTATTCTGGGGACGGCAGAAAAATCGTTTTGGAACGGGGCGGCGGGGAGTCTCTACGCGATCGCCATCGGATTGGGGACGATCGCCCTGGCGTTTCTCGCCAAATTCTACTGGGTGGAAGTCGAGCAAATTTGGACTTTGTTGGGCGATCGCTACGGCACACCCGTCAAAATCGGCGTCGGTTTGATGTCCTGGACTTCATTGATCGGCATCGCCGCCGTCCAGTTGATCGCGGCTGCCGCCATCCTCAACGTCGCCGGAATTTCGACGATTTCGAGTCTCATTTTTTTGGCTATTTCATTTTGTTTTATTTCCCTTCTTCCCGTGGAACGGGCGAGTTTGGTATTTCGGATTTTGCTCCTTTCTAATATCCTCGCCCTCGCCTATTGTCTGTGGCAACTCGACGGCGGTATTTCTTATTTTGAAACCGTCCAAAATTTCGTGCCGGGAGTCGGGGCGATGGATGTCCGGGGTACCTTGGGGGTGATGATTTCGACGGTTTTGTTGGTGGCGATCGATATGAAATGCCAGCAGTTTGTCGTCCGGGCGAAAAGCATAAAAATCGCCCGCTGGGGATGTATCGTCGCCGGCATTTGCCTGATGATTTTGGCGTTTTTACCGGGGGCGGTAGCGATCGCGGCACAAGGTTCGGGGGTTCTTCCAGAGGCGATCGACGGAAAGTCTTTAATTCCCTACATCCTGTTTTGGGTGGGGAATCAGACTCACCCTTTGATCGGTATTATATTGATTTTAATTTTGGCGGTTCCGGCTTTGGGAATTGGCAGCAACATCCTCCGCATCCAAACCAAAACGGTGCTGGATTTGGAAGTCGTGGAAAATACGTTTGCAAACCGCGTTTTCGTGACATCGCTCAACGCCCTTTTGGCCTTTGGCATCGCCCTCAGAGGTGGGGAAATTGTCGGCTTGATTTTGTGCTTCTACGCCGCCTATGCCTCGGTGCTGTGGGTTCCCTTGATCGCCTATTTTTTATCGGATTTTAAAGGGTTTATCGTGTCGCCGACGAGCGTCCGATTCGGGTTTGCGATCGGCAGTTTAGCGGCTTTATCTGGGTTGGGAATCAGCCTCATTCAACCGGAGGCGATGGGGTTCGATAGCGTCGAACTCACCATTTTGGTTTTGGGGTTGGGATTCAGCAGTTTGGGGCTGTTGGGAACCCGGGCGATCGAAAAACTGTTTCCCGTCCGCGTCGGTTCGTCTTAAAGTCGGGAGTCGGGAGTCGGGAGTCGGGAGTCGGGAGTCGGGAGTCGGGAGTCGGGAGTCGAGTTTTCCTGTTCCTTTTTCCCCAACTGTTGCCTGTTGCCTATTGCCTATTGCCTCTCTTAAGGGAGTCGATCCGGTTAATAACCGGATCTGATATCATACTGTCGCGACACAATCTTAAATTATCCTTAAATATGGCGAGGCTGACGGCCGATCGCCGAATACTGATATCTATCTATGATAACCTATAACCACTCGATCGCAGCCTGGTAAAAGTTTATGACTATTCAAATCACCGAGTTCAACTGGAAAAAACTCCAAAACGGTTCCGATATCCGGGGTGTCGCCCTCGAAGGGGTCGAGAATGAGCTCGTCAATTTGACTCCCGAAATAGTGGCGATTTTGGGCAAAGCATTCGTCACTTGGTTGGCGGAAAAATTAAAGCGATCGCCATCAGAATTAACCGTTTCCGTGGGGCGGGACAGCCGCATTTCTGGCCCCGAATTGATGGCGGCGGTGATGGGGGGAATCGCTGCGACGGGGTGTCGGGTTTACGATTGTGCGATCGCCTCCACTCCCGCCATGTTCGTGAGTACCGTCACGCCGGGATGGGAGTGCGACGGGGCGATCATGTTGACGGCCAGCCACCTGCCTTTCAACCGCAATGGCCTGAAGTTTTTTACGGCTGAGGGGGGCTTGGATAAGGGGAATATTTCTGCCATTTTAGAATTGGCGGAAAAGAACGATTTCAAAACCTCCGATTCCCCGGGAAGCATCACCCAACATGATTTTATCTCCGTCTATGCGGAAGGGTTGGTGAATACCATTCGCCAAGGGGCGAATCATCCCGAAGACTTTGACGAGCCTTTAAAAGGATTAAAAATTATCGTCGATGCCGGCAACGGTGCGGGAGGGTTCTACGCCGAAAAGGTGTTGAAACCGCTGGGGGCGGATATTTCGGGAAGCCAATTTTTGGAACCGGACGGCACGTTTCCGAACCACGTCCCCAACCCGGAAAATGAGGCGGCGATGGAGTCGATTTGCAAGGCGGTGGTTGAGAATCAGGCGGATTTTGGTATTATTTTCGATACGGATGTCGATCGCGGCGCGGCGGTGGATAAAGATGGCAAGGAACTGAACCGAAATCGTTTGATCGCGTTAATTTCCGCGATCGTCTTGCAAGAACATCCCGGTTCGACGATTGTCACGGACTCCATCACCTCCGACGGATTGACCCAGTTTATCGAAGGGGAATTGAAGGGAGTCCACCACCGCTTCAAACGGGGTTACAAAAATGTGATTAACGAAGCGATAAAATTGAACGAAAGCGGACGGGAATCCTGGCTGGCGATCGAAACCTCCGGCCACGGCGCCATGAAAGAAAACTACTTCTTGGACGACGGGGCCTATTTGGTGAGTAAGTTATTGATCGAGTTGTCGAAAACTCACCGGGAGGGCAAATCTTTAACCGATTTGATCGCCAATTTGCGGGAACCGGAGGAGAGTCGGGAAATTCGCATCAAGATTTTGGCGGACGACTTCAAATCCTACGGCAATCAAATCATCGACGACCTCAAACAGTTCGTTTCTCAGCAGGAAGATTGGGAAATCGTCCCTAAGAATTACGAGGGGGTGCGGGTGGCGTGCAAGTCGCCGGCGGAGGACGGGTGGTTTTTGCTGCGGTTGTCCCTGCATGACCCTGTTTTGCCGTTGAATATCGAATCGAATGTCGAAGGCGGTGTGGCGGAGATTTCCGGGTGCCTATTCGGTTTTTTTGAGGCGATCGCTCATTTGGATATCTCGGAGTTTTCGGCGGGGAAATGAGGGGAGTCGGGAACTTTTCACTTTCCATTTTTCATTTTTCATTTTCCCCACCCCCCATCAACCCTTGACGAGTTGACCGATCGCGCCGATCAACTCCTCCAATTGGATGGGTTTGGCGACGTGTTGTTGAAAGCCGAGTTCCACGGCCCGCCGGCGATCTTCGGCCCGGGCGAAGGCGGTGAGGGCGATCGCGGGGATATTTTTTCTCCGGGTGTCGGGCAAGTTCCGTATCTGTCGCAGGAGGGTATAGCCGTCCATGTCAGGCATACCGATGTCGCAGATCAGGACGTCGGGGTTGAAGTCCCCCAAATCGGCCAAGACTTCCGCCCCGGAGGCGACGACGCGGATTTCGGCCCCGCAGGTTCCCAGGACTGCGGCCAACAATTCACGGCAGTCCTCGCTGTCATCGACGGCCAGGACTTTGATGCCGGTCAGATCGGCATCTGTGGATGGGGATGGTGCTGGGGGGGGATCTAGTTCTGACGGCAGGAGTGGGAACTCGACGGAGAACGTGGCGCCGAGTCCTTCGCCGGGGCTCTCGGCCTTGATGCTGCCGCCGTGGGCGTCCGCCAGATACTTCACGATCGCCAGCCCCAATCCCAAGCCGCCGTGCTGGCGGGTGATGGAGGCATCTTCCTGGCGGAAGAATTGGAAGACGTAGGGCAGAAAATCCGGGCTGATGCCTTGCCCCGTGTCGGCGACCGTAATCCGGGCCCGGCGATCACACCTTTCCAGACGCACCCGGACGCGACCCCCCTCGGGGGTAAATTTGATGGCGTTGGAGAGCAGATTCCAAACCACCTGTTGGAGGCGTCCCGCATCGCCCCGGACTCGGCAAATATCGGCCGCCTCGAACTGCAAGACGATAGATTTAGCTTCGGCGGCGGTTCTGACCACTTCCACCGCCGCCTCGATAACTCCCGCCAGATCGACGGCGGTCGCCTCCAGTTTGAGCTTGCCCCGGAGGACGCGGGTGATGTCGAGGAGGTCGTCGATCAGTTGGATTTGGAGTTGGGCATTGCGTTTGATCGTCTCCAGGGCCCGCCGCAGGGTGGGCGCGTCGAATGTCCGGGATTGAAGCAGCTTCACCCACCCCAAAATCGGGTTGAGGGGCGATCGCAACTCGTGGGACAGGATGGCGAGAAATTCGTCCTTGATCCGGTTGGCCCGTTCCGCCTCTTCCCGCGCCGCCCGTTCGCGCTCCAGGAGTCTCCGGCGTTCGGCGCTGGCCTGTCGCTGCTCGATCAGATCGGCGGCCTGCCGGGCCAGCAAGTCGAGGAACCGCAGTTCGCGATCGCTGGGGCGGTGGCGTCGGCGCCAGTGAGTCGAAAACATCCCGATGAATCGACCGGATCGGGAGATGAGGGGGGTGGACTGGGCGGAAAGAAGTCCCGCGTCGAGGTGCATTTTCATGGCACCGTCGAGATCTTCCCGGCCGTCAAAATCGACGAAGGCCCGTTTACGACCGAGCAGGGCGCGTCCGCAGGAGGTTTGGGAACTGGCCGCGACGCGATCGAAGCGATCGACGATCTCCCGACTCAAGCCCCGGGTCGCCAAAAATTTCAGCTCGTCCGCGTCGGAATCGAAGTATTTTGACTTCTCCCCGGTCTAAAGACGCGGGGATTCTTAAGCCGTCCAAAACTGAA